>NZ_CP123229.1:3138056-3475834 GCF_029855125.1 Methylocapsa sp. D3K7
TGGTCCTCATGCGCGCGCTCCGAGAAGCCGAGCGCTTCGCCAAGCGGCGCGCCGGGCTGGAAAACGAAGCGCACTGCCGCGGCCATGACACCGGAAACCGTGGCCGACGCGCCGACGACTGGTTGCAAATCCGCGATATGCGTCGCGTAGTGCATGGCCGCTCCGGCAATTGCCGCAACCGCGCAGAACAACAAAAAGCGGGGGGTGCCAAAGCGGCGGGCGACGGGCGACCCGAACGCCGCGAACCACAGGCAGTTCATCCCCACATGCAGCCAGCTGCCGTGCAAGAACGCATAGGTGAGCGGCGTCCACCAAAGCGGTTTGCCATCGCCGAGGAAAAAGGTCGCGGCCCGGGCGCGAAATTCGGCGTCTTCGGGGATGGCATTGAAGGCCGCAGTCACTCTTCCGGGATCGAATGCAAAAGTGAAACGTCCCGGCACAAAGGCGAAGTGCTGAAGAATATTGAGATAGGTCTCCGCCGGCACCAGTTGGGAAAAGGCCTCGATCGCGGCAAGCAGCACCATGATCCCGAGGACCGCCGCGGGCAGATTGAACATGCGTTCTCTTTGGGGGTGATTTCCTGGGCTCATATTCTCGTCACTCTACATCCTCAACCGCCACCGGGACACCGCCAGAGACTTTTTGTGCAAGCGCCGCCTCCATGAAATCATCGAGTTCGCCGTCGAGCACGTCAACCGGCGACCCGGACGTCACGCCGGAACGCAGATCCTTCACGAGTTGATAGGGCTGCAACACATAGGACCGGATCTGATGCCCCCAGCCGATCTCGGTCTTGCTGGCTTCCGTCGCATTGGCCGCCGCCTCCCGCTTTTCCATCTCCTGCTCGTAGAGCCGCGCGCGCAGCATGTTCCAGGCGGTTGCCCGGTTCTTGTGCTGCGAGCGTTCCCCTTGGCAAGCAACGACGATCCCCGAGGGGATATGGGTGATACGGACAGCCGAATCCGTCGTATTGATGTGCTGGCCACCCGCGCCCGATGAACGATAGGTATCGATGCGGCAGTCCGATTCCTTGACATCGATGTTGATCCGGTCATCAATGACCGGATAGACCCATACCGAGGCGAAACTTGTGTGGCGCCGCGCATTCGAATCGAATGGCGAGATGCGCACCAGGCGATGCACGCCGGACTCGGTTTTGGCCCAGCCATACGCATTATGGCCCTTGACGAGGAGGGTGCCGGATTTGAGGCCCGCTTCGTCGCCTGCTGTCTCCTCGATGACCTCGACCTTATATTTATGGCGCTCGGCCCAGCGTGCATACATGCGGAACAGCATGCGGGCCCAGTCGCAGCTTTCAGTGCCGCCAGCGCCGGAATGAACCTCGATATAGGTGTCGTTGCCATCCGCCTCGCCGGACAACAGCGCCTCGATCTGGCGCCGCCCAGCCTCCACTTTCAGGGCTTTGAGCAGGTCGAGCCCTTCCTTTTCGGACGCGGCGTCCTGCTCCGCTTCGGCGAGTTCGATGAGCGTGATCGCGTCCAAGAGTTCGTTGTCGAAACGGCTGAGCGAGCCGAGCCTGTCCTCAAGCTCGGTCCGCTCGCGCATGATTTTTTGCGCTGCTTCGGTATTGTTCCAAAGAGCCGGGTCTTCGGCCTTGGCGTTCAGTTCGGCGAGACGGCGGGCGGCAGTTTCGACGTCAAAGATGCCTCCTCAGCAATCCCATGGATTGCTTGATGGATTGGACAAGCGCTTCGGCTTCGGCGCGCATGATGAATACTCGTCTTGGAGGAAAATTGGACTAAGCTCGTTCGGTCAACCGGAAAATGGAGAGCCCAGCCGCGCCGCGCAAGATAGTAACAACGAGCGGGGATGTAAACGGCATCAGGACGAACGGACGATAGGAGGCGAATTTGGTGGACTATCGCGACAAGCTCATCGTCAAACCTGGCCGCAAATTTCGCTTGAAGGACGTCGATCCCGCCTTTACGGGGCAACATGAGACGCCAGATGAGGCGGCGCCGGAACTGGGAGGATATCAGCAAAGGCTGACCCAACTGCAAGGCTTACTTTATGCGGAGAAAAAGCACGCCATTTTGATCGTTCTTCAGGGCTTGGACGCGGCGGGCAAGGACGGCACCATCAAGCATGTGTTCGGGCCGCTCAATCCGCAGGGGGCGTCGGTGACCAATTTCAAGGAGCCGACGCCGATCGAGCGCGATCATGATTTTCTTTGGCGAATCCACCCCCATGCGCCGCCAAAGGGGTGGATCGCGATCTTCAATCGCTCCCATTACGAGGACGTTTTGGTCACGCGAGTTCATAAACTCATCGGCAAGCAAACCTGCACGGCGCGCTATGAATCGATCCGCGCCTTCGAGTTGGGGCTTCAAGAGAGCGGAACGACGATCCTAAAATTCTTCTTGCATATCAGCAAGGAGGAGCAGCTCGCCCGCTTCGGCAAGCGGCTGGACGATCCCTTGCGCAATTGGAAAATCAGCGAATCCGACTATTCCGAGCGCCTCCTCTGGGACGATTATATGCGGGCCGCCGAAAAGGCGCTTGCCGCGACCAGCACCCATGACGCGCCCTGGTACGTGATCCCTGCCAATCACAAATGGTTTCGCAATTTGGTGGTCTCGCAAATCGTTGCAGCGACGATGGAAGAGCTTCACATGGCGTTCCCAAAACCAGCCGTCGATCTTGCCGACATCCGGCGCAAATATCATGCGGCGGCGATGGAGGAACGTGGCGGCGAAAAAGAGGCCGCCCGGCGTGAAAAGCCGGTCAGAGAGGATTCAAGGTAAATCATGGCTTGTTTGTTATTGCGAAAGCTTTTCAAAAATGTCTCAGATTTTTGACGATCCTGCGCTAAGTTGACGGCAAGCGCGGATTTGTCACTATGGTTTGGCACGCGCCGCATCAGGCAGCGAGCTGCCATGTTCGAAACCGGACCTTTGACGGAAATAGCTCACACATGATCGATGAAGAGAAATCGCACGCTCCCATGCACAAGTCGCATCGGGATATGCCGCGGCCGCCGTTCGAACGGATCGCGCTTGTGCTCCAGGGTGGCGGCGCGCTTGGTGCCTATCAAGCAGGGGTCTATCAGGCTCTGGCGGAAGCAAATTTACATCCAGATTGGGTGGCCGGCATCTCGGTTGGCGCGATCAACTCGGCGCTGATTGCTGGCAACCCGCCGGAAAAGCGCGTCGCGCGGTTGCGCGAATTTTGGGAACTTGTCAGCACGGCGCCGGTGGGCATCACCTATCTGCCCTCCCTCAAGATTAAGGACGAATACACCCACACCTGGGTGAACCAGCTGCGCGCAATGACCACCTTGTTCTGGGGGGCGCCGGGCTTCTTCACGCCGCGCATTCCAGCGCCGCTGCCCTTCGTTCCCGGTGAGTGTGATTCCCTTAGTTATTACGATGTCGCTCCCTTGAAAGCGACCCTCGAACGTCTGGTCGACTTTGGCCTCATCAATTGCGGCAACACAAGGTTCAGCGTCGGCGCGGTGAATGTGCGCACCGGCAATTTCACCTATTTCGATAGTACCACGCATGAGATCGGTCCGGAGCATGTCATGGCCAGCGGCTCCCTGCCGCCCGGCCTGCCCGCCACCGAAATTCAAGGCGAGCATTATTGGGACGGCGGCCTTGTCTCGAACACGCCGTTGCAATGGGTGCTCTCCGGCAGGCCGCGCCTGGATACGCTCGCCTTTCAGATTGATTTGTGGAGCGCTAGCGGCAATCTGCCGCGCAATCTGATCGAGGCCGAGTTGCGCGAGAAGGAGATCCACTTTTCAAGCCGCACGCGGGCCGCCACCGACGACTTCAAGCACGCACAGCTGCTGCGCCGTGCCGTCCACCACCTCATCCAAAAGCTTCCCGACGAGCTGCGGCAATTGCCGCAGGCTAACCTTCTCGCCGGCGAGGCGGATGAAAAAGTCTACAACATCATCAATCTCATCTATCACTCGCACAATTACGAGGGCACCTCGAAAGACTACGAGTTTTCGCGGCGGACCATGGAAGAGCATTGGGAATCCGGCTACAACGACGCAGTGCGCACTTTGCGGCACCAGGAGGTTTTGCAGCGTCCCGAAAATAGCGATGGCGTCTTTACCTTCGACCTCGCGCGCGACGGGCGCGAATAGGAAACCCGGTCACCCCCCCCAGGAGATCCACGATGAAGCTTGCCGACGTCGCCAAGACTGCCTTCGCTATGCCGCTGATGGACCCTGCGTACCCGCGCGGCCCTTATAAATTTTACAACCGGGAATTCGTGGTCATCAGCTACCGGACCGATCCCGAGCTTTTGCGCGAGGTCGTTCCTGAACCTTTGGAGGTCGTGGGCGATACGGTCAATTATGAGTTCATCCGCATGCCGGATTCGACCGGCTTTGGCGATTATACGGAAACCGGCCAGGTTATTCCCGTTCGCTTCCGGACGCCCGACGGGACGGTCCAGGATGGCGGCTATGTGCATGCCATGTATCTCGACGACAATTCGCCGATCGCCGGCGGGCGCGAGATCTGGGGCTTTCCGAAAAAGCTCGCCAGACCAAAAATCTCGCATGAAAGCGAGACCTTGGTCTGTACCTTACACTACGGCTCGGTTCTGTGCGTTTCCGCCACAATGGGCTACAAACATCGCGAGATCGATCCGGCGCCACTCATCAAGAGCCTCGCCAAGCCAAGCTTTATGATCAAGATCATCCCGCATGTCGATTGCACCCCGCGGATTTGCGAGCTGGTGCGCTATTATTTGGAGGATGTCACTTTGAAGGGCGCGTGGGCCGGTCCCGCTGCCATCGAGCTTTTCGAGCATGCGATGTGCGACGTTGCCCGCTTGCCGGTGCGCGGCGTCGTTTCAGCCACCCATTTCGTCACGGATCTGACGCTGGGCCTTGGCGAGGTGGTGCACGATTATTTGAAAGACAGCTAAAGCGTTTTTTGGTGCCGGCGAATGATCTATTTCACATATTAAATCAGTATATTGTTTTAAACACTCGCCAAATGGTGTTAATTGCGCTATATAGGAAATTGAAATTGAGTTCCCGTGAGTTTTCGGCATGTCTCAGGTTATCACAGCAAATCGCCTCACCGACGGGATTGTGGTCTATGTTGGCCATGATGGCGCCTGGACCGGGCAGCTCGACGAAGCAAAGCTCTTCGCGTGCAAAGCCGAGGCGGAGACCGGGCTGGCCGCAGCGCGGGACGACGCGAAGCGCAATCTCGTCGTCGAGCCTTGCCTCGTCGATGTAACGGATGAGGCGGGCGGATGGCGGCCGCTGACCTTGCGCGAGTCGATCCGCGCGCTGGGTCCGACGGTCGACTTCTTGCCCCAAAGCCGCGTTTTCACTTATGCCGCGAATCCGGTTCCGGGCCATGCACTCAAGCCGGAGACGAAGGCGCGATTGACAGTTCCGGGACAGGCAAGCCCGCGAACGCCCGAGCTGATCGGCGCTACCGGCCTTTCCGATGAGATCACGCGATAAAGCAACGGATTTGAAGCGCTCTGGGTATCGGCGGCTGGATGCCCGGGCGGAGCGGAGCTCGCATGTATCGCTACGATGAATTCGACAAAAACTTTGTCGCCGCGCGCGTCGCGCAATTCCGTGACCAGGTGGCACGGCGTCTCTCGGGCGAATTGGACGAGGAAAAGTTCCGGCCGCTGCGGCTGATGAACGGCGTTTATCTGCAATTGCACGCCTATATGCTGCGCATTGCGATTCCTTACGGCACCTTGTCGTCGCGGCAAATGCGCAAACTCGCCTTCATCGCGCGGCGCTACGACAAGGGCTACGGCCATTTCACAACCCGCCAGAATATTCAGTTCAACTGGCCGGCACTCAAAGACTGCCCAGCCATTCTGGAGGAACTCGCGGATGTCGAAATGCACGCCATCCAGACCTCGGGAAATTGCATCCGCAATGTCACCGCCGACCAATTTGCAGGCGCCGCGGCCGATGAAATCGAAGATCCGCGCCCCTATGCCGAAATTCTGCGGCAATGGTCATCGCTGCACCCGGAATATTCGTTTTTGCCGCGCAAATTCAAGATCGCCGTGAATGGCGCCGCCAAGGATCGCGCCGCGATCCAGGTTCACGATATTGGCTATCAGATCATCAAGAATGCCAGGGGCGAAATAGGTTTTAGCGTCTATGTCGGCGGCGGCCTCGGCCGCACCCCCTTGATCGCCCATAAGATTCGCGACTTCCTGCCAAAGGAAGATCTCCTCGCCTACACGGATGCGATCCTGCGCATCTATAATCTCGAAGGGCGGCGCGATAACAAATACAAGGCGCGCATCAAAATCTTGGTGCATGAGAAAGGCGCCGATGCCGTTCGAGACGAGGTCGAGGCGGAATTTGCCAATCATCGCGATGTTGGTTTGACCTTGCCGCAAGCGGAAATCGACCGCATCCGCGCCTATTTCGCGCCACCCGACTTAGCCGCGCGGGGGGATCATTCCTTAGCGGTTGCGCGGCGGAAAGCGGGCGATCCGGCGTTTGCCCGCTTTGTGGCGCAAAATATCGCCGCGCACAAAACACCGGGCTATGCGATCGTCAATGTCTCCTTGAAACCCATCGGCGGCATTCCAGGCGATGCCAGCGCCGATGAGATGGACGCGATTGCCGGCCTCGCCGAGGAATTTTCAGCTGATGAGATCAGAGTCGCTCATGAACAGAACCTTGTTTTACCTTATGTCGCCCTAGATGATTTGCCCGAACTCTACGACCGCCTAGCAAGTCATGGTCTCGCCACCGCCAACACCGGCCTTGTCACCGACATTATTTCTTGCCCGGGGCTCGATTTTTGCGCGCTGGCAACCGCCCGTTCGATTCCCATCGCGCAGCGCATTTCAGAGCGGTTCGGCGATGGCGCACGGGCGCGGGACATCGGCGAGTTGAAGATCAATATTTCTGGCTGCATCAACGCCTGCGGACATCACCATGTCGGCCATATCGGCATTCTTGGATTGGAGAAGTCCGGTGCCGAGGCCTATCAGATCACTCTTGGCGGCTCGGCCGACGAGCTTTGCAATGTCGGGACACTCACCGGCCGTGGTTTTTCTTCCGAGGATGTTGTCGATGCCGTCGAGACCGTTGTTGATACATATTTGAAATACCGTGCGAACCCGGCGGAGGATTTTCTGGCGGCCTACCGGAGGATCGGGATGGCGCCGTTCAAGGAGGCGCTTTATGGCCGGGAATGAGGCTGCCATCCTTGAAGCTTCTGAAAAAGCGCCGCGGCTTAATGCTGCTTTGGCGGGACTGGAAACGGCCGAATTTCTGCGTGTCGTGATCAAGGATCTTTTTCCGGATCGCATCGCGCTCGTCTCGAGTTTTGGCGCCGATTCTGCTGTGCTGCTCCATATGGTTGCACAAATCGACAAAGCGACGCCGGTGTTGTTCATCGACACACGGGTTTTGTTCGAGGAAACGCTCGCCTATCGGGATGAACTCGTCGCCCATCTTGGTCTTGAAAAGGTAATTTCCATAGGCCCCAAACCGGCGTTGCTTGCCGCGGAGGACCCTGAAAATTTCCTTTGGGCGAGCAATCCCGACCGCTGTTGCGAAATCCGCAAGGTGCTGCCCTTGGCGGAAGCGCTCGAAGGTTATGATGCGTGGATCACAGGCCGCAAGCGGTTTCAGGCACAATCACGCGGGGAACTGGCCTTGCTCGAATCCGAAGGCGGGCGCATCAAAGTCAATCCGCTCGCCCATTGGCCGGCGGTCAAGATTCTGGATTATCTCGATGCCTTCGACTTGCCACACCATCCGCTCGTGGACAAAGGTTTTCTGTCGATTGGGTGTATGCCTTGCACGTCGCCAGTAAAGCCTGGCGAAGATCCGCGTGCGGGACGCTGGCGCGGAAAGGCCAAAGTCGAATGCGGGCTTCACACTTTGCCGCTTTTTGCCGGCGCGGACATTTAACGATGGCAATCTTCAAAGGTGATGGTTTTGTCGTGGACGACTGGCGCTTTCTCACGCAAGCAGAAGAACTGCCGCCGGACGGTAAAATCATTCTGACGCTGCCGCAATGGCTGGCAATCCGTGCGTGGGTGCTTCATGATCGTCCGCTAGGCCTGCTCCTTGAACCGGGGGAGGTTTTAAAACCGGGGCACGATTTGCAGGCGATAGCGCCTGATTTTTCGCGGTTCGCGTTGATCGTGGTTGCGTTTCCCAAATTCACGGACGGACGCGGCTATTCGCTCGCCCGTCAGCTCCGCGGCGCCTATAAATATCAGGGCGAGCTACGGGCGCGCGGCGAGATATTGTTCGACCAGTTGCAATTGCTTGCCCGCTGCGGCTTCGACAGTTTCGAGATTGAAGATGCGGTGACGATCCAATTGCTGGAAACGGGCCGCAGGCCCCGTATCAAGACTTTCTATCAACCCGCGCTCGGACCAGAAATTCCTGAGCGTACGAGACCCTGGGCGCGCCTGGCGGCAAATTGAAGCCCTTGATCCCAGATGGTTGTATGCTGCTCAACCGAACGAAAAATCGACAGACTTCGGTCTTTTCGGCCAGATTTCCGCCGAAGCTAGTTTTTGACCCGCGCGGCTTTCCTCCGGATTTATGAGCGCCTGTAACTCCGAGGCAGGATCGTCAACATCTACGATCGGCTGCAAAATCGCCTGAAGTCCTGTCAGGATCGGCTGATCCGTGCGGTCCATGATCGCGCGAAGGGCCTTTTTTTCCTGTTCGCCGACGCTCTTTTCGAATTCACGAACCGCGCGAGCCGCAAATGCGCCGACCGACAATCCAAACGTTTCGGCGGTGACACCGACCCTGCCCGCGAATTCGGACCCCAAAGATGCAACGGCTGCCTGGGCGACCTTTTCGTGCGAACACGTATGGATGATTTCAGCGATCAAACACATAACAACTCCCTCGCTTCGCGGGCCTACGACGTTGAATACGAATAAGCGGCGGCGATACCCTTTCGTAAAAGGTTAACCTCAAGCTCCACAGATTACTATTACTGACAACATAAATGATAAATCTAACACTGGCATGACGTCAACAAAGATATTCATGCTGCTTTGCAATAACTCTCACCGTTTGAGTTTAAAAGCACATCATCTCCTCGTGAAGAGATTCAAATCCTTGTGAATAGCTGTTCACGAATCGATTTGTTGACAATATACGATCAGTATATTTTTCTCAACCCAGCCCAGATAATTGAGAGCAAGGGAAAAAAATAGGAAATATAATTCCTTTACAGACGGATTCTTTGAAAACAATATTTTAAATTAAAGAAATTCTTAAATTCTTCGTTCCGCATACCATCAACAGAACTGTGATTTCTGATTTAATAAAGATGGCCACGCAGGCGCCGGAACTCACCAAATTGAGCATAGCCCGGGTCTCACAGCCAAGCCCCGGCAAAGAGTTCACACTATTAAACGCGTAGTCCAAGCAAAAGTTCCCTATCTTCGCCTGCAATCAAACTGCGGAAAAGCTTAGCCAGCGCGGCCATTATTGCGGCGGGGCGGCGGCGGGTGCCCCAGTCAATGGGGCGAGGGGCGTGGTGACAATTTTTGAATCGACGGGTCTGTCACCCAGCACGGCCTGAGTGTTGGCGTCCTGCGGCCGTGACGACGTAATTTGCGACGCGATCGTCCGTACCGCCTGCGGAGCGTCAGCGAAGGTTCCATGTTTGATCAGGCCTGTCGCCTCGGCCGACAAATCATAGGCCTTAACCCCAAGTTCGTCGAGCGCCGCCCGGTCAGTGGGGTTGTTGAGATCGAGTCCGCCCAGGCGCGGCCTGTCTCCGGCAAGTGTCCGAGCAATGGAGAGCGCCCGATCGTTGGATGCGACGAGAACCGAGACATGCGAGGCATCAAGCCGCGCCAATTGCTGCCGGAAGACATTCAAGTCAATGTCAGGCGCGGCAAGCATGACGTCGCCGAGCTTGCCGTTAAGGTCTGGGCTTCCGGAAATCGCATTTTCCCGCAAGGCTTCCATGGCGAGCCAGGCGCCCATGGAATGCGCCAGAACATGGACGCGGCCAACGTCAGGTAATTCGGCAACCCGGTGAATAAGCTTGGTCAAGGCGTCGCGGGAGGTGGTCGCATTCTCCTTGGCGGCACCGTAATCGAGAAGACTTCCTGCCGCTGGCCAGGTGTAAAGGATAACGACGCCGCCGAAACGCCCATCAGCGGCAATCTGAGCGAGACGGAAACGCGCTTCATCATAGCTCGTGTTGAAGCCATGGACATAGATAAGAACATCGCGATTCGAGCCGATGCGCCCGGAAATATGGCTGGCGAGTTCGCTGAAAAACTCGTTTTCATCGAGCACCCGGCGGCTGACGGCGACGAAGTGTTTTTGCGGATCTTCCGATCCGAACGAAGGCCGCTCCACCTTGCCTGGTGTATGATCCGGCGGAACGCCGATCTGCTGCAAGGAAAACCGCGCGCCGCCTTCGACGGCGGTTTCGTTCGAGGCACCGTGTTCGCCCTTGCGGGTTGAGGCGACAAACATCGCGACCGAGTGTGGCTCCGCCGCGGGCTCGCTGACCCCTGATAGGCCCATCGACGCGCAGCCAGCGACAAGGATCATGGCACCACCCGCGACCATGCAACAGAACAGCCGCACGAAATGCGGCCGCTCCGGGGACAGGTGACGCCGGCAAATGCGAGGCATGTTTTCTCGTGACGTCGCGCTTGGGTTCAAGTTTGTTCCTAAATACTGGGGACACCACGATTTTAAAGGATGCGGCGACCCTTGCTCTCAAGGACAAGGTGGGCATCGTACATGCGGCTTTCCAGGCACCCCCCTTGTCGCCGCCAAAAATGTCGGTAATGCGACCGTTGCGGGGGAAACCGATGAAACCTGGGGTGCCTGTGAAAGCTTGGCCATTGCGCATTCTCGTGACCGGTTTCGGCGGCTTTCCGGGGGCTCGCGACAACCCGACGGCGCGGCTCATCCGCGCGCTCGTAAATCATAAAGCAAGGCTAGCGCGCCTCGGCATCGCGCTCGACGTTGCGCTCCTGCCAGTTCATTTTGCGGGAGCCGCGCAACAACTCGAAGACCTCGAGAGGTCGCTTCATCCTGACGCTATATTGCATTTCGGTCTGGCCGCGCGCCGGAAATACCTCAGCGTTGAGACGCGGGCGCTGAACCGTGTGAGCCTGCTTCACTCCGACACGTCTGGCGCCCGTGCGTCATGCCAGGTCATCGTTGCCGGTGCAGTTCATTCCAAGCGCGCCACTTTTCCGGCCTGCCAAATCGAAGCCGCGCTGCGCCGGGCCAGCTTTCATGCCCGTTTGTCGGTCAATGCTGGCGATTATGTCTGTAACGAGGTGCTTTATCTGTCGCTGTCGCGCTCACAGGCCCGCGCGATCGGATTCTTCCATGTGCCGCGGCTCGCACGCCTTGACCGGCCAAAAAAGACGTCACGAGACCGTTGCGCACATCTCGCCGGTCTGACCCGCGCCGCCCTGATCGCGATTCTCGTCACCGCCCGAAATCTCCGCCCGCATCTTTTGCACCACGATTTTGTGAAGCGGCCACGCGTGAGCTCGGCGCTTGACCTCGCGCGATCGATGACCTAGCTCCACACCATGGACCTTGCCTTGCCGGCCGCGTGGCTACCGCTGCTCGAGATTATCTGGATCGATCTTCTCCTCTCGGGCGATAATGCCGTTGTGATCGCGCTGGCCTGCCGGTCGCTGCCCAAACGGCAACGCATGCTGGGGATCACGCTCGGGTCCGGCGTTGCGATCGCGTTGCGCGTCATCTTTACACTTTTGGTCGTTGAATTGCTCGGCCTTCCATTCGTGAAGATCGTCGGCGGGATTTTGCTCTTTTGGATCGCCATCCAACTGGCGAGCGAGGACGAGCCACAAAAAAAGCCGGTGCGAGAAGCGGCGTCCTTGTGGTCCGCCATCCGAATCATTGTCGTGGCGGACGCCATCATGTCGCTCGACAATATGATGGCGATCGCCGCCGCGGCGAAGGGCTCGAAGCTTTTGATCCTGTTCGGTCTCGCTCTCTCGATTCCATTAATCATCTTCGGGTCCGCGCTCGTGCTTGCGCTGCTGAACCGGTTTCCGCTGCTTGTCTGGGCGGGTGCGGCACTGCTTGGCTGGATTGCCGGGGATCTTCTGACCACCGATCCCATGCTCGCCAGCTGGCTCCGCCCGCGCTGGCCAGACTATGACACCTGGGACGGCCCAATCGGGGCGGCGCTTGTGTTTGCGATCACGATGCTCGGCCGCTGGCGGCGATCGACCAGCTGAGCAATCGTACCAAAATGTTTCACGTGAAACGATTTGGTACGATTGGAGCATCAAAAAACGCAAGTCTCCCCCACGTAAATCGACTTGAAGCATGTACGATCTCTGAGCGGATCGGTCCGATAGGCCATGGCCGGCCGCAATCACGGGCGCGTCGGGGAACCTTTCGCCTGCCGCCGCATCTAACCGGTTGAAAGGAACCACTATGAGACCAGTGCCCGCGCCAAATATCGCCTCCCCTTCCGGCGATGCCGAACTCGTCCGGCGGGCTCTTGGCCGTGACGACGCGGCATTCCGCACCATTATGGAGCGGTATAACCGCCGCCTGTACCGGATCGCGCGCGGTATTTTGCGCAACGAAAGCGAAGCCGAAGACGCCGTCCAGGAAGCCTATGTCAAAGCGTTTGCCCATCTTGGCAGCTTTCGCGGTGATGCAAGTCTGGCGACATGGCTTTCCCGAATCACCATGAACGAAGCGTTGGGGCGGCTGCGGCGCCAACGTCCGGTCGTAGGCCTCGAAATTTTTGAAGCGCCACGCAGCCAGGCTGAGATCATCAAATTCCCTCAAATGGGAACAAGCGGGGATCCGGAACGAACGATGGCGCAACGGGAAATTCTGCAGCTTGTCGAGCGGGCAACCGACAATTTGCCCGAGATCTTTCGAATCGTCTTCATGACGCGGGTCATCGAAGGCATGAGCGTCGAGGAAACCGCGAATCTCCTCGATCTCCCGCCGGACACGGTGAAGACCCGGCTGCATCGCGCGCGCAAACTCGTGCGCGAGGAACTCGACAAGCAAATCGGTCCCGTTCTGATGGACGCATTCCCATTTGCCGGCAAGCGTTGCGAGCGCATGACCAATGCCGTGCTGCAGCGCCTCCTACTTCTGTGATAATTTCCAGGACCATTTCAACGCGCCATTCGTCGAACGGGGCCGGCTTATCAGCAGCCCTCGTGCCGCTCCGGCGCCCTGCGAGAGGAGAGCAACTCAATGAGTTCAAATGTGCATGCGCTGGAAGGGATCAGACCCCTGCAGGCTGGGATCGACCGGCCTAACCGGGCTGATGTCGAAGCTGCGTTTCGAACTATTATTCGCTGGACCGGCGACGATCCAGAACGGGAAGGTTTGATCGAGACTCCCGCCCGCATGGCCCGCGCGTTCGAAGAGTTTTATGCCGGCTATGCCCAGGACCCAGTCGCATTTCTGCAAAAAACTTTCGAGGAAATCGAAGGTTATGACGAAATGATCGTGCTGCGCGGCATCCGCTTCGAAAGTCATTGTGAGCACCACATGGCGCCCATCATCGGCCACGCTTGGGTAGCTTATGTCCCAAACGGTCGTGTGGTTGGGATCAGCAAGCTCGCCCGCGTCGTTGAGGTTTATGCCAAGCGTCTGCAAATCCAGGAAAAGATGACGGCGCAAATCGCCAACTCGATCAGTGATGTCCTTAAACCTCAAGGCGTTGCGGTCACCATCAAGGCCTCGCATCACTGCATGACGACGCGTGGTGTGCATAAACCCGATTCAGATCTGGTCACCAGCTGCATGTTGGGCTGCTTCCGCGACAATCCGCTGACGCGCCAGGAATTCCTCAGCATGGCGGTTTGAGGCTTTGCCGGACTTGTGGTCAAGCCAAATCGTCTCGGAGAACCATTATTACCCAGCCAAAGCCATAATGCCTTTCCGGGAACTTTTCTGCCCACCAATCATCTAACAGGGGCAACACAAAAAGCCCGGACGTTTTGAGCGTCCCCTGGCAGAAGTTAGGAGCATGTCATGCAAGTCCGATTGAGCGCGGCGATTGCCGCGACTTGTTTGCTAAGCGGCATGGCCCTCGCACAAGGTGCGGCCAAGCCAACCGATCCACAGATCGCCCACATTGCTTACACGGCCGGAAAACTCGATATCGAGGCCGCCAAGAACGCCATATCGAAATCCACCAACAAAGACGTGCGGGCCTTCGCCGAGGATATGGTGCGCGATCATGAGGCCGTGAACAAGCAAGCGCTCGAACTCGTTGCGAAACTCAAGGTCACACCGGAAGACAATGACACCAGCCGTGCCTTGACCAAGCAAGCGGCGGACAAACGGGTGGAGCTGTCAAAGCTCAATGGCGCCGATTTCGATAAGGCCTATGTCGCGAATGAGGTTGCGTATCATAAAACGGTCAATGGTGCCCTTGCGACGACACTTATTCCGGACGCCAGCAATCCCGAACTTAAGAGTCTGCTGCAGACCGGCCTTAAAATCTTCCAAGGGCACGAAAAGCACGCCGAAACCGTTGAAGCCGCGCTAAAGTAAGACGCAAGGAGCTTCCTATGCTGCCGGGACGGGTTCTTGCCGGATTTGCGGCAATCATATTGGGCATGACTTCCGTCCCGGCGCACGCCTTAACGATCCAAGTTACAATCGACAGGCTGATCTTTTCGCCGGTGGAAATTATAGCAAAGGTTGGCGACACCGTCGTGTGGAGGAACAAGGACATCGTCGCGCATACGGCAACCGTGCGCGGCGGCTTTGATGTGATGATCGAGCCGGACAATTCCGCGAGCTTGGTGCTGACGAAGGCGGGTATCGTTGACTATTATTGCCGCTTTCATCCGGACATGACGGGACGAATTACCATAGCGCCGGACTAACGCGTCTAGCGAAGCTGGCGGTGATCTCTCGTTCGGTGGAGTAGGAATGTGAACCGAATTCTTGATACCGTCAGTCGCAGGCTCGCTCACTTTCTGTCTGCGCCAATCAAGAGCTACCGCCCCATCGTAACCTGCGACCCCCAATGTCTTGCCCAAGTCCTACATCCAGGGGACATTCTTCTCGTTGAAGGCGACTCGCGAATATCGTCGGCGATCAGATATCTCACCCAATCGACTTGGTCTCACGCTGCGCTTTACGTTGGCCGGATCATCGATCGCCACGAGCCGGACGGTGAGCCGCATGTCCTCGTTGAAGCCGAACTCGAAGAAGGGGTTATTTCTTCACCGCTGTCGAAATACGGGCTATCGCATAGCCGGATTTGCCGTCCTGTGGGGCTAGCCAGCGAAGATATAGAAGCCGTCATCAGCTTCGCTGTTGAGCGGATTGGGTTCATCTACGACTTGAAAAACATTGTCGATCTTGTTCGCTACTTGCTTCCCACACCGCCGGTGCCGGTGCGATTCCGGCGGCGGATGATCGCACTTGGAGCTGGGTCGCCGACGCGTGCCATCTGCTCGACGTTAATTGCCCAGGCTTTTCACTCAATCCGATATCCGATCCTTCCGCAGATAGAAACCGCAGGGGACAAACTCGCCAAACTTCAAAGTGAATACGCCCGGACGGAAATTTTTCATATCCGCAACCATAGGCTTTTCACTCCACATGATTTCGACATTTCCCCTTATTTCTCGGTGATAAAGCCGATGATCGAAGCCGGGTTTGATCATCGCACACTGACTTGGGCAGAGGAGGAAAGCCGTATTTACTTGGAAGAAAGCCATCACGTCGGGAAAAGGGATGCGCGAAATTGAGCCGCATGGGCCAAAAACAGGGACATCATCGCGCCTGAGAAATGGAGATCGAGGCACGATCAGGCTTGGCTAAGGCTCGAAGTCAATCTAAACGATAGGAATGATAGATTCCTTTTCCCCGTTAGGCTGGCGTTCCTAGCATGGCGGCGTCCGGCTATGAGCGGGCTTTGGGCATGCTCCGGCCAATCAGCCGGCGGGATTTCATCAACGGCGTCGCGGTCAGCGCGGGAGCGTCCCTCGCGGGTTTTTCCCTCGCCGCGGGCGCTCGTCCCGGGGGAGAATTTCAAGGGCAGACCGATCATAATTTCGCGGTGATGCATGCGCTCCGCGACAAGAGTTTTTGGGACAAGGCTGGCGCCCCTGAGGCGACCGGCGAACATTACGACTTGATTGTTGTGGGGGCAGGGATCAGCGGTCTTGCAGCGGCTTTCCTTTTTCAGCAGCAGGCGGGCGCGGGATCGCGCATCTTGATTTTGGACAATTCCGAAGATTTTGGCGGCCACGCGAGGCGCAATGAATTCACAGCCGCGAATGGCCGCCGGCTCGTCGGCTTTGGCGGCTCCGAATCTCTGCAATCGCCAACTTACTTCTCGCCAGCCGTCGCGCAGCTGATCGCGGATGTTGGAATCGACCTTGCCAAATTCGAGACGTGGTTCGATCAGAGCTGGGCCAAGGACCGCGGCCTTGGCGAGGCCGCCTTCTTTGCCCGCGAAAACTTTGGCACCGATGCCTTGGTCCGCACAGAAGGCAGCGCGGCCGAATGGGTTATGCGCAGCCCGCTCGATGGGAAAGCAAAAAGCGATTTGATCGCGCTCATCGATTCGCCAGTTGATCCGTTTCCAGGCAAAAGCCGGAGGGAGAAGCTAGCCCTCCTATCGGAGACGACCTACGAAGCCTTTCTTTTGAAGACCTTGGGTCTGCATCCGCAGGTCGCGGCCTATTTCGAAGACACGACCAAGGGCTATTTCGGCGCCGGTATCGATGCCGTGTCGTGTCTCGATGCGCGGGCCATTGGAAACCCCGGCTTCGACGCCATGGATCTGGGCGATGCCGTCGATGCGGCGTTGAGCCCGAGCGGGCGGCTGAACCAGAAGAATCCCGATTCTTATATTTATCACTTTCCAGACGGCAATGCCTCGCTGGCCCGGGCGCTGGTTCGCAAGCTGATTCCGGAGGCGGTGCCGGGGGCCACGATCGAAGATCTGGTCCTGGCCGAGACGGATTATGGCCGTCTCGACCGTCCGGAAAACAACATCCGCATCCGTCTCAACGCGCCTTGCGTTAGGATTGGCCATACTGGTGACAGCGTGGAGGCTTGTTACGCCGCTGGGGGAAGGCTGCGCAAAGTGAGCGCCGGCCGTGCGATCCTTGCGTGTTGGCACCGGGCGATCCCACTCCTCGCCAACGAGCTTCCGGCCGCGCAAATCGAGGCGCTCAACGACCAGCACAAGGTTCCTTTGATGTATGCCAATGTGCTGCTGCGGTCCTGGGAGCCGCTGGCGAAGCTCGGCGTCAACCGCTTCACCGTGGCGGGCGGCTGGTGGGAAGAATGCCATCTTGACTATCCGGTCAGCATTGGCGGCTACCGCTTCGCGGACCGCCCGGATGAGCCTGTCCTGCTTCACCTTGCCAAAACCGTGCTGGGCGAGAAGGGTCAGCCGGCCCGTGAACAGAGCCGGGCAGGCCGCCACGCGCTCACCGCGCTGACCTTCGCCGAGGCGGAGGTTCAGATCCGCGATCTTTTGGCGCGGGCGCTTGGGTCCGGCGGCTTCGATCCGGCCCGCGATATCGAGGCCATCGCGATCAACCGTTGGTCGCATGGCTACGCGTATGAATATATGCGGCCGTGGGATTCTTACTGGCCGGCGGGCGCGTTGCCGATCGAGACATCGCGGCGAGGCTGGGGCAAGATCGCGATCGCTAATTCCGATGCTGGCGCCTATGCCTATGCGCATTCGGCGATCGATCAGGCGGTGCGGGCCGTGCGGGAACTGATTGGGACTTCTGCCGGCGCGCCTGCTTGTGCCAGCTTTCCTGGGCCGCCACTCGACAAGCTCGGATTGAAATAAAGTGGAGCTGGCGCCGACCCTCCCGGATCGGCGCCATTTGGAAGCTTCCGCGCAGACCTAACGGGTCTGCTCATCTCCGAATTGGAACATATCGAACAAGTCGCCAATCGCGGGCATGTTGGTCGGCACGTAGGGATTGTCCGAAGTCGCGAGAGGATTTGGCAGATTGTCGCGGCTGCGACCGGTGAGGGGAGCAAGACCCCAATTGCGTTCGATGAATTTCACGACCGACGCGTGATCCTCATAGGTGTGCACCACGCGGCCGCCCCGCGAGAAGGGTGACACGACGACCAATGGAATGCGCGGCCCGTCGCCGAAGAAATCGATCGGCTGGATGAAGCCCGAGTCCCAATAGCCGCCGCCCTCATCGAAAGTGATCACGACCGCAGTGTCGGCGAACAGCTTCGGATGCGCGTGGAGACCGTCGAGAATCTTCTTGATCATCGCTTCGAACAGATCGGGTTTTGAGTAGCCGGGATGGCCGTCCTCAAAGCTGTCCGGTTTGACATAGGAAACCGGGCGCAGCTGGCCGTGATCGAGATCGCCGAAGAAGTCGATCACGTCCTTGATATGTGCCTTGCGCTGCGCCGGATCGCCCATGATCGACTTCGCATATTGGAATGGATTGCAGATATCGCAGTACCAATCGCCACCGGTGCCGATCATGATGTCGATTGGATTGGTCGAGCCGCTGTCGAAGCGCGCCGCCGCATTGTAGCCGCCGCCAAAAAACGCCCAGTCGATATTTTTTTCGTTGAGGGCGTCGCCGATCGTCCGCACCGTCGACGGCGGCGCCACCGTACCCGCCGTGAGTCCCGCGGTGTTGATGTCGCCGTTCGAGAGATAGCCTGGCCGCGTATTGTTGATCACATAGTAGCGATCCGGATCGCAATTTGATGCTGTCAAGTCCGGCCGCCACGGCAGAGATTTCAAATAATCCATAATCGGCTTGATGCCGGGTGCCGCCGGATCGCCGCATTTGGTCCAGCGTTCGTCGTTCACGAACGCGACATTGGTGGCGCTTTTGGGCGTCGGATCGGCGATACGTTTCGCTGGCGGCTGCGCGGGCAGGCTGCCGGACTGCTCCCAGTAGATATTATCGGCGGTGCCCAGCATGGTGTGCTGCACGCCCGTGCCGCCCATGTCCGGCTGATGGTAATTGTCACCGATGGTGTAATTGTCGGCTAGCCATTTGAACAATGGCGCCTGCCCCTTCTGAACATTATAGAAGCCCAGCGCATTGCCGCCGGAATCGTCGCGTGCGGTGCCGACATAGGGATATAGATCGCTCTTGCAACCGGCGGGATTGGTCTTGGTCGCGTTGGCAACGTCACAATCCGACTGCTGCCACATATGAAAGAGGCGATGCACCATGTCGCCCGTATAGCTGTCATAGGGCAGATTGGGGCCGCTCAATTCGAACGACGTATTGGTCAAGCCAGCATAGTTGGGGATGCGCGTGTCCGGCTCTGCGCAGGCGAACGGCGGCTTTGCCGGGTCGAGCTGGCAATTTTTTAGGCCGGTGGCGCCCGTCGTGAGGAGATGCAGATCATTCTGCTCGATCCCTTGGGTAAATTGGGCCAGCACACTGGGTGAAAAAGTTTTTGGGTCGAAGGGCGTTGCCGAATTGACCGGATCATTCTGGAATTGCGTGAATGTCTCGGTTTGCGGCGGCGCGCCACCAGCTTCCGGAGTCGTTAGAAACGAGTAAGGGGTTTTGTTGGGATTGATCAGCGTGTTCGTGCTGATGAAATAGGAAACCGGATTGATGGTCTCGATCTTGAATTGCCGGGCCAGAGCCCAGTTGGGCCCTGGCGTGCCATTCGCGTTGACAATGCCCTGCGACAGCAGGTTCCAAACGTGCTGGCCGCGTTTCGGCACATAGGTGGCATAAAGATTGTCGAAGGTGCGATTCTCACCGATCACCACGATCAGATGCTTGATGGGGGAGGCGGTCTTCGAACCCTTGCTCTTGCTTGCCGCCGATTCGGCCCAAGCGGGGCCGCAGGCCAGCACAGCGCTCAACCCACCCGCAACAAGACCGCGGGCCGCCCTATACCTCCAGCGATTTCGGCTTAACAATATTCCCGCCATAGTGATCTCCCATTCGTTGACCGCGAGGGAGGGCTTAGCTATTGCGGATGTCATAAGCGTAACAGTACCGTGCCGCCGCGATGACAGGCGCCATCGAAAATCTCGTTGGATGTGCAAGAGGACACAGTATCTCCGATTGCCTCGTGTTTTATATTGCGCTGAATATCTCCGCGTTCGTCTTCTCCGGGAAAATCTCATGGCGGCTTCAAATTTCAAGGACAATGATCTGCGGGCTGCTTTCGACGCCGGGATCATCGACGCTTCGACCTACGAACATTTGACGCGTTTTCTTGCCGAACGAAGAATCGCTTCCGGCCGTCCTGCCGAGCAGGCGCCACGCTTCGATTTCGTCAATGTGCTCTGGTATATGGGCGCGCTGATCGTGCTTGGCGCGATGAGTCTATTCACCACGCAAGCCTTCAGTGCCTGGGGACCGAAGGCTTTGATTGCGACCTCGGTTGTTTATGCGATCGGTTTTGCCGTGGCGGGAGCTTACCTATGGCGCTGGCGCGGGTTGCGAACGCCCGGCGGTCTTCTCGCCACCTGCGCGGTCGGCATGGTTCCGCTGTTCATCTATGGCATTCAGGCCGCGACCGGCAATGATCCGAGCGAGACTCAGTCCTATCATGATTTTTACGTCTGGGTTCGGGCGAGCTGGCTTCCCATGGAGATTGGTACCGTCCTTGCCGCGCTCGTCGCGCTCGCGTTTTTTCCGTTCCCGTTCCTGGTCATGCCCGCCGCCTTCGCGCTGTGGTTCATGTCGATGGATCTGACGCCATGGCTCTTGCACAGCGAGGAGTTCACCTATGAACAGCGCGCCAACGTCAGCGTTATGTTCGGTTTTCTTGTTCTCGCCATCGCCTGGCTCGTCGATCTCCGTCGCTGGCGGGGCGGGGACTTCGCCTATTGGCTCCATCTTTTTGGCCTGATGGCCTTCTGGGGCGGCTTGACCGCGCAGAACAGTGGCAGCGACATCGGCAAGGCCATTTATTGCCTGATCAACGTCGGTCTGGTGTTTCTTTCGCTGTTCTTGATGCGCCGGGCTTATGCGGTGTTCGGAGCCTTCGGCATAAGCCTTTATCTCGGATATCTGGCGGAGGATGTCTTCAAGGATTCGTTTCTCTTTCCGTTTGCCTTGTCGGGCATTGGACTCCTGGTGATCGGCGCCGGCTTGGTGTTCCATCGGTATGGGGATGCAGTCGCGGCGTTCCTTGGCCGGATTCTGCCGGGAACCTTGCAGGAGTTGCGTCCTGTCCATGCGCGGGATCAAGGGCTGTAGTGGACAATAAGAAGGCCGGACGGGTTCCGCGGGATTGACTAAGCGGCGGCGGTCGCGGCCCCGACAAGCTTGCGCGCTTCGATGGCGCTGATCGGATGGCCGAAGGCATAGCCTTGCGCATACTCACAGCCGAGTTGATAAAGCTCGATGGCGTCGGATTCGGTTTCCGCGCCTTCCGCGACGACCTCCATGCCGAGATCATGGGCGAGCGATACGATCGAGCGCAGGATCACGGGGCGGGCGCCATTGCCATTCTGATGCACGAAGGATTGGTCGATCTTGATCGTGTCGAATGGAAACCGTTGCAAATAAGAAAGGGATGAATAGCCGGTCCCGAAATCGTCGAGCGAGAGACCGGCCCCAAGCTCGCGGATACGGGTCAGCATTTGCGCGGCGTATTCGGGATTCTCCATGACGAGGCTTTCCGTCAATTCGAGCTTCAATGTGCCGGGGATCACATTGGAGCGGCTCAGCACGCCCTTGACGTCGTGCAGGAGATCGTGGCGAAGCAATTGGCGAGAGGAGATATTGACGCTGGCGAAAATCGGCGGATCGACGTCGAGCGCGCGTTGCCAGGCGGCAAGTTCATGCGCGGTTCGTTCCAGCACGAAAAGGCCGATGTCGATGATGATCCCGGTGTCCTCGGCAAGCGGAACAAACTCGGCGGGGCTGAGCCGCCCGTGGCGCGGATGATCCCATCGCAGCAAGGCTTCGAAGCCCGCGACGGTGCGGTCCTCGAGCCGGACGATCGGCTGAAAGAGCACTTTGATCTCGCCGCGGTCCAGCGCTTTGCCAAGGTCCGCCTCGAGGCCGAAGCGATCCGAGCGCAAGGAGCGCATCGTCGGCCGGAACACTTCGATACGATCACCGCCCATGCGCTTGCCATGCCGCATGGCGATTTCGGCATCCTTCAGCATGTCTTCCCGCGTCGCGTGCAACTGGGGGTCGTAGAGCGCGAGGCCGATCGACGCGGTGAGCGGGATTTCCTTGTCGCTGAACATCACTGGAGTGGAAACGACGCGCCGCACAAGATTGGCGAGGGCACTGATCTCGCTGGTCTCGATTTCGGAAACGATCAGCACGGCGAATTGATCGGCGGAGAGCCTCGCCAGCGTATCCTGCGGTTTCAGGACACGCGACAGCCGCCTCGCGACGGTCAGAAGAATCGAATCGGCGGACGAAAGTCCCGACTCCTCGTTGATTTGCTTGAAGCGATCGATGTCGATGCTGAGGATGGCGGGGCGCAAATTGTTGTCGGTTTGAGCAAGTGTCAGGGCGGCGCCGACGCGATCGAAAAAAAGTTCCCGGTTCGGTAAGCCGGTGAGATTGTCATGCACCGCGTCATGCAGAAGCCGCTCCTCGGCAATCTTCGACTCGGTAATGTCACTCAGCGTGCCGACGAGGCGGACCACATCGCCGTCAGGTCCGGCGACCGGACGGGCCTTCATGCGGAACCAGTAATGGTCGGCGCCGGCGCCACGCAGACGGAATTCCTGGTTGATCCTGCCGCGCCTCTGCTCAAGGATCGTGTCGAGGCAGGCGCGGAAACGGTCCCGCTCGCTCGCATGAACGACGTGCAGCCAAGACGAGGCGGGGCCTTCGAGGGCGCCGCGGGGGAGGCCCAATTGCGCTTCCAGCTCCGGACTGACATGGACCTGGTCGGCCGTGACGTCCCAATCGAAAATGATATCGCCGCTTCCAGTCAGGGCGAGGGCCTTGCGCTCGGAGTCGGAAACGCCGGCACCGCCAAGCGCGCTGCCGGCGAAAGCATTCTGCATGATGGTGAAACCAATCAGCATGACAATCAGGACGAGACCACCGATCAAGGCGGGCGAGACAAGATCATTGGTCAATGTTCCGGTGACCGTAAAGGCCGCGCCGATGACCCACATCAGCAGCAGAAACCAAGCCGGAATAAGCATGATGGCGCGGTCGTAGCCATGCGTCGCGAGATAGATCACCAGGATAAACCCAGCGCCAGCGATGGTCGCCAGCGAAATCCGCGCAACGCCTGCCGCAACCGGCGCGTCATATATGGCCAACCCAGCGAGGGCGGCGAGAAAGATCAGCCAGGCCACTGCCACATTGGAAGCCCTTACGTGCCAGCGATTGAGCTTCAAATAGGCAAACAGAAAAACCAGCAGAGTTGCCGACAGCGTCGTTTCGATGCAGGCGCGCCAGACGCGGTCGGATTGGCTTCCGGTGCCGAAAATCCGGCTCCAAAATCCAAAATCGATGCAGACATACGCCAACACCGTCCAGGCGAGCGCGGCGGCGGCGGGAAAAATCACGGCACCCTTGACGACGAAGACAATGGTCAGAAAAAGTGCGAGGAGTCCGGCAACGCCGATCACAATGCCCTTGTAAAGGGCAAGGCTGGTCATTTTGTCTTTGTAGGCGTCCGGTTCCCAAAGAGACAACTGGGGGAGGTTCGGGGTGCGCAATTCGGCGACATAGGTCACCGTTGTCCCGGGATCGAGCGTGAGGCGGAAAACGTCGGCGTCGGCGCTTTCGTCGCGTTCAATCGGAAACCCCTGACTCGCGGTAATCGCCGAAATCCGCGACGCGCCAAGGTCAGGCCAGATCACCCCAGAGCCGACTAGCCGGAAATGCGGTGCGACCAGGAGTCTCTCGATCTGTTCGCTGGTATCGTTGGTCAGCGCGAAGACGATCCAGTCCGGGCGCGTCCCTTCGTCCTTGGCCCGCACCTCGATACGGCGGACGATGCCGTCGGAGCCGGGTGCCGTCGAGACGAGCAGGCGGTCGCTCTCGGAGTGATAGGTTTCGAAAGCCTTGGTCAGATCGATGGCTTGCGACTCGAGCGGCACACGCACCGATTCGACCGCGCAAGCAGGAGACAGCCCTGCCGCGAGCGCCATGAGCACAAACACCAATCGCAAACTATATTCACGGCTCGACAAGACTATCTGTCCCGTTCCATGGGCTAGACCCGCGAACAGCGGCAACCGGGCCTCTTCGCGAAGTTCACCCAAAATGCCGGCAACTTTTTGGGTTTACATTGAAACATGGATTGGTAAGGCCAATGAAGGCGCGCGGCAAGAGCCGGGCCATGGGTCTACAAGGGTAGCGAAAAATATGAGAATATATCAGGTATCAAGAGCCCCAAGCTGGACGCGGACCGCAATCCGGTGTGCCCGCGCAAGCCATGGCGGCTCTGCACCGAGGTAACGATTCTCAATTACAAAACCGCCGCGAAGCTGGCCTGCACGGGAAAATTACTTGTCTGGCGTTACTTTCTTCAGGACCGCAGCCCCCAGTTCCTTCGCATGGGCCTCGATGGCGGCGAGCTGTTTCTTCACAAATTCGGTCTGATGCGCAAGCATCTCCTGAGGATCCTTCGACTGAATAAGCTTCTGGGCGTGGTCGAACGCCGCTTTCACATTCGCTTCGGTGAAGCTGAGCGCTTTTACACTGGCCTCCTTGGCGCTGGATTGCAGGGCGTTCGCAGTGCCTTCCACCTGTGCGGTCGCTTTGTGAGCGGCCTGGATGAATGTATCAAAGGCCTTACGGGCCTCCTCGACACTTTTGGCTGTTAAGTCACGAAATTCGTCGGGGATTTTTGTCATGGTCTTTGCCTTTCCTTGGCCCGAATTCGAAGCTCGCCGGCAAACGGAAGCTGCCAGTGAACCATCTCCCTGCGGACGCTGCCTTATTAAAGAGCAGGCGTTGCGCGGCAACGCTGCAACAATGCGCAATCCGTTGATGAAGAGTTAGCGCAGGGTCAGCCAAATGTCACGCTCGGCAGCCTAAGTCCATGAGACTATGCAGCGATCACAGACGGCTCAAAAGCTCCGCCTTTTTCGTCGCAAATTCCGCTTCGGTGAGGATATTCTTCTGGCGCAGGTCTGAAAGCCGTTCGATTGTCGTTAAGATGTCGTCTGTCGCGGCCGATGCTGGGACTGGTGAGGCAGCCACGATTAGGGCTGGTGGGGGAGGCGTCGCCGGCACCGATGAGGGCTGCGGCCGCGGGGGGGCGCTGGCAGGCGCTGGCGGTGGTTGGGGCACATCGGGGCTATTAGCAACGACTGCGGGTAAATCGGCGACGCGGACAAGCCCGAGCTGGCTGGTGAAGGTCAGCGACTGGTCGCCGCTTTGCTGCTGGGAGAAGCCGGTGATCCGATGTTCACCGGTATCATAAACGCTCACCTTGCCATCCTGCCGGATCGCCAGGCGGCGCGAGACCGGGAAACAGGCATAATTCAGATTGTTCTGGGCGCCGGTCGAGGCTGGGCTGCCAAGCTCGGCGGGCCACCAATTGTTCGAGGAAAGGCCAGATCCCTGAATGAAGAGGCTGACGCCCGGATAAGCTCCACCTTGGCTTTGCGTTTGAGAGGAACTTGCATTTTGCAAGGAAAATGGCGGTTGACTGCGTAAGAGCGTGGAAATCTCATTGCAGAGCGCATCAACGCGGTACTTGAGGCCCTGATTGAACATGTCGCCGACCATGATCATGCCGCCCTGCGACCATTGACCCATGCCGCCAAGATCGGGGTGGTTGAACTGGGCCTGCGTGCCATTGCCGAGTTCAAGCGCATAGAGCAAAGCCGCCACGGCATCGCTGCCGACCCCATGGCGGCTGGCCAAGTCATCGGCTATCTTGCGGCCTTCGGCGCTGAGTTCCCGCATCGGGCTTGTCTCCGGCTCGCTTTCGTGAGGGCGCTTCTGACTTCAGAAGCGTCTTAAACGGACAATGACGCCGGCCGCGCCAGGTCAGGTCCAGGGTGTCACGGCAGGAACTTCGCATGGGCCGCGCATTTCGACCGTGCCAAAGTCGGCGGGCCCGGCGACCTCCAAATATTCCATATCCTTCGAATAGTCGAACAGATAATGAACAATTCCCGGGCGTTGGTGAACGCAATCGCCCGCCTCGACCAAGGTTAGCTTGTCTTCATACATGAAACGAGCCCAGCCCTTGAGCATGATGACGATGTGAAAGTCGGCGATGTGCCTATGCCAGCCGGTGCCGGCCTCCGGCGGCTTGTTCGCCCTGACCAGCTGGGCGATGACTTTGCCGCCCGTGGCTTTGGCGATGCCGAGATCCCGGTAAATGAAGAAATCGCGGAGACCGTCGGAGACGAATTTCGTATCGCCTTCCTTGACATGGGAAAACATTGTTTCGTCTGGCTGTTCCAATTTTGCAGCTTTCATTGCCGTCATCCTTCGTCCTTCTCGGAATGGACTCGCCTGCCGCTGATGACGCACTATGCGGGCGGCGGCCGTCTCATCCCAAACCATTATGCGAATTTCGAGCCGCTTTGGCGGGGATCAAACTTTGCCAACAAGCGCTCTTCTACTGATATATAACACGGCTACCTGTTAGTAGGGCTGTTTCGTACCCGTGAGAGAACGCCATGTTCATTGCAATGAATCGATTCAAGGTCCGCAAAGGAGAAGAAGAGGCGTTTGAGCAGCTTTGGCGTTCGCGCGACAGCAGGCTTCACGAAATGACCGGCTTTTCCGCCTTTCATCTGCTGCGTGGCGAGGCTGCCGATGAGCATACGCCTTTCATTTCACACTCCGTCTGGAACAGCCGGGAAGATTTTATCGCGTGGACGAAATCCGGTCAGTTCCGGGATGCTCATAAAAATGCCGGAACCGGACCTTCGTTGACCATCGGGCATCCCGTCTTCGAAGGGTTCGAGGCCGTTCCGATGACGGATACCTCCAAATAGAGGGATGCGGCGCGCCGATGAGGTTTCGCTTCACCTCATGGCGCCGTTCACGTATCGAGCCAATTCCGGAAGTAAGAGACGAAGGCGGATTCTTAGCTAGCAGGTGCAATGGAATAAAATAAATTAATATAAAAATATGGTGCCCAGGAGAGGACTCGAACCTCCACGGCTTTCACCACTGGTACCTGAAACCAGCGCGTCTACCAATTCCGCCACCAGGGCATGCGGCCCTGATTGGGGCGGCTTCCAGCTTTTGTCAATACAAAGCGCGCATTCGCCGCGCATTCCGCGATTCCCTTGCACGGAAAAGCACTCTAAAACGGCGCTGGCAGCAAGCCTTGCACCGGAGACCAGCGGCGATGAGCGATGACTTTTTGGGGGCGAACCGCCTCGTGACGGTATTTGGCGGTTCGGGCTTCATTGGCCGGCATGTGGTTCGCGCCCTGGCGCGGCGGGGCTGGCGGGTGCGGGTCGCGGTGCGCCGCCCCGATCTCGCGTTTCATTTGCAGCCGCTCGGCAAAGTTGGCCAAATTCACGCCGTCCAGGCCAATTTGCGGTATCCTGACTCCGTCACCCATGCGCTGCGGGATGCCGCCGCCGCCGTCAATCTCGTCGGCATTTTGCAGCAAACTGGCGCTCAGCATTTCGATGCGATTCAGCACCTCGGCGCGCAAACAGTCGCCCAAGCGGTGAAGGACGCGGGCTTGGATCTTTTCGTCCATATGTCGGCCATCGGCGCCGATCCGGCGGGGGCTTCGCTCTATGCGCGAACCAAGGCGTTCGGTGAGGCTGCGGTGCGGCAAATTCTACCCAGTGTGGTCATCACCCGGCCCTCGGTCGTGTTTGGCCCGGAGGATCAATTCTTCAACCGTTTCGCCGCCATGGCCCGCTTGATGCCGGCGCTTCCCTTGATCGGCGGCGGAAACACCAAATTGCAGCCTGTCTTCGCCGGGGATGTTGCAACAGCCGTTGCGCTGGCGCTCGAGGGCAAGGCGAAGCCGGGGACCGTCTATGAGTTGGGCGGCCCGGAAGTCGCGACGCTGCGGCGTATCAATGAATTCGTCCTAAAAGTCACGCAGCGTCAGCGCCGGCTTGTTCCAGTGTCATTTGAACGCGCGAAACTCCTCGCGGTGGTCACCGAAGCCCTGACGAAACTGTCGCTTGGCCTCTATCCTGAAATGTTCCGCATAACCAAGGATCAGGTCGAACTGTTGCACATCGACAATGTCGTCTCGCCGCAAGCGATCGCGGAAGGGCGCACTTTGGCGGGACTTGGCATTCAGCCCGAACCCTTCGAGACCTTCGTCCCAACCTACCTCTACCGCTACCGGAAAACCGGGCAATTCGCCAGCAGCCGTGCCGTTTAAGCGGGCAACGCGACTATGCTACCTGCCGCCCGTTTCCGTCCCGCTGCAGGATCTTGTCCGTGATTCGCACGAAGAAGGCCGTGGCGAAAAGCGGCGTGAGTAAGTTGAGCAGCGGAACGGCAAGCAGTGCCGCGACAACGAGGCCGGCGCCGAACAGCCGAAGCTCATTGGCTTTGCGCAGCCGCCGGACCTCGGAGAAGGGCACATGCCGCGCCGCCGCGAGCTCGAAATAGCCGCGTCCCGACAAATAAGCATTGGCGCCAAAAAACGCCGCGGCGTTGATGCCGGGAACCAGCAAAAGCAGCAGCGCGGCGGCATTGACGGCGAGCGCCACCGCGGCAAATTTCACCGACAGCCAGAGCGCCTCATGGATCGCCATCGCACGCCCAGTCGCTTTGCCTGGCGCGAGGGTGAGTTCGACAGCCTCCGCCAGTTCGTCGAAGAAATAGCCTGCGACGATGAACGAGACCGGCGTCACCAGAAACGCGAGACCGGCGAAAAGCCCGGCGCCGCTGATCAGCGACAGAGCGGTCGCCGTCCAGGAATGCGCCCAGGACACGGGAAGCGCCCCCGCGACGAGCAATTTGTGAAGCACAGCCCATACGAGAGCCAGCAAAGCCAGGGTCAACGCCAGCGTCTTCCAAAGGACGGCCCGGAATGGCGGCGTCAGAATCTGTCTCGCCGCAGCGAGCGCGTCCTCGATCATGATTGACCCTTTAAATGGTGCGTTGGCGGTGCGCTACCCCGCAGCCTGCTCAATCACATGCATATCATCGTCGGAAAGCCCAAAATGATGGCCGATTTCATGCACCAGAACATGGCTGACGATGGCGCCGAGGGTTTCCTCGTGTTCCGCCCAGTAGTCAAGGATCGGGCGCCGGTAGAGCCAGACCATGTTGGGAAATTGCCCGGTCATCGGGGTGGCCTCGGACTGGGCCCGGCCGCGGCCCCGAAACAGCCCCAAAAGTCCAAACTCGCTCTCGCAATTCAGTTCATCAAGAGTCGCATCGTCCGGAAATTCCTCGACCCGGATTACGACACCCTCGCAGAGGCGGCGGAATTCCACTGGCAGCGCCATGAAGGCCGTCTGTGCCATGCGGTCGAGGTCATCGATCGAAGGCGCCTGCAGATTGTGCCAGTCCGGGGGTGCGATGGTCACGGCGCGTTCCCGCGTGATGGGCGGTCGCGGCGGCGAAGCCGGACGTAGAACGCGCCGGCGCCACCATGCGGGCGCTGGGCTTCCTCGAAGCCGACGACGATCGCATGATAGGCCGGCTCGCGCAGCCAATGCGGGACACTTTGCCGCAAAATACCGGGCGCACCTTCCCCCAGCGCGCCGCGCTCGCCTTTGCCGGTGACCACCAGCACGAGCCGGGCGCCCTCGATCTGTGCGTGCGTCAAAAACTGACGCAAGGCGAGAAACGCTTCTTGACGGCGCATGCCGTGCAGGTCGATCGCGGCTTCCGGCGCGGCGCGGCCGCGCGCCAGCTTCTGCCGCAGTCGCCGTTCGAGCGGAGCCAAAGTGGGAGGGGACGGAGGCAGTGGCGGGGACGCTCGTCCAGTCACCGTCGCAATGGGTTTTCCCGCGGCGATTTCCGGCTTTTTGTCCAGGTTGCGGGGACGAGGCTCCGCCGCGTTCGGTGGTTGCGGCAAGCGGCTTCCCGGCCGTCGCGCGACGCCCTTGGTGACGTTGAGCCAAAGCTCGATCTCTTCCGCGCTCAGCCGCCGGAGCCGGGACTTGCCGGATGGCGGGAGGTTTTCATTCACCGGTCCGGCCCTCCACGGCGGGCAGCAAAACAGTCACGCCGCCCGCATGCCGAATATCGCCCGCCCGTGCTCCGGCGTCATCCCCCGAGCCAAAGAAAATATCCACGCGGGCTGGCCCCACGATTGCGGAGCCGGTGTCCTGCGCGATCATCAGGCGCCGGAACGCAGAAATGGCGGCACTGTGCCACGGAAGATCGGCGTCGATCCAGAACGGTAACCCATAGGGCCAGATCGTGCGGTCGATGGCGATCGACCGCAAGGCGGTGAGGCCGATCGCTTGCCCGCCAGTGGGGCCAAGCTGCGGATCGGTGTCTGCGTCGAGGTCGAAGAAAACATAAGATTGATTGCGATGCATCAGCGTCAAGCCCGCCTCGCCTGGATTTTGGCCGTGCGCGCGGATCCACTGCTTGAGCGCGGCGAGTGACATATCCGCCTCCGTGATTTCGCCGCTGTCGATAAGACTCCGGCCAATCGAGGTATAGGGCAGGCCATTGCGCCCGGCATAAACGAGCCGCTTAACCCTGCCGTCCATAAGACGGATGCGCGCCGAGCCTTGCACTTGAATCAGAAATACTTCCACGAAGTCGCGCAGCCACACGACCGGGCGCGTGTGGCTGCCAATTGAGCCGGCTTCGATCTCGGCACGGCTAGGGTAGAGCTTGAGAGACTCGAGATTATCGGGGCGCGCGAGGATGGGCGCCGCAAAATCCCGGCTGCGGGTCAACGATCCCTCGACGAGAGGTTCGTAATAGCCGGTGAGGAAGCCGTTGCTGCCGGGCACCTGGCCCTTCACCGAGATGTCAAAGGGCCGGAAATGGGTCTCAAAGAACCGCCGCGCTTGCGCGGCATCGGTGACGTCTTCCCGGAGCGCCGCATGGGCGATGGCTTCGAACGCGGCGGAGGCGATTGTCCCTTTTCGCAGCGGCGCGGCTTTCGCTGCGATGGCCTCACAAGATCGCACGAAAACCTTGAACGCCGCGAGATGATCCTCCGCACTGAAACCAGGCAGATCGTCAAAAGACCGCGGCATAAGATCTAAGTCACGCCCTCCAGTTGCAAACTGCGGCGGCGCGGCGGGAACAGCGGTCATCGGCAAAACCCGCGGTGCCCGCCATCTGTTCGAAGGACGGCGAGACTCAAGCCGCCGATTCGGTCGCGGCGAGTTTCCAATTGGGATCGCGCGACTTCGTGTCACGAACGAACGTCCATATATCGTCCACTTGGACGACCCGGTCGGGACTTCCATCAACGACTTTTTCTGCTTGATCGCGCGTTGCGGTGATCATTTGGCTCGTGAAATGGATCTTGATCTCGGCGGTATTGCCCTGCAGGGCTGCCTGTTCGACGGCCACTTTGTCGATCGACACAAAAGTTGTGGTGACCTTTTCCCCGCGTTTTTCGCGCTCGTCGAGGGCGGATGCGAAACTCTCGAACACGTCCGGTGCGAGCAGATTGCGCAACACCTCCCGGTTTCCGGCGGCGAATGCGGTGACGATCATTTCATAGGCGGCTTTGGCGCCATCGGCGAAAGGCTTGATCGCAAAAGATGGATCGGCCGCCGTAATGGCATCGAGCCCCGCCCAGGCAGGCGAGTCTGGCTCGGCATAGGGTTTCCACCGGTTGCTCTTGTCGGGTGCGGGCACCGGAGTGGGTTCGGCGGCTCCTGGCAGCGGGATCACGCGATCAACCGGATCGCGGGCGGGATCACCGGGGCGCGGTCCGAGGCTGCCCGGCGCCCGCCGCGCGAACGGATTGAACGGCGGCTTTTCGGTACCGCTGCGGGTGCCGAGGACCGAGCGCAGCTTCCACACCACGAAAGCGGCAAGGAGCGCGAAAATGATCGTCGTCATATCAAATGAATCCTGCATCGGGATCGCTGATGCCTCAACTGTGAGCGAGGGGGCCTTGATTGTGCTTTTATCATGTATTCTATTTGGGGAGCAAAAAGCTGAAGTCCAGTCTTTACGGTGGCCTTAATGCTTCGCCTTGGAACGAACGGCACTTTCATGCGCCAGCCCCTCGTCCGTCTGCCCGTCCTCTTCCTGCTGTATTTGTCGCTGTGGCTCGCCGCCGAACTCGCGGCCTTCGCCCTCGTCGTTCATTGGATCGGCTTTTTGGGTGCCATCGTCGCTTGCATTCTCACGAGCGTTGCCGGGCTTGCCACCTTGCGGCGCGTCGGCCTTTCCGCCGCACTGCGGTTGCGCAAGGTCATGGCGGCAAAAGGCAAAGACAACAGCGTCTTGTCGCGGGAGGCTGTCCTCGATGGCACTTTGGCTGGAGCCGGGGCGGTGTTGTTGATTTTGCCAGGTTTCGTTTCGGATCTGCTTGGTTTGGCGCTGGCTGCGCCCTCGTTCCGCTTTTGGGCCGTCGACCGGCTGAAACTTACCAAACACACGGGGCGGCCGACCCCGGCAGGCCCGGCACTCATTGAACTCGCGCCGCGGGAGTGGTCGCGGCATGAGGGCCCAAGCCCGGAACGGTAAGCTTCACGAGACGGACCGGTCTTCCTTTTCGTCCTCGTAATGGCTCGCGCGCGCTGTGCTGCGCGGCCTTCTGCGCTCGAACAAAGAGCGGCCCAGCGAAAACAAAGGCGAGACGAGTCGGTTGAGATCCTCCGCGCGTGCGACAAATCCGCTCCCGCGAGTGAGTTCGCGGTCGAGCGTTGCCATGGTCGACGCGAGGCCGGGATCATCGTCGCGAAACCAAACCTGCAAAACCCTGGCCCAAGCAACGGCGAGCCCTTGCAGTTTGAGTGCGCCGACGGGTCCTTCGGACTCGATGCCGGCGGCCTCCAGCATGAAGCGCATCGAATTGATGACGACACGGTTGAGGGCGGTTGCGGCGAGCGGATCACGGCGGCCCCAGTCGAAAACGGCTTCGAGACCGAGCTTATAAGGCGCCAAAGCGTCGAGGCGTCGCATCAAAACATCAAACAAACGCTCCTTGGGGGGTTCGCCAGCGAGATCCCCGGCATTCGCCGCTTCAAGAACGACGTGATCGATCCGGCGGGAAAAACCGGCGAGGATAGCCCCCTTTGATGGATAATAATCCCGAAAGGCTGCGAGTGTGACATTCGCCCGGGCGGCGACGTCCGAGATCGTGATGTCGTCCCAGCTGCGCTCCCCGGCGAGTTCCATGAGCGCGTCGATGATTGCGTTTCTCGGATCCTTGGGCGGTGCTGCAACGGCGTTGGCCGCCGATTGAGGGTCCGCTCCGGCTGTCTGCGGCTCGTCCATCTTCGTCTCCTGCGCCATGTGAGGGGTTCAAACTTGGTTCGATGCTTATCTAGTACGTGCGCCCGCCGCTTCCAAGCGGGCCTCCCAGCGGCCGCCGGCTTTTCATTTATTCGCGCGGCAGCGCCTGATGCGTGGATTCGCAAGACTGATTGACGGACACGAATTTCCGGTTTTTCAAATTGAGGCGGCAGCCGGAATTGTTGGTGGACACCAAATCGAAAATCGATGACGTCAGGACAAACACCATCCCAAATTCATTTGGGAAGGACACCAACCGCTCGTTTTTCAAGACGGCCGCGACGGGCGCGCATTTTTGGAAAACCCGGATTTCCTCGCCGTCGGAAAGGATCAACATACAATTGGACGGGCTGACATCCGCGAAGGCTTCGATCTCCGACCGCCTGACATAATTGGTTGCACCGGTGGCGTTCGGCTGGATCGCCAGCCAGGGGTCTTCCTGACAGGCGGCAGGGCCTGACAAGACCAAAGCTGGCAGCGTAATCGCGGCGGCGCGGCTAGCCAGCAAGCGACCTCGCCCTCTGTTGCGCGGCTTTCACGGCGCGCTCGAGCAAGGGTTCAAGGCCATCCGGCGCCATCAAGATTTCAAGGGCGGCCGCCGTGACTCCGCCACGCGATGTCACATTTTCGCGTAATTCCGCGGGGCTTTTGCCAGAACTCCGGAACAACAATTCCCCAGACCCCTCGACGGTGGCGCGGGCGAGCCGCGCGGCGATCTCGGCGGGGAGACCGGCGCTTGTTCCGGCGCTTGCCAAGACCTCGGCAAGGTAAAACACATAGGCGGGACCGGAACCTGATACAGCCGTCGCTGCATCGATCAAGGCCTCGTCCGCCAGCCATTCGACCACGCCGGTCGCGGCGAGCAAGGATTCGGCCGCCGCACGCTGGGCTGGCGTTGCCGCCGGGTTGGCAGTCAGCACGGTGACGCCGCGTCCCACCGCCGCGGCAAGATTGGGCATCGCCCGGATGATGGCCGTCGCTTGCGGCAGTTTCGCCGCGATATTGGCGATGGTTTTGCCCGCGAGGATCGAAATGACCAGCGTTGCCGGGCTTGCAAACGCAGTAAGCCCGGGCGCCGCTTCATCGAGACTCTGCGGCTTGATGGCGAGCACGAGAATGTCCGGTGCAATGGAGGGGGCTCCCAGGGCAAAGCCGCGGTCCCGCGCGAGTTCGAAAATCTCCGGCGAGGGGTGCGGCTCGAGGACATGGATTTTGTCCGGCTCATAGCCCCGGTCGAGCCATGCCCGCAGCATGGCGCCGCCCATCTTGCCTGCTCCGGCAAGAAGCAAGCGCGCCTTGAAGCGATCCGCTCCGGGCGATGGCATGTCAGGCCCGGCCTTGCGTTTCAAGCATGATCGAACCCAGCGCCTCGGACCCAGATTTGCCGGCCCAGACCACAAATTGAAACGCTTGATAATAGCGTTCGCAGGCGCGCACCGCACTGGCGAGCACCGTCTGGCACTGGTGGCCGTTCAGCTCAGCACCGCCGGCAAGCAAGATGGCGTGCCGGAACATGATGACGCCCTCAGAGGGCCAAATGTCGAAATGCCCGATCCACAATTGTTCGTTGATCAGCGCGACGAGCGAGGCCAGCTCCATCAGGCGCGGCGGCGGTACTTTGAGGTCGAAGGCGCAGGCGACGTGCAAGGCTTCGACCTCGGCGAGCCAGGTGAAGGCAATATTGTAGTCGGTCCAGCCGCCGGTGACCGAGATCGAAATCTCATCCTGTTCGTCGCGGTCGAACGACCAGTGATTGTGCGCGGCGATTCGTTCGATAATATCGACGGGATGTTCGGTGCGGGCGGCGTCGAATTGCAAAAGCGACATTCTGGCCTCGGGTGGATTTTGCGGGAACCTTGAAACGCAGCCGCGTTTCCAGCTTGTGATTTTGTTGTTGCTGACGGCCGACTCAATTTTCATTTTCGACGGGCAAGGATAGGGAATCACAAGGTGGCCGCCTTTTGCAACCGGGTTTGGCCAGGTTGTCCCCCGCTGAACGGGACGAGGCCGGGGAAAACCCGCCGCCCCCAGCAATTTTTCAATGGAAGGGATTTCGTTATTGACATCCTCCACCGATCAGTAAAACTCGCCGGGCATTCAACAATCTTGGCGAGCCCTCATGCGGAAAGGCTGCCGCCAGCGGGGGCATGGCATGAAGGCGTTGCGTCCTTCCACACTCTGGATTGGGATGCTGGCGGTCCTCGTCCTGCTGATCGTGCTGCTGCACGATATCCTTCTGCCCTTTGTGGCCGGGCTCGCCCTGGCCTATCTGCTCGAACCGGTGGTCGAGTGGCTTGAGCGGCATGGGATCAACCGCACTCTCGCGACGCTCGGCATCGTCGGCATTTTCATCATAGGAGTTGCCACCATCGTCGTCTTGGTGACGCCTGTGCTCGGTGCCGCGATTGCGAATTTCATCGACAAACTCCCAGACTACATCGCGCAAATGCAGGCTTTCGCCAACGATCCCCGCCGCCCATGGCTCCGCAAGCTTCTCGGCGAAGGACTGGCCGACGCAGAACAATCGGCGGGGCAGATCGCGGCACTGGCCGCCGACTGGATTCCCACATTTTTGCGCAGGCTGTGGTCGGATAGCGCGGCCGTGCTCTCGATGGTCTCGCTCTTGGTAGTCACCCCAATCGTCACGGTTTATTTGCTGATCGATTGGCGGCATCTGATCGCGGCGATCAACCGCGCCATTCCAACGGAAGAGCGGCCGATGGTGCTGGAGCTTGCTGGCGAACTTGACGACACCATCGCCGGCTTCCTTCGCGGGCAGGGAACAATCTGCCTCATTCTCGCCGTTTATTATGCGGTCGCGCTTTGGGCTATTGGCCTCAACCACGGTGTTCTGATCGGCCTTGCCGCCGGTCTTATCAGCTTCGTTCCTTATCTTGGATCGCTCAGCGGTCTTTTGCTCTCGGTCTGCGTGGCGGTGCTGCAGTTTTGGCCGCACTGGACCATGATTCCCGTTGTGGTCGGGATCTTTCTTGCCGGGCAAGCGATCGCTGACTATTTGCTGTCCCCCTATCTCATCGCCTCGCGGGTGCAACTCAATCCCGTCTCGATGATGTTTGCCATTACCGCGTTCGGCTATTTGTTTGGCTTTGTCGGGCTCTTGATCGCGGTGCCGCTGGCCGCCGCGATTGGCGTGACCATCCGGTTTGCGATGCGCCAGCATCTGGTAAATCTGACCGAGGCGGCCAATACGCCGCCGCCCGTCTCCATTTCCACGAAGAGCGAAGCCCAGCTTCCGCGCAAGAATTGGCTTAAAGCGCTGCTCTCGAAGTGATCAATGTTTAGAACGGGTCCTTCGTTCTCCGCCGATGCTCAAGCACGACAAACACCGCAATGGCCGCGAACAATACGAACGTCAGCAGCAGGATCAGGAGCGTTCTTTCCTCGAACCATGCGATGGCGGGGACGCCAAGTCCCAGGACAATTCCGATCAAGCAAATCCGCCAAGCGCCCACATGGATGCCAGCCGTGAATGTTCCCAGCGCAAGGACGGTCAGCACCATGAGCGAACTGGCGAAATCGCTCATCATTTGTTTGACGTCCGCGACGAACACGAGATACATCGCGAATACGACTGCCGCCCAGTGAAGGGCCTGCGTCACGATCAACTTCACTTGGGACCGGCTGCTTTCAAGCTGGCGCCACCTTGCCGCCACGCAGATGAGTCCAAAGACGGGTGCGAGAACGATCCAATAGCCCGTCATCGCCTGGCGTGCGAAGTTCGTGTAGGCGACGCCAAAAATGGCAAGCGTAAGCATCAGAACATACGGCCAGTCCCGCGCCACGATACTGCGCAAACTCGAACGCTTTTCCGATCGCGTGTCCTCGTCGAAATCATATTCTTCTGAATCGTAATCGATCATGGCGCGGACTCCGGGGAAGGGGCGGGACTGGCCTTCGCAATCGGCGAATCGTTCCAACTCTGAAAAATATCTATTGGTTCGCAGAATTCCATAAATGGATCGCGCAATTTTTAAATTGCTGCGCCGCGAAGTCAGCCGTGGCGTATCATTCGAGCTTTGAATTTCACGGCTCATTTATGAAGGCAGGATATAACAGCAGAATTGCCGCTCGCTGTCTCGACCATCACCTGTGAAACGATTACGAGCCAGCGCAAGATGATCCTCGCGCGGGGGTCGCCGATCACTTGGGAACTTTCCGCCGCTCGTGAGAGTTACGTGTCAAGTCGGAGACCGTTAGGCGTATACTGGACGGTACAGCCGAGATGTCAAATTTAGATGAGCTTTCAAATTTAGACGAGCTTATTGAGGATATTGCGGTTCGATTTGATCTCGGGCCCAAGGCTCGTACGATTGTCATAGAATTATTGGGTTTTGTTGCTAAACAGCCTGGGGGAATTGACGGTTTCTTGGACGAAATCACGAGGGCGAGTCTTGCAGAAAAAATAGCCTCATGGTTCGGCTCTTCCCACCCATGGCCGCTTACGACGCGGGAAGTCAAAAATGCGGTTGGCGCCGAATTTATTGAGAGGCTCGCAAAAAAAACCCGCTTGACCGATAGTTACGTTACCAAGATTATCCGCTATGCCATCCCTAAGCTTATCGTTCGTGTGGACGCAGATTGCCCGGTTCCCGTTGCCGCTCCCGCGAGACTGCGGTTTCCCGATCCGGCACTCTCGTCTGCGCCGCCGCAATTTGAGACATTAATATTTTGGAGAACGCAAATGCCAAAGTTCGATACGGGGGGTAAAACTTCGGCAGTTTCGCTGCTTGTGCCCGCCGCGGCTGTGCTTGTGACGCTCGGATTGTTCTGGCACTCCATCACGGTCGGCAGCGCCGGCGACCGATTCGTATTCCAGCCGGCTCCCATCATGGTGGAAACCGCAGCGGCGCCCCTTCCTCCCGCGATGTCGCAAGCTGCTGAAAATCTCGATGCGAGCTTCACGGTAACGGCGGGATGGATTGAAAATCTCGGTGCCTTGGTTGGCCGTTCGAACGGCCAGGACTTGCAGATGCAAGCTGGGGGCGGCGGCTTTCATGTTGCGGCAGCCTCATCCCAGACAAACCTTGCTTGGGTGATTGCTCCCCTCCCGGCGGGTCAAATGCCGCAATTTGTTGTGGCGGCGGTGACCGGAAAAAGCCCGCCCAAAATGAAGCTCGCATTAAGCACCAGAGAGCTGCAAAATCAGGCTGCGGTTGATTTCCCAATCATTGTTTTCCCGCCCAATAGTACAACGGTCCCTTCGCGCAACATCCCCATCCTGCGGCAGGCCGCAATACAGATCAAGCAATTGCCTTCCGGAACGCTGGTTCAATTGAGGGGCTATACGCATGGCACGCGTACGTCGGCCAATGATGTGAGGCTTTCGCAGCAGCGCGCGGATTCGGTGTACCGAATCTTGGTGAGGGAAGGCGTAAGCCCGGCTATGCTGAGCGCCAAAGGGTTCGGCGGCACAATATCTTTGGCTGGGGCAGACCGGATTGGGGAAGGGCGCAGCACCAGCACCACCGGAGCAATGGGCCGCGGGGAAGCGGACCGGCGCGTCGAGTTTGGGATAATTCCGCCCGGCCAGTGAAATTTGCATGACGCACCGCCGCCTGCCCGGCAGCTGGCGGCGGTGCGCAATTTCTATTTACTTGTAGTGTTCCCGGCGCCCGCGGAAATCGCGGCTTCGAGCGCAGCCACTCTCTTGCTTAACTTTTCGTTCTCGTCGCGGGCCTTCGCGGCCATCTGCTTGACGGCCTCGAATTCCTCGCGCGAGACCACATCCATGGTCGCGAGGAGGCGGTCGAGCTGGCTTTTGACTGCCGTTTCAGCCTCGCGGCGGACGCCTTGGGCCACCTCGCTAGCATCGGTCATAAGCTTTGCGAAATCATCCAACACGCGGTTTGCCGCCATGAGTCACTCCATTTTTCGCGCGCTTATAACATAGGATAACTTGGGCGGGGAGCGATTTTGGAGGTACGATTCCAGCACTCTGGGGTTTTGCCGCGAAAATACCCCATCTGCTTGACTCAAAGGCCGTCAATTGGCCTTCATCAAACCGCGAACAAGCGTGATGCAAAATGCTTGAGGCGGTCCGCCGCCATCGCGTCATTTTCCCCGGTCCGCGGAACACCATGCCCTTCCTTCTTGCCTTTCCAAGCATCGATCCGGTTCTGATCAATATCGGCCCCTTGCCGATCCGGTGGTACGCCTTGGCCTATATCGCTGGGCTTTCGCTCGGCTGGCTCTATGCACGGGCCTTGGTGAGTCGAAAAGCCTTTTGGGGCGGCCCATCGCCGCTCAATCCCTTGGATATCGACGATCTCCTTTTCTATGTGGCGATGGGGGTCATCTTCGGCGGCAGGTTCGGCTACGTCGTCTTCTACAATGCGAGCTTTTACATCGCCCATCCGGCTGAGGTTTTTGCCGTATGGAAAGGCGGTATGTCGTTTCACGGCGGTCTCGCCGGAACGGCATTGGCCATTTATTGGCTCGCCAAGCGCAAACACCTGCCGGTGCTGAGCCTCACAGATATTTGCGCCGCCGCGGTTCCGATCGGGCTCTTTCTGGGGCGAATCGCCAATTTCATCAAACCGGAACTTTGGGGGCGGCCTTCGGATGTGTCCTGGGCCATGGTGTTCCCCGGCGGCGGCCCGTTGCCGCGTCACCCGAGCCAGCTCTATGAGGCGGCTCTCGAAGGGCTGGTTTTATTTGTGGTGCTCTATATCGCAGTCCGGTTGGGGGCCCTGCGGCGGCCCGGTCTCATCGCCGGAATATTCGCCGCCGGCTATGGTATCGCGCGCATCATCTGTGAGTTTTTCCGGGAACCTGATCCACAGCTTGGATTTCTGTTCGGGGGCGCCACCATGGGCATGCTCTTGTCGCTGCCTTTGATCGCTGCGGGTCTCGCGCTGATCGTCCATGCCCGCCGGACGCCGCTGCTGGCGAGCGGGAATGGAAAGCCCGCATGACGCCACTCGAAACTTTGATCCGCGAAATGATCGTCGAGACCGGCCCAATCAGCATCGAGATCTATATGAAGCTTGCGCTCGGCCATCTGGAACACGGTTATTACACCTCCAAAATGCCGCTCGGGGAGAGCGGTGATTTCATCACCGCGCCAGAGATCAGCCAGATGTTCGGCGAATTGATCGGCCTTTGGTGTGTCGCCGTCTGGCGCGCCATGGGCGCCCCAAGGCCTTTCCTTCTGGTTGAGTTGGGGCCGGGGCGCGGCAGTCTGATGGCGGATGCTTTGCGGGCGACGAAAATCGCGCCGGATTTTCTAAGCGCGATCGATCTCCATCTCGTCGAGACAAGCGAGATCCTGCGGCGGAGTCAGCGTGCCGCGCTGGCCGCGTCTGGGCTTGTCCCAAAATGGCACACAAGCGTCGAGGATCTGCCCGCTGGCCCGATGATCATTATCGCCAATGAGTTCTTCGACTGTCTGCCGGTCCGCCATTTCGTTCGCGGTGTGGATGGCTGGCATGAGCGGCTCGTCGGCCTCGATGGCACTGGGCAACTCTGCTTTGGCCTCGCCCCCGGTCCGGACCCCGGCCTTGCTATGCCAGGAGAACCGGGTGAGGTGCTGGAGGCAGGTTTTGCGGCCATGCATGTGATGGCGGGTCTTGCGGCGCGCCTCGCGGCGCAAGGCGGCGCCCTCCTCGCCATCGATTACGGCTATGATGGCCCCCCGCGCGGTGAAACCTTGCAAGCCGTGCAGCGGCATCGTTTCGCCGACCCGCTGGCCGATCCTGGCGGCGCCGATCTCACCGCGCATGTTGATTTTCGTAACCTCGCCCGGGCGGCACGGGCTTCGGGCGCGGCGGTTCATGGCCCCGTGCCGCAAGGTGAATTTCTCGCCCGGCTAGGTCTCCATGAGCGGGCCGTGGCCTTGCGCAAACGTGCAAATGCGCGCCAATGCGCGGCCATCGATGCGGCGCTCGACCGTCTGGCGGGCGATGGGACGGCTGCGGGGAGCGCCAGCATGGCGCGGCTTTTCAAGGCGCTTGCCGTGACGGCGCCCGGCCTCGACGTCCCGCCGGGTTTCGAGGGGGCAGCATGACGGACGCATTGCCAACACCCCTGCGAGCCTCTCTGCTCGAAGGGCCAGGCTTCTCGCATGGATTTTTCACGCGGCGGGGCGGCGTCTCGACCGGCGTTTACGCGTCGCTGAATGGCGGCGTCGGCTCAAAAGACGATCCCAGCGCCGTCGCCGAGAACCGCCACCGGATGGCCACCTGTCTTAAAATTGCCCCCGCGAATCTGCTCGTGCCTTACCAAATTCATTCGCCCGACGCTCTGGTGGTGACGCAAGCCTTTGCCGAGCGTCCGCGCTGCGATGCCCTCGTGACCGCGACGCCCGGTCTTGGTCTTGGTGTCACCGGCGCAGATTGCGGCATGATCCTTTTTGCTGACACTGAGGCGCGGGTGATCGGCGCCGCGCATGCCGGCTGGAAAGGCGCCTTGACCGGCGTTCTCGAAGCGACACTTGCGGCGATGGAAACGCTGGGCGCCCGCCGCGCCGCGACGGTGGCGGCGATCGGCCCCACGATCGCCCAGAAAAGCTATGAGGTCGGCGCCGAATTCGCGGAACGTTTCGTCGAGGCGTCGGAAAGCTATGCCGGTTTCTTCGCGGATTCGCCGAACGACGGGCATTTCCTGTTCGATCTGCCAGGCTTTATCGCGTTGCGCTTGTGGCTAGCGGGCATCGGCTCGTTCGAGGATTTGGCGCGCGATACCTATGCCGAGCCCGAGACTTTCTATTCCTACCGCCGCTCGGTGCATAAGAACGAACCCGATTACGGCCGCCAGATCGCCGCCATCGCGCTCGTTTAGGCGGCTGCCTTAGCCAGGACCGTCGTGTCCATCGATGCCTTCGGCTCGGCGGGCGCCCCTTCCCAGGCCGTGTTGCTGGGAATTTGCTCGCCCTTCATGACAAGAGTGAGCGGCCCCAGCCGGGCATAATCGGACACAAGCGTATCGTAAAGAACGGTGGAGCCCGCGCCGACGGTGACGCCGTTGCCGACGAACACCTTGCCGACTTTCATCACGCGATCCTCGTAAAGATGCGTTTGCAGCGCGCTCAGCGTGTTCAAGGCGGCGTAATCGCCGACGCTCACGCAGTCGAATTCGGTGATGTCGGTCATGTCCATAAACACGCCGCGTCCAAACTTCGTGCCGAACAGGCGCATGAGCCAAGGCAGGAACGGCGTGCCGCGCAAATGATCGAGCAAAACCTTCCCCGCCAAGCCCCAATAGATCACCGCCACCGCCTCGGTCCGCATCGCCCACCAGGACCACATGGGTTTCATCATCGGCTCGTAACGGCCCATGGTGATCCATTTTATCGCGACGACGATGAGCGTCATGGCGAGGCAAATGGCAACGGACGCAAATGTGAACTGCCACGCGACCTTGAAATATTCACCGTTGAGCACGGCCGTGCTGAACCATTCCACCGCCCAGGTGCCGAAGGTGATGAACAACATGGTCGGCATGGAAATCGTGACGGCCTCGAAACAGGCGCGGGCAAATTTTTTCCAGGGCGGCGCTTCATAGGTCCAATTCGTGCCGCCGCCATCGAATGTCTGGCGGACCGGAAGCTTGATGGGTGGCGATCCGAACCAGGTGTCGCCCGAATGCATCAGATGGTTCGCCGGCGGTTTCGACTTGATGCCGATGAGTGCGTCACTAGGAATTTCCGCCCCAGCCGGCACCACGGCGCTGTTGCCGACGAACACGCGCGGGCCTGTCTTGACGCGTTTCAAATACATCCAGCCGTTGCGGATCTCTTCGTCGCCGAGGATGACTTCATCGGCGATGAAGCATTTCTCACCGATCTCGACGAGATCGTAGCGGCCGGAAAGATTCGTCGAGATTTCGGCGTCCTTGCCGATTTTGGCGCCCATCAGCCGGTACCAGGTGCGCATATAGATCGTCGCGAACAAGGACGACAAGGTCTCGAGCGTCACCTCGGTCGCGAGCGCCACCGCCCATTTGCGGAAATAGAACCAGGAGTGCACCGAATAGGTCCCCTCGCGCACCCGTGGCAGGATGATCCAACGGCAGGCCGCGATAAAGCCGACGGTGACGAGCACCATGACAAAGGCGGTCGGCCACGCCATTATGGGGATCGACATCATATAGATGGTGCGATCGAAATCAGCCGTGCCGATCAAATCGTCGATCCGGTCAAACACCCAAAAGGCCGGGAAAATCGGCAACAGGCCAAGCGGGGGGATGGCGAGAATAAGAGCCGTGTACATGACCGTCATGAGGACGCGATGCGCGGGGGAAGCTTTGGACGGCGCGTCCAATGCGGCGCGGTCCACCAGGCCGGTCTTGCGCGCTGGCGAGCCATCCCAAATTTCCCAGGCTCCGGCGCGCCCGCCCGAGCCGAGCGCGGTCAAATCCCCGAGTTCGGCGCCCTCGCCGATGACCGTGTTTTCCTCGATGACGCAGGACGAGCCAATATAGGCCTGCGCTCCGATGTCGATGGTGCCGATGATGAGTTCGTTTCCCTCGACCCGGGCATTGGCGAAATTGGCGTTCGCGCCGACGCTCGTTCCCGAACCGATCGAAATCAAATCGACGGCGCCCGGTTCGACCTCACCCAGCAGCACATCCGTGCCGATCTTCGCACCAAGCGCCCGGAGATAGAGGCGCATGATTGGCGAGCCCTGGAACCATTTGATATGAACGAGACCAAGGAATCGCTTCACCAGCCACCAGCGGAAATAATAGACGCCCCACAAGGGATAGCGCCCTGGCTTGAATCTGCCGATCACCAGCCATTTCGCGGCGATGACGATCGCCACCGTCGCGATGTTGATGCACATATAGACGCCGATGAGCGAAATCGCTTCCTCGGCGAAGCTCGCATCGGCGCTGGTCAGCAGCATATAGCTCACGAAAACGCCGAGCCATTGCGCGGTCACCAGCGCGAGGATAACCGGGAGCGCCACAGCCTGCGCGCAGCCACAGAGAAAACGGCGCAACAGCGGCGGAGGCTCAAAGGAGAGATCTTCGGGAGCTGTGCCACGGCCCCATTTTTTTTCAAGAAGCTCGGCCAATGTGCGGAGCGAACGTGCCGTATAGACGTCCTGCAAGGTGATCTTTGCCAGCGCGGGCGTTTCGCGGACAACCGAGATGAAACGCGCGGCGAGCAAGGAATGGCCGCCGAGATCGGTGAAGAAATCGGCATCGAAAGGGATCGCTTGCGGCGGCAGCACGCGTTTGGCGGCGTCGAGAAGTTTCGCCTCCATGTCGTTGCGCGGCTCTTCCTGCGCCTCGGTTATATCCGTGGCGGCAAGCTCGATCAGCTTTAGACTCTTCCTGTCGATCTTGCCGGACGATAGTTTCGGCAGGCTTCTGACTTGCTCGAATCTTGCCGGCACCATATAGGCGGGCAGACGTTGCCGCAGTTCATTGCGCAGAACTTTTGAATCGAGTTCGACATCGAAGCCTGGCACAACGAAGGCGACCAGCTGCTCGATGTCGTTGTCGCTGCGCAAGACGACGGCGGCTTGCGCAACCCCGCAAACATCACCGAGCTTGCTTTCGATCTCGCCCAGTTCGACGCGGAACCCACGCACCTTCACCTGGTCGTCGATTCGGCCGCGAAAGCCGATGTCGCCGTTCGCTTCGATTTTGACCGCGTCGCCGGACCGGTACAAAAAAGGGTCCGCCGGCTCTGCCCCAAAGGAATTGGTGTCGAAAGAATATGGGTTGAATGGATTTGCGATAAATTTTTCGCGGGTTAGCCGTTCGCGGCGCAAATAGCCCTTTGCCACACCGGGTCCGCCGATGAGCAGCTCGCCTTCGACGCCGGGGGGGAGCAATTCGAGATTTTCGCCTGCGACATAGCAAGTGTAATTCGGAATCGGCCGCCCGATGGTGACGGGTGTCCCCGGTCTGACCTCCGCAACTGTTGCGACGACCGTCGTTTCTGTGGGTCCATAGGAATTGAAGATTTTGCGGCCAGGCCGGCACCATCTCGCCGCGATCGAAGGCGGGCAAGCCTCACCGCCAAGGATGATGAGCCGCAAACTCGCGACGTCGCGTGGCAGCAGCGAAAGCAAGGTCGGTACGGTGTCGAGCACGCTGACCTTGTGTGCTTCGAGGAGGTCAGGCAGCTTGTCGGCTTCGCCCAGCATCTCGGCGCTTGCCACGAAGAGCGTGGCGCCCACGAGATAGGGAATCCAGATTTCCTCCATCGAAAGATCGAAGGCGACCGATGCTCCCTGGAAGACGACATCGCTGTCCTGGACGCCATAGACCTCATTGGCGGAACGCAGATAATGGCAAATATTGCGCCCCGAGATCACGATTCCCTTCGGGGTGCCGGTCGAGCCGGATGTGTAAATGAGATAGGCTGGGTCGTCCGGGCGGGCGCCAAGCGCGCGCGCGTCGACCTTCGTTGTGTCAAAAGCGTCAACAGGCTCGGCCAAGAGCCCGGCATAGGTCCAAGCCGGGCAGGGCGCGGTGAGCATCGCCGCGAAAGCGGAACTGGTCAAAACGCCCCAGGCTTCGGCGTCCGAAAGGCAAATGGCGACCCGTTCGGACGGAGCATCCGCGTCGAAGGGAAGCCAGGCGGCGCCCGTCTTGGCAACGGCGATCTGAGCGATCAGAAGCTCGTGGCCGCGCGGCATCCAGAGCCCGACAATCCTGCCCGGGTGAACCCCTTTTTGCACAAGACGGCGCGCGAGATTCTCCGCTCTCGCGTCGATCTCGGCATAGGTCAGCCTGCCTTCCGCTGTGATCATGGCGGCGGCGGCGGGGCGGCTTGCAACCGTGGCGGCGAAGATTTCGCAAAGCAGTTCGTCGCGGATCAAATCGGGCCGGGCGGGGCCAAGCAAAATTCCGCCCAGGGGGTGCGCCGAATGGGCGTCATCCTCCAGGGACACTTGGGCGGTCGCCAAACTGTGCAGCATAAAGGGATCCTGTTCGAACCAGCGCCCTTAGCTTATGCGCCAATTGTGGACATCAATGCGGCGGGATCTGGCCTCGCCAGCGTTAATATGGGGCGGCAGCGCGGGATCGCTTCCGCAGGATAGTCTTGGGGGCACGCCGGGGCTTGCGATCGTTTTGGATTTATCATGGGGTGATCAATCGATTCTTAACGACAATTTATCGCATCTTGCAGCCTGGGCTTTTGTGCCCTCTGGCACACTATGAAAATAATACTATTTATATAGACTTACGGTATATTTCGTTTTTGGTCTATTTTGTCAATTGGGTAGCGCGCCATAGCGAACCGATGCCATTTGCCGCTTATTTAAGCTTAGCAAGCTGAATACACCGTGAACGCGTTAATCCTTGCCCACGACCGAAATATCGGGAGCTGCGGGATTTTTCATGCCGACGATATGATAGCCGGAGTCGACATGCAGGATTTCGCCGGTGATGCCGCGCGCCATGGGCGAGAGCAGAAAAGCCGCGCTTTCGCCGACCTCCTCGATGCTGACCGTGCGGCGCAAGGGAGCGTTGTACTCGTTCCACTTGAGGATATAGCGGAAGTCTCCGATGCCCGAGGCCGCCAAGGTCTTGATAGGGCCGGCCGAGATGGCGTTGACCCTGATGTTCCGCTCGCCAAGATCGGCGGCGAGATAACGCACGCTCGATTCAAGAGCCGCCTTGGCGACCCCCATGACGTTGTAATGCGGCATCCATTTTTCCGCCCCGTAATAGGTCAGGGTCAACATGGCACCGCCGTTGTGCATCAGTTTTTCGGCGCGCTGGGCCACCGCGGTAAAAGAATAGCACGAGACTAAAAGAGAGTTCGTGAAGTTGTCCGCGGTGGTATCGATGTATCGGCCTGTCAGCTGATCCTTGTCGGAAAAAGCGACGCAATGCACGACGAAGTCGAGATTTCCCCAACTCCGCGCGATTTCTTCAAAGACCGCATCCAACGACGAGGGGTCGGTGACATCGCAATCGCCGAGGACTTTCGCGCCGATTTCCTGCGCCAGCGGCCGCACCCGCTTTTCCAGTGATTCGCCTTGGAAGGTAAAGGCGAGTTCGGCGCCCGCGTCATGCGCGGCCTTGGCAATGCCCCAGGCGATCGACCGGCTGTTGGCGATCCCAAGAATCAAGCCGCGTTTGCCGGCAAGAATTCCCGAGGTATGCACTCCGTTTGCGGAGATTTCCAGTTTCGTCATGCTCGATCCGGACCAAAGAGAAAAATGAGAAAAGCAACTTTACGAACGGCGCCGCGTTTAAAGGCTGCGGAGGTTTAACGCAAGATTGCACGGACAGGAACCAGGAAGCGGGTTTGTGCACCACCTATACCCGAGGGGATACGGAAAAGCCGCTGACTTTTCGCGTACATTGTTGCACAGTTGTGATATTCTATGAGCGTTTCGCGGGGAGCCAGCAAGACAATAGTCAGGGTACGGATAAGCGGCTGGTACAGCCAATAAAAACAACGCTTTCGGGAGAATGAAGGTGTCGTTGCGGGACGATTTGAACGTATGCGCGCCGCGGCTCCGCCGGTTTGCCCGCGCGCTCGTTGGTGGCCATCCGGCACCAAATAAAACCGCGGACGGTCTCGTCCAGGACATTCTGCTTCAGACCTTGCAGCAAGGCGCCTCCCTCCGCCTGAACGGGCCCGATCTTCAGATTCATCTTTACGTCCTGCTCACCGGTCAGCTCCACAAGCTGCTGGCAAAGGGGAGGCTGGCGGATGTGGCGCACACGGAGACGGAAAGCTTCGGCTCGGGCGGAGCTGGCGCCTCCGGCTTATCCCGGCGCTTTGAATCCAGCTCCGGTCAGTTTGCCCATTGGCTTTTGGATCTTCCGCTAGATGAGCGGGAGGCCTTGCTGCTCGTCGCACTGGAAGGGTTCAGCTATGCGCAGGCGGCGCGCATCCTGCAAATTTCGCGGACGGTGTTTGTCGCGCGGCTGGCTCGGGCGCGGGCCGTGCTGGGCGATATTCCGGACGTCCATTTTGTTCCGCACCTCGAAAAGCCGCTCCCCGTCTATCTGCGCCTGGTCAAATAGGCCATGCGCACGCGCGGCGCCGACCCCCCGGTGAGCGAAGCCGAGCTGCATGGTTTTGTCGATGGCGGCTTGGAGCACGGCCGCCGCGCCGCGGTTTCGGCGTTTCTGGCCGCCTCGCCGGCGGATGCGGCGCGCGTCGACACATGGCGGCGGCAGAACGAAGCGATTCGGGCCGCTTTCGCTCCGGTCCCGGCGCCGCCCTTGCCTTGGTCTTGGTCGCAGTCTCAGACACGCGGGGCTGGCGGACTGGCGGAGCGGATTTGCCCGGCGAGCGGTATTTCATGGCGCGAGCGGTGGTCCGGCCGCCTCATCGGGCTTGCCTTCGCGGGCGGCGTGCTGCTGACGGCCTGCGCGGATTATTTCACCAATCATGCCGGCCCCGTGGACCCCGATGCCCCCCTGGCGGCGGGCACGAGCGAAGCCTTCACGGCGCAAGCCTTGTCGGCGCTGAAAGCCTTCGGACCGCCGCCCGCCACGCAGCGGCTTTCGCCAGGCGGCGCGCAACCCGTCGCGGCGCCAATTTTGCCGGCGCTTCCGGCCGCGGGCCAAACCCTTGCCGCGGTGCGCACGATGCCCGGCGAACAGGGCCAAATGCTCTGCATGTTTTACACCCGCAAGGCCTATGGAACGATCACGCTTTGCGCCGAGAAGACCCCTGGCCCAATCGCGGCCGCCCCGCGAGTCTCTGGAGACTATCCATCGGCCGCGATCACCTGGCGTCAATCGGGCGCCAATTACGCGCTCGCGGGCGCGATCAGCGAGGCGGAACTTCGCGCCTTGGCGGATGCGGTGCGCGTCCAAGTGGATGCCTTCGACGGCAAGGAATGAGGCTGACTTTGTCCGATTTTCGCGCCCAATCGTACCAAATCGTTTCACGTGAAACGTTTTGGTACGATTGACAGTCAAAGACGATGGCACGCGCCGGACGTCGGGCGGCTTTGCAGAACGTAAGATCGCGCCGACATTTGGTCTTTTGCGCGAGAAAGCGCGTGGCGCCGCGAACGGCTGGCATTTGATTTGCCCATGATCACCGTCACGCCAGTCGCTAGCCCGGAGCTGGGAAGGTCGCGTCCGCCTGTTCCTCAAGGCGGAACCACTCAGATATGTCTTATGAGGAATTGGCGAAGCGCTGGATCTCATCAGTTTAATGAAAACGCCGCGCCGCTTACCGACAAATTGGCTAAGGGCACGTTTGCGGCCACAATCCGCCTAGCGTGTCTCGCCGCTCGAAGACCTTTAAGTGCCATCTATCTCACTAGGAAGATCGATGACTTGATGTAAGTTCGTCACGCGGTAAGCCACTGGACGACCGCCAATGGTTTCCACGTTTATATCAACGATAAATCCCTTCTTAAAAAGGTTATCATCGGCCTCTCGTATTTCATGCTTAATCCTCTGTTCAGCTAAATCGGAGGCGTAAACGAGCGGCAAATCCCTGTCAGACAATTGTTCAATCTTAAGCCGCTCACTCGTTCTTCTGCCAATCGGTGAATCCCTAGTATTGGCCTGCTTGAAAATTCCTAGAACACGCGAATAATCGGCGTTATTTCGTTGTTCTAACTGCCGTTGATGTTCCTCAATCTGGGTGACTGCGCGCCTGGCCTCTGTGCTGTCGAATGTCACGGCAACTCTCGTTTTTATTTTGCCACCTTCAAACACAGCAGATGCGATTGATGCCTTTCCCTTTGGATCATTAGCGATGGCAGCAACTGCTCCCATGAAATCCTTTAAATCTGATCTCGTTGCATTATCTACTTTCCTACCACTGACATATGCTTCGATCTTCTCTCCGAAATTACGCACAAATTCATTGATTGCATTGATGTGTTCAATATGAGCGAGAATTTCTCCGCTAAGCATGAATGGAACAAACGGTAGCAACACGGCGATAACAGAACCGTGCCTCACTGATTTCACAAAAATTTGGGCTTCCTGGGCAAGCGCAGGGTAGCTCTCCTTGATAAATTTATCGTATTGTGAAGTTATCGAAATAAATTCAGAGACAAAATCACCAATCTGAATTGGGTTCTTCGTCTGCAATTTCAGAACAATATATGGGTGCCCACCGTTCATATAAGAATTATATGCACGCAAATACGAGTTGTCATCATCTCTCACAATTGTGCGCACTGCGCAGCCACATTCACTCACTAACTCCTTTCGGAATCGGATGGGGTGGCGATAGTGAAATAGCTTGTGGCGTTTGCGATCTAATACTGCCTGCAGTCCGCGTGCCTTTGCCGTGTCGGCCAGGCCTACTGGTTCACAACGGCGCCCGCGACCGCCTTTACTTCGAAGGCCGCCGCGAACAGCGCGCGCGTGTAGGCGCTGCGCGGGTTGGCGAGAAGCTCCACGGCGGGGCCGGATTCGACGAGTTTGCCGTCGCGCATGACAATGATCTCGCTGGCGAGCGCGCGAACCACTTTCAGATCGTGGCTGATGAAGAGATAGGCGAGGCCGCGCCGCTTTTGCAGATCACGCAAGAGATCGACGATCTGCGCTTGCACCGACATGTCGAGCGCCGAGGTCGGCTCGTCGAGGACAATGAATTTTGGCTCAAGAACGATCGCCCGCGCGATGGCGATGCGTTGCCGCTGGCCGCCAGAAAATTCATGCGGATAGCGATCCATCGCGGACGGATCGAGGCCGGTGTCGAAGAGCGCCTGCGCGACGATCTCGCGGCGCTTCGCGGAGGACATGGATTTATATTGCACGCCAAGACCTTCGGCGACGATATCGGCGACGGACAGCCGGGGCGACAGCGAACCGTAAGGGTCTTGAAAGACGATTTGCATGTCGCGCCGCAGTGGCCGCATCGCCTTGAAATTGAGAGCCTCGATATTGCGGCCCAGAAAAACAATCGAGCCTTTGCAACGGATAAGCCGCAGGATGGCAAGGCCGAGCGTCGTTTTGCCGGAGCCGGATTCGCCGACAACACCGAGGGTTTCGCCTTCCCGCACACAAACGCTCACCCCATCGACGGCCTTGACGTAGCCGACGGTGCGGCGGAAGAAGCCGCGCTTGACCGGAAACCAGACGCGGATATCGTTGGCCTCCAGGATGGTTTTTGCGCTCGCATTGACGGCGGGCGGCGTGCCTTTCGGTTCGGCGGCGATCAGCATTTTGGTGTAGGGATGCTGGGGCGCGGCGAAAATCTCCGTCACCTTGCCGGTCTCAACGATCTTGCCCTTTTGCATCACCGCCACGTCGTCGGCGATTTTGCGGACGATGCCGAGGTCATGGGTGATGAACAGCATCGCCATGTTATGGCGCTTCTGTAGATCTTTCAGAAGCTCAAGGATCTGCGCCTGCACCGTGACGTCGAGGGCGGTCGTCGGCTCGTCGGCGATGAAAAGATCGGGCCGGTTGGCGAGCGCCATGGCGATCATCACGCGCTGGCGCTGGCCGCCCGAGAGCTGATGCGGAAAGGCATTGAGCCGCTCGGCGGGGTTCGGAATGCCGACTTCTTGCAAAAGCTCGATGATGCGCGTCTTGATTTTTTCCGCGCCGCGCGCGCCATGCAGCTCCAGGATTTCGCCAATTTGCCGCGCGATCGTATGGAGCGGATTGAGCGAGGTCATCGGCTCCTGGAAGACCATGGTGATGTGGCCGCCGCGGATCTCGCGCAACCGCGCCTCGGAGCAGGCCAGAAGATCCTCGCCCTTGAACGCGATATGGCCTGTTACGCGGGCTGCGCGGGTGAGCAGGCGCACGATCGACAGCGCGGTGACCGATTTGCCGGACCCGGATTCGCCAACGAGCGCCAGCGTGGTTCCGCGCTTCAGAGAGAAGGCAATGTCATCGACGGCGATGGTCTCGGTATCGCCTTGCTTGAAGCGGACAGCGAGATTGCGGACATCGAGGAGGGGGGTATCAGCCACGAAAATCATCTAGCAAGGCAAAGAACTCCAATGAGGGGCGAAAGGGCTTCAACTGAGCGTCTTCCTTGGGTCGAAGGCGTCGCGGACGGCTTCGCCGATGAACACCAGCAGTGAGAGCATGAGCGCGATGACGAGAAAGCCGGTAAGGCCGAGCCAGGGCGCCGCCAAATTCGACTTGCCTTGCAAGAGGAGTTCGCCGAGCGAGGGCGAACCTGGCGGCAGCCCAAAGCCCAGAAAGTCGAGCGCCGTGAGCGTCGTGATCGAGCTGTTCAGGACGAAGGGGAGAAACGTCAGGGTGGCGACCATGGCGTTCGGCAACACATGCTTCAGGATGATGGCGCCATTGCTGAGGCCCAGCGCGCGGGCGGCGTTGACATATTCAAAGTTGCGGGCGCGCAAGAATTCTGCCCGCACGACATGGACGAGCGACACCCAGGAAAACAACAGAAGGATGCCGAGCAGCACGAAGAAGCTCGGTGTGATGATCGAGGAGACGATGATCAGCAAATACAAATGCGGGAGCGACGACCATATCTCAATGAAGCGTTGGAAGATGAGATCGGTCCAGCCGCCGAAATAGCCTTGCACCGCGCCAGCCGTGACCCCGACGATCGAGGAGATTCCGGCGAGCGTCAGCCCGAACAGAACCGAAAGGCGAAACCCATACAGCAGCCGGGCGAGGACATCGCGGCCTTGATCGTCGGTGCCGAGCCAGTTCCATTCGAGATCCCGGCAGGTGCCATCCGGCTTTTTGTACATGCGCAGCACGGCGGCGCGGCATTGGGTTTCGCTGAGCATCCAAGTTGGCGGCGAGGGCGCTGGGACCGGCAATTGGCGATTGATCGTCCGGTAGGAATAGCGGACCGGCGGCCAGAGCATGAAACCGTGCTCGTCGATTTCCTTGGCGATCACCTTGTCGCGATAGTCGGTCTGCGCAAGAAAGCCGCCAAACTTCTCTTCCGGATAATTGTGCAGGATCGGAAACAAAAGCTCGCCCTTATAGACGACCAGCAGTGGTTTGTCGTTGGCGATGAACTCCGAGAAAAGCGTCAGCACAAAGATGACAAGAAAAATCCAAAACGACCAATAGCCGCGTTTGTTGGCTTTGAAATTCGCCAGACGGCGCTGGTTGATCGGGCTCAGACGCAATGGACGCCGAGCCGGGGCGGCGTGCACGAAAGGCTTTGGAGCGATGCCGCTCTCCGACGAGGAAGCCTGCACGGCTAAACCTCCCGCGTTTCGAAGTCGATGCGTGGATCGATCCACATATAGGTCAAGTCGGACAGAAGATTCACGACAAGACCGAGCAGAGCGAAAATATAAAGATCGGCGAAGACCACCGGATAGTCCCGGTTGACGATGGATTCGAACGACAGAAGGCCCAGTCCGTCGAGCGAAAAGATCGTTTCGATCAAGAGGGAAGCGCCGAAAAATGCCGCGATAAAGGCACCGGGAAAGCCGGAGACGACGATCATCATCGCATTGCGGAAGACGTGACCATAGAGCACGCGCTGCTCGCTCAAGCCCTTCATCCGAGCGGTTTGCACATATTGCTTGGCGATCTCGTCGAGGAATGAATTCTTGGTGAGGAATGTCGAGGTCGCGAAGGCGCCAAGCGTCATCGAGACGACCGGCAGGGTGATGTGCCAGAAATAATCTGCGACTTTTCCTGGCAAAGAAAGTTGTGACCAGTTTTCCGAGGTGAGGCCGCGCAAGGGAAAAATCTGCCAGAAGGAGCCGCCGCAAAACAGCACGATGAGCAGAATAGCGAAAAGAAAATTCGGGATTGCATAACCCGTGATGACAACGGCCGAGGACCAAATGTCGAAGCGCGACCCATCGCTGACCGCTTTCTTGATGCCGAGGGGAATCGAGATGGCATAGGAGAACAGCGTCATCCAAAGTCCGAGCGAAATCGAAACAGGCAGTTTTTCCTTGATGAGCTGCCATACCGGCACGTCGCGGAAATAGGAGCGCCCGAAATCGAAGGTCGCATAGTTCCTGAGCATCAGAAGAAAGCGTTCATAGGCGGGCTTGTCGAAGCCGAATTGCTTTTCGAGTTCGGCGATGAATTTCGGATCGAGGCCCTGGGCGCCGCGGTATTTCGACGACATGTCGCCTGTGCCCGCGCCCGTGTTGCCGGTCTCGCCGCCACCGCCAAAATGCGCGGTCGCCCCGGCATCGAGCCCTTGCAATTGCGCGAGAATGCGTTCGACAGGGCCGCCCGGCGCGAATTGCACAATGGCGAAGTTGATCAGCAAAATGCCGAAGAGCGTCGGAATCATGAAGAGGAGGCGGCGCGCGATATAGGCAAACATCAAAGTCCCTCAGCGCCCGGCGAAATGGATGCGCTTGGCTTTGTCCTCGTCGTACCACCATGTCGAGACGACGCCGGTTTCATAGCGCGGGCTGCGCCCGGGACGGCTGAACAGATCCCAATAGGCGACAAGGTGATTGGGTTTGTTCCACATCGGAACCCAATAATGCCCGGAGCGCAGAATGCGGTCGAGCGCGCGGCAGATATCGGTCAATTGCTCGCGTGAATCGGCAACCAGGGCTTTTTCGATCAAGGCATCGACGGCCTTGCTGGCAATGCCGGAAATATTGCGCGAGCCGGGCATGTTTGCCGCCTCCGAACCAAATGTTCCCCGCATGCCTTCTCCCGGCGTGAGACCGAAACCGAAACGCGAGGTGACGATGTCATAGTCGAAATCATCCAGGCGCCGCTTATATTGCGCTGCATCCACAACCCGGTAGCGCGCTTCGATGCCGAGCAACTTCAGATTCTTGATGAAGGGCGCGGTATGCGGCTCCAGGGCGTTGTCGAAATCCAGAAACTCGATCTCGAAGGGCTTGCCATCCGGGAGGGTCAGCTGAGTGCCCGAACGTTTGCATCCCGCCTCCGCGAAAAGTTTCGATGCCCGCTGCAACAACTCGCGGTCCTGGCCGGCGCCATCCGACACCGGCGGGACATAGACGTCGCCAAACACGCTGGGGTCGAGTTCGCCGCGATAGGGTTCGAGCAAGGCAAGCTCATCGGGCGACGGGCCGCCTTGCGCCGCCATCGGAGAGTTCTGGAAATACGACGTGGTGCGGGCATAAACGCCATACATGATGTTGGCGTTGGTCCATTCGAAGTCGAAGGCAAGACCGACGGCTTGCCGGATCCGGACGTCCTTGAACTTGTCCCGCCGGATGTTCAAGAACCAGCCCTGCGTTCCCATCGGCGATTCATCGGGCAGTGTCGCGCGGATGATCCGTCCGTCCTTGACCGCCGCGAAATCATAGCCGGTCGCCCAGACGGCCGAGGTGAACTCTTCACGAAAGGTGAAGACGCCAGCCTTGAAGGCCTCGAAAGCGACTTTCCGGTCGCCGAAATATTCAAAACGGATGCGGTCGAAATTGCCTTGGCCGATATTGACGGGAAGATCTTTGCCCCAATACTCCGGAACGCGGTCGAAGGTGATGAAATGGCCGGTATCGAAGCGGCCGACCTTATAAGCGCCGGAGCCGAGCGGAGGCTCCAGTGTCGTCTCGTCGAACGGATGTTTTGCGTAATAGGCGGCGGAAAAGATCGGCTGTCCGGCGACGATCAGGACCGCTTCCCGGCTATGATGCGGTTTGAGGCGTACCATGACGATGTCGTCGGCCTCGGCCTCGGCGGCGTCAAGATCGCGCAGCGGCTGGCGGATCGACGGATGGCCCTTGGTTTTTAGAATATTCAACGAAAAAGCGACATCGCGCGCGGTCAAGGGCGAACCATCGTGGAACTTCGCTTCCTTGCGCAAAAGAAAGCGGTAGGTATTCTTGTCGGCCGAAACCCGCACGGCGCGCGCGACGAGGCCATAGAGCGAATCCGGCTCATCGCCACTCCCGGCCATCAGCGAATCGAAGATGGCGCCCATGCCGGCGGCGCCGTCGCCTTTCAAAATGTAGATATTCAGCGTGTTGAAGGTGGTGAAATTCTGGTTGCCGCCCGTCGCGCTGACCTGAAGGGCGATCTCGCCGCCCTTCGGCGCGTCTGGATTGACATAGGGGAAATGGCCAAAATCGGCGGGCATCGCAAGATCGCCGAAAATCGAAAGGCCGTGGGTCTCGGTATCTTCGGAAGCCGCCTTCGCGGCGGAGGTGAGAAATCGCGGCAGGATCATGCCGGCGGCGCCAAGACGGAGCACCGAACGGCGGCTGAACCAAGTCGAAACGTTTGCCCGGGAAATCGCTTTCAAGATTTGTCCTTTAAGACGAGGGAGCCGGCTCGCGAACAGCGGCCAGCCCCTGATACGCTTAAGATATAGGCATCATAATAGGCGTGAAAAAGCCGGGCAGGAACCCGGCTTTTGCAAAAACGCGCGTGAATCGTCCTATTTTGCTTGTTTAAGCGCGGCTTTGGCGAGCGCCCCTTTTGAGCTTTTTGCGGGCGGAGCCTCAATTTTTGCTGGGGGCAGCGCCTCGTTTTTTGCCGGCGGCGGAGATTCTAGTTTTGGCGAAGGTGCCGCGGCACTGTCCGCCGGCGGCGGAGCCGAACCGGCTGCGGGCAGAGGTTCGGGGCTATCGGAAAGCGTGTGCAAATAGTCGATAAGGTCAGCCCGCTTGGCCGGATCGGCCTCCCCGGCATACGCCATTTTCGTGCCTTGGGCGTAGGCCTTGGGATTGGCGAGGAAAGCATCGAGCTCCTCGTAGGTCCAGGTGCCGCCCTTGGACTTAATGGCTTCGGAATATTCGAAGCCCGCCACCGTTCCCTTGGGCCGGGTCACGATGCCGAAGAGCGGCGGACCGATCTTGACGCCGCCGCCCTTCTCGAGATTGTGACACGATTGGCAGGGCTTGGTGTCCACCTCGCCTTTTTTCACATCGGCCAGAGACAAACGTGTTCCAATGGGCGGAATGGATGGCGCGGCAGCCCCGCCTCCGGCCTCTACCACCTCCTGCGCGGCGGGGAGCGGATAGCCCGGCTTGGCGGGTTTGTCATGCGAGAAAATCCCGCCGGAGATCACGCTCAGCCACATTGCAAACAGCAAAGTGCCGAGAAACGCCCCGGCGATTTTGTTGAGTTCGAAACTATCCAAGCGAGGCCTCCATGATCATACACCGATCCCGCGTCGAGGCCGGTCGAATCGGGCTGAATGAATTTTGCGTCATGCAGTTTGCGCGCCAGTGATGACCAAATGAACGTTTGAAGGGAAGGGGCGGTTTAGCGCGCGACGCATTGCCGCGTGGATGCGCGCGGGCATAAGGGATGCCGCAGCGGATGGCTGTGCGGCGCTTCGGCACTTTTGAGGATAAGTTTAGGCCGCTTCGGTGCCGGGGCTGACTTGCCCGCGGAGAAACGCCGCAAACTTCGCAAGCGAGTTCTCCCGGTCGAAGATTTGTGCGAGCTTGCGGCCGTCTCCAAGCGCCGGGTGGGATCCTTCCCTCGCCAAAATCCCGATCTCGCGGGCCATCGCCCGGCTATCGCCGGCTGGTACGAGGATAGCCGTGCCATACAGCACTTCGAACAATTCGGTGTCCGCGTCGGCTGTCGCAAGCACCGGCTTGCCGCTTGCGAGCATGCCGCCGAGTTTCGACGGCAGCACAAGATCGGCGGCGCCGCTTGATTGCGGCAGCACATGCAGATCCGCCAAATTCAGGAGTTCGCAGAGCCGCTCTTCCGGCTGCAGCGGCAGGAAATGAACATTGGGCAAAATGGCGCAGTTTTGGACCAGACGCGGTTTTTCTGGGCCATCTCCGGCAATGACGAAATGGACGCCCGGCGTCGAGGTGAGCTGCCGCGCCGCCTCGACCACTACATCTAGGGATTGTTTCGCGCCGATGTTGCCGGCGTAAAGCACGATGAAGTCTTCGCGGCTGAGGCCGAGTTCGGCACGGAAGGCATTGTCGCCCGCGATCGGCTTGATCTTGGTCATATCCACCCAATTGCGCACCAAGCCGATCCGGCCCGGCTCGACTCCTTTGGCGATGAGCCGCTTACGCATTTGCTCGGATATCGTAATGACGGTTGAAAATCGCCGCAGCAGCCAGGATTCCATTGCGACCGCGATCTTCTGCAAAAAATCTCCCTTGAGATGCCCCACCGCGAAGGCGGCGTCGATTTCGAGATCCTGCACATGCAGGACGGTATGCGCCCCCAAAAGTCGCGAAAGCAGTCCGGCGGGCGCGGTGAAGACGGTGGGCTCGATACATAAAACGACATCGGGCCGTCCGGTGACCATTTTCCACAGGGCAACCGGCGCCGAGGTCAGAGCAAAGCTGAGGGGCGCGATGAGACGCCAAATTCCATGTATTTTGGTGCGCAGCAGAATCGGGCAGCGCAGAATCTTAACGCCCGCGCGTGTTTCCTGCGCGTAACGCCAGGCGGAATAGGGCGGCCGGGCGTGCCAGCCGGGATAATGCGGCGGTGTGGTGACGACGCTGACGTCAAATCCGTTTTCGTCGAGATAGGCGCCGATCTCGCCAGTGGACCGGCCAACGCCAATCATCTCGGGCGCGTAATTGATTGAATAAATGAGAATTTTGAGAGCTATTCCGGCGGCGTCGGGGTTTGCGAAAGTCGGCATTTTGGCTCGATATCAAAAGTACTTAATTCGGATAAATCCTGCCCACATGGATCGTAAGCCAGCCCTGCCAGGAGCAGACGGTGGGTTGGATTGGCGTCACCTCCGATTAGCGAGGACGTGCGTTGAATGCGCCGTCCCCCTGTTGGAAACTATGGCGTTGTATTTATGACGCCCGGCGGCCCTACGAACGTTTTGGAAGGCGCTGCCGCGAGTTCATGACCATGTACAATGGCGCTCGTAACTGGGACGCCTTGGACCGCCCCCTGCGCCGCAATTGCCGTTCCAGCGACGTTGCTGATGAAGTTCAGGACCTTGTTTGCTTCGTAGGAGTGGGCATTGGCCACGAAGATGATGTCATCGTTGCGCATCTGAAGCCTTGTGGCGAGGAAATAACCGCCCGGATCGCGGAAGTCGATTTGGAATACAACCGGAACGAGAGGTCCGCTGAAGCGCGTCAGGTCGGCACCGAGCAACAGCGCGACCTCGCGCGGCTCTTGCCGGTACAGGAACACAGCGCCGGGATCGGCCTGGACGTCACCGAGACCGCCGGCCTTCGCCACCGCCTCGGCAAGATTGAGCCGCCAAGCGTCAAATGTAACTTGGCTTTGCGCAAAGCCCGCCGTGTTGATGCCCATGGCGCCAAAGGCTATGAATTTCTGCTGCTCCTGATAGACGTAAATCCGGTCGCCCGGCAAAATATAGATGTTGTTTTTGGCATCCATCACGAGATTTTCGAAGGGAACGGTGGCGCGGCGGCCGCCCCGTTCGAGCATGACCCAGGTTGCATAGCCAGGTCCGGAAATGCCGCCCGCGCGGGTGATGGCGTCGAGAACGCGGTCCCCGGCTCCGGTCATCGGAACCGCGAAGCGTAGCGGCGTATTCACCGAGCCGACCACGCTGATGAGAGATGTCCGCTGCTGCGACAAGCTGATGACGACCTGCGGCTCGATCGCCCGGTTTTTGATCTTGTTGACGATATCATTTTGAACTTGGACGTTGTCGCGGCCGGCGGCCTTGATCAAGCCGGCATAGGGAATCGAGATATTTCCGTCGTTGTCGATGATCTGATCGGGTAGATTGACGAAATTGCCAGGACGCACGCCAGCTTCGAGGGGAATGAACAAACCGCCGGCCGCTGCCTCGAAAATCGTGGTCGAAATGACATCGCCGACGCCGAACACGATTTTTTGCGAGGGGCGACGATCGGTGAAGGCGCCCGCAAGGCCTTTTGGCTCATGCGCTGCAAGAGTGTCGATGGTCTCGGACGTGAGCTTGATCAGGTGATAGGGGACGGTCTCGGAGTAGCCGGATTCAATGTCGGCGGACGACGGTCCAGATACCGGAAAAAACGAACAGCCGCCTGAGCCCAATATTGCGAGGGCGGCTAAGGAAATAAACCCAATGCGCGAGCCCGACATGATTGTCCCCTGCGAAATCGACTTCCGAGTGGTAGCCCAAAACCATGGCCGAAGCTAGGAAAGCGGGGCATTTTTCCGTGTTGCAACGGCCACTATTCCCGGAGCTGTAACAAATATAACACGGCCTGTACCGGCAGGTTGTGGTCCAGTAAATGCCACTGAACTTAAAGCAAAAACAAGCATATCTCTGTTTTTTTGTGGTAATTGTATTTATTCATATCAATATTTATTGGTAAATTAATACGAATATCGTTTATAAATATTATGAATATTTATATATTGTTATTATAAAACGCATCAAACTGAAATTATGTTGTGATAGATTAAAAATATAGTCGGCTCACGTGGCGGGGCCGCGGCGGAGATCGCTGAGCAGGCTACTGGCAGAAGTGCTCGCGCCGGAGCAGTATGGCGAAATCGGGTGGAAGCGCTGCCCTGGACGAGCCTGGGTACTCCGGCCTTTGCTTGCGGGTGGAGATCCCAGCAGCGGGGATGAGCCGCGGACAAGGATATGCCGCCCAGAAGCCGAAAGTCTCGTTTAAAACCGCTGGCTGGGCATGCTACACTCTTAAAATGAGTATTGGCATCGCGTCCGGAGCAGATGGGGAGACGGAGAACGCGCCGGACAGGCGGGCGGGGCAACTCGTGCAAGCGCTGGGGCGCCGTTCGATCGTCCTCATCGGGCTCATGGGGTCGGGCAAGACCTCCAATGGCCGCCGGCTGGCGCAGATGCTCAATCTTCCCTTCGCCGACGCCGATGCCGAGATCGAAGCCGCGGCTGGCATGTCGATTTCGGAAATTTTCGTGCGGCATGGCGAGCCTTATTTCCGCGACGGGGAACGCCGCGTCATGGCCCGCCTTTTGAACGAGGGTCCGCGTGTTCTGGCAACTGGCGGCGGCGCCTTCATGAACGAAGAGACCAGAGCGCGGATTGCCGAGTCTGGCGTATCGATTTGGCTCAAAGCCGATCACGACGTGCTCTGGCGCCGGGTACGGAAGCGCTCCCACCGTCCGCTCCTCCAAGGGGAGGATCCGGAACAAACGCTCCGGGTTCTCCTTGAGCAACGCTATCCGGTTTATGCGCGAGCCGACATCACCGTCGTGTCGCGGGATGGGCCGCAAGAACGGGCGGTCGAGGAGATGATCGAGGGCCTTGAGTTTTTTTTACGCTTTTCGCCGGATCCGCCGCCACTCTCAAATATAAGGAGAATTCCAAAAATGGAGGGGCAGCTGGACATCAGCGGGCAATCTCCGGCCAGCCAAGCGCGGATCGAAGTAAAGCTCGGCGCGCGCGGCTATGAGATTTTGATTGGCGAAGGGCTGATCGCAGACGCGGCGAATCAAATTCGCCGCATCGCCCCCGGAGCGGCCTGCGCGATTGTCACCGACACAAATGTCGAAAAATTGCATTTGCCGGCGCTCGAAAAAGCGCTGGACGGGGCAGGCATCCGCCATTCAACGGTCGCCGTGGCACCTGGCGAGGGGTCGAAATCCTTCGCCGAATATGCCCGCGTCTGCAATGCCTTGATCGGGGCGAAAATGGAGCGCGGCGATGTTGTCGTCGCGCTTGGCGGCGGGGTCGTTGGCGATCTCGCGGGTTTCGCCGCGGCGACGCTCCGGCGCGGGATGCGCTTTGTTCAGGTGCCGACAACGCTGCTGGCGGAGGTCGATTCCTCGGTTGGCGGCAAAACCGGGATCAACTCTCCGCATGGCAAGAACCTTGTTGGGGCTTTCCACCAGCCCTCGCTCGTGCTCGCCGACATCGCGACGCTCGAAACATTGCCGCTGCGGGAGTTTCGCGCCGGATATGCCGAGGTCGTCAAATATGGGCTGATCGGCGACGCGCGATTTTTTGCTTGGCTCGAAGCGCATTGGCGAGGCGTTTTCGCGGGGGGTGCCGAGCGGATTCATGCGATCGCGACAAGCTGCAAGGCCAAGGCTGCGATCGTCGCGCGCGACGAATATGAGGAAGGCGAACGCGCCCTCCTCAATCTCGGCCATACTTTTGGTCATGCCCTGGAACGGATCACCAATTACGATGGGGCAAGGCTTGTGCATGGCGAGGCTGTCGCGATTGGCATGGCCTGCGCCTTTCGTTTTTCCGAGCAGCGCGGTCTTTGTAGCAAAGACGACCGTGCAAGGGTCGAAGCACATTTGCAATATGCCGGCTTACCAGTCCGCATCGTGGATATTCCAGGCTTGAACTCGGGCGCCGGAGAGATTGTGGACGCCATGTATCAGGACAAAAAGGTGACGCGCGGCGCTCTCACCTTTATCCTCGCACGGGCTATTGGGGATTGCTTCATCGCCAAATCCGTGGAAGCCAGCGAGATCCTCGGATTTTTGCAAGACGAATTGGGATAGGACATTCATATCATGCACGGCCCGAGTGCCGAGGTTACACCGCTCGATATTTGGCTTGCGGTTGCAACTATCCTTCTTTGCGTAGCTCTGTCGGCTTTTTTCGCAGCATCGGAGACGGCGCTCACCGCCGCTTCTAGGGCGCGCATGCACGGCCTGGAGAAAAACGGCGATCCCCGCGCCGCCCGGGTCAACCGGCTGCTGATGAGCCGGGAACGGCTGATCGGGACGACGCTGCTTGGCAATACGCTCGTCAATATTGGCGCTTCGGCTTTTACGACCAGTGTCCTTGTCGCCGTTGCCGGCGATCGCGGCGCGATCTACGCGACCGGCCTCATGACCATCATTTTACTGGTGTTCGCCGAAGTCATGCCGAAGACGGTGGCGATCAATTATCCCGACCGCACATCGCTGCTTGTCGCGCGCGCGATCTCTTTTTTCGTCGCCATTTTTGGGCCGGTTCTCATCGCCGTTGAAGTGTTCGTGCGCGGTTTGTTGAAACTTGCCGGCGTCGATACGAGCCGCCGGCATTCGATTTTGTCGGGCCATGAAGAGTTGAAAAGTGCCGTCGATCTCCTGCATCGCGAGGGTGGTGTGGCGCGGTCCGACCGTGACATGTTCGGCGGCCTGCTCGAACTTCGCGACCTCGAAGTCTCGGACGTCATGGTTCACCGGACGAAAATGCTTGCCCTCAACGCCGATTTGCCGCCGCAAGAGTTGATCCGGGAGGTGGCGGCCGCGCCTTATTCGCGGCTGCCGCTCTGGCGCGGCGAGCCGGAAAATATCGTTGGCGTCTTGCATGCACGCGACCTTTTGCGTGCCCTCGAAGCGGCCGGAAATATCGCCGGCAATTTCAAGGTCGAGAGCATCGCGATCGAGCCCTGGTTCGTGCCGGATTCGACTCCGGTGCAGGATCAGCTTCAGGCCTTCTTGAAACGCAAAACCCATTTCGCGCTCGTCGTCGATGAATATGGCGTTGTCATGGGCCTTGTCACCCTGGAGGATATTATCGAGGAAATCGTTGGCGACATCGCCGACGAGCATGATGTCATCGTGCAAGGCGTGCGCATGTTGGCGGGCGGCTCCGCGATCGTCGATGGCTCGGTGCCGATTCGCGATCTCAACCGGGTGATGGGCTGGGATCTGCCGGATGAGGAAGCCACCACCGTCGCCGGGCTTGTGATTAATGAGGCACGCGCCATTCCGGAGTCAGGTCAGGTCTTCACCTTTCACAATTTCCGCTTCGAAGTGCTGCGTAAAACGCGCAACCGGATCACCTCGCTGAAAATCATGCCGGAGCAACCCGGCGCGGAAACAGCGGCGAATGCATGATTACGTGCTTGCAAAAGCCGGATGCTTAACCCGGCGGTGACTCGCTGCTGTTTGGTTCCATGTCCCGCGCGACCTTGCGTTGAAAGGCGCCGTCGTCGCCCTTGGCCAAAAGTCCGGCGTTAGCCGCGATTGTGACGCATAGCGTATCGACCCAAGCAGTGTCCGCCTTGGCGAAATCGCCAAGCACATAATTGTGCACCAGCGCCTTGTCGCCTGGGTGGCCGATGCCGATCCGCACCCGGCGGTAGTCGTTACCAAGATGGCTGGTCAAAGATTTCAAGCCATTGTGGCCGGCGTTGCCGCCACCGGTCTTGACCCGGACCGCGCTTGGGGGAAGGTCGAGTTCGTCATGAAAAACGACGATCTGGGCGGGCTCGATCTTATAAAAGCGGGCCGCCTCACCGGCGGCGCGGCCGGATTCATTCATATAGGTTTGCGGTTTTAAGAGAATGACTCTTTCACCTTCGAGTCCGATCTCGCTGACGAGAGCTTGGAAGCGCGAACGGAAGTCCGGCGCTTTATACATGCGCGCGATGGCGTCAAGAACCATGAAGCCTGCGTTGTGGCGATGGGCGGCGAAGGATTTGCCCATATTGCCGAGGCCGACGAAGAGAAGCATGACGCCTGCTTGGAAGCATTAGAGTGTTTGCGCGCGAAAAATCCGCGCGCAAACATGCCCTGCTATTTCTTGCCCTTCGGGGGCGCCTTTGCGGGAGCACCGGCAGGCGCGGCGGCGGCAGGCGCGGCGGCCTTCCCACCCTTTGCATCCGCGGCGGCGGCGGGCGCCGCCGAGGTGGCGGCCGCGGCGGCGGGCTCTTCTGCGGCCACCAGTGGCGGCGAGATCGACGCAATCGTAAAATCGCGTTCGCGCTGGGTTGGCTTGCAGCCTTCGGGCAAGGGAAGATCGGTGATGTGCACCGAGTCATGGATCTGCAAAGAGGCGAGATCGGCGGTGACCGCTTCTGGAATGTTATCGGCCGGAACCCGCATTTCAATCGCGTGACGCACGATGTTCAAGGTGCCGCCCTTTTTGATGCCAGGGCAGATATCTTGGTTGAGGAAATGCACCGGCACCTGCACGCGCAGACTTGCTCCCGGCTTCAGCCGCAGGAAATCGACATGGAGAGGCTGATCCTTGATCGGATCGAGCTGGTAATCGCGCGGAATGACGCGTTGTTTCGCGCCATTCAGGTCAAGTTCGAAGATCGTCGTCAGGAAATGCCCGGCGTAGATCAACTTGTTCAATTCGCGGTAATCGAGCGCGATCGGTTCGGCGGCATCGCCGCCGCCATAGATCACGCCTGGAATACGGCCATCACGACGAACGCTGCGGGCGGCCCCCTTGCCTGTCCCCTTACGCGTCGTGGCCGCGAGAGTTTTCGTCCCGGCCATTTCGGTATCCTTAGGAATTCGTGGAAAAGATGACGCGCCCGTGCCTCCAGGGGTGCCGGAAGGGACGCGCCACGGCTTATAGCGGCGGGAGGGCGCCTATGCAATGCTAATGGACGGGGCGCCCTTTGGGCGAGGATATGAACCCCTAGGGGCGATTGCCGAAGGAGCGTGTGATTTCCCGGTTTGATATTCTTACCCTCATTCCCCTCCGCATACGCGGTCTCGTCCGGCGCCATGAGGTTGGATTCATTGGGCTTGCGGGGTTGGCAGGCGGTATTGCGGGTCTCAGCGTCGCCGCGCTGCTCGGGACCACCAATTTTTTGCACCGCTGGCTCTTCGGCCATCCGCATTTGAGCAGTCTTACGGCGCTCGATTCGCCTTTTCTGGCGTTCATCCCGCTGATGGGCGGTCTCCTTCTCGGGATTTCCGGGATTTATGTGCGCAAATGGATGCCCCGAAGGCCGGTCGATCCGATCGAGGCCAATGCGCTGCAAGGCGGCCGGATGTCCATCAAGGATAGCTTGGTCATTGCCGCGCAAACGGTGGTTTCGAACGGTTTTGGCGCTTCGGTGGGATTGGAGGCCGCCTATACGCAGATGGGCTCGGGCCTTGCCTCCTGGCTCGGGACGGCGTTCCGGCTGCGGCGCGGCGACATGCGCACGCTCGTTGCCTGCGGTTCGGCGGGGGCCATTGCCGCGGCCTTCGGAGCGCCTTTGACCGGCGCGTTCTACGGTTTCGAGCTGATTTTGGGGACCTACACGCCCTTCGGCCTCGCGCCTGTCGGCGCGGCGGCGGTCTGCGGGGTTCTGGTCTCCAAGGCGTTTGGCGCGAGCGGCGAATTCATGAACCAAATGACCCTGAAATCGGCGCTTTCTCCGACCGATATGGGATTTTTGCTGGTTCTTGGGATCATTTGCGCGCTGTTCGGGATCCGCATGATGCGGGCCGTCACATCGGTCGAACGATTCTGCGCAGGCATCGCCTTGCCAAGCCCCCTGCAACCGATGTTTGGGGGTCTGCTTGTCGGGCTGCTCGCGCTGGTGACGCCACATGTGCTGGCCTCGGGCCATGGCGCCTTGTTCGAGCTTTTTGGGCCGGGGTCCGGCCCCTCCGATGTCGTCCTCATCACGCTTCTTCTGAAGGCGCTCGCGTCGGTGATTTCGCTTGGCACAGGCTTTCGCGGCGGCCTTTTCTTTGCCTCGCTCTATCTCGGCGGCATGATCGGCTTGGTATTTTTCTACGCGGTCCAATATTTCGACCCGTCGCTGGCTCCCGACATGACTGTCTGCACGCTCATCGGAATGTCGGCGCTCGCCGTGGCGATCATCGGAGCGCCCATGGCGATGAGTTTCCTCGCCTTGGAGACAACGGGCGATTTCCCGCTCGGCCTCGTGATGCTGGCCGTGGCAAGCGTCGTCTCGATCATCGTGCGGCGGACGTTTGGCTATTCCTTCGCGACGTGGCGATTGCATGTGCGCGGCGAATCGATCCGCAGCGCGCAGGACGTCGGCTGGATGCGGGACCTGACGGCGGGACGTCTCATGCGAACGGACGTGCCGAAGGCGTCGCTTGATATGCCGCTCGCTGCGTTCATAAAAGCTTTTCCGGCGCAATCGGCAAACCAGTGGGTCGTCCTGACAGGTCCCTCTGGCGGATACGCGGGACTGCTATTCGTTCCCGATGTGCATCTTGCCGGAGCAAACGGCAGTGCCAACACAACCGGACTTGGTCAACTTGCGCGATCAACCAATATTTTTTTGCAGCCGGAGATGAACATCAAACTTGCCGTGCAATATTTCGAGCAAAACGAAAATGAAGCGCTCGCGGTCGTCGATAATGAGAAGGACCGCCATGTCGTCGGGCTATTGACCGAGGCGCATGTGTTGCGCCGTTACACCGATGAACTCGACAAGGCCCACCGCGAACTTTCGGGTGAAAGTTGGGTAGGGGGGAATTGAGGATGCTTGCGAGCCTTATATATCCCGGCCCTCGACTTCGAGCGTCAGCTTTTCGACCAGTTTTTGAACGTCCGGGTCGAGCGGATAGATGACGAGCACCTTGTTGAAAACCTCCAAGGCGCCTTTGTCGAGCCCGGCCCCTTGCAAGATCATTCCCATCCCTGCGAGAGCGCCGAAGTGGCGCGGCTCCAGTTTCACCACCTGGTCAATATCCACCATCGCGCCATCCGTATCGCCGGTCAAAAACCGAGTGACGGCGCGCTGATTCCAGGCTTCCGCCCAGCCAGGTTCCAGCTCGATCAGCTTGTCATACAGAGACAACGCGAGGGGAAATTGCCCCTCCTGCACGGAAGCGGTCGCGCGTTGCATAAGGAGGTTTGCAGTATCGGAATAAGATCGCAACCAAATCTGCTGGATCGACGTCGCGATGTGCTGCGCGTCTTCCTGCTGGCTGGCCTTGCGGAGGCGCTCGAACAACGCGTCGAGCGTTTGTTGGCGCACGGCCTCCGGCGGCGGCTTCGGCGCCAAGGCTTTTTTCAATTGCTCGACCTTCGCCGCGGCCGCGGATTTTTCCGCTGTGGTGCGGCCAGCTTTTCCGGTTGCAGCGGCCGGACCCTTTCGATCTGCCCCTTTGACGGACTGGCCTTCTCTCGGCAGCGCCCAGAGTTTTTCAAGATCGAAACGGGAGAACGGGCGTCGCGGCGAAGGGACAGGCGCATCATCGCCAGGGATTTCGTCCCAGTCGCTGTCAGGCGGGGCTATTCCTCCCCCTGGCGCTTGGGCGAGCGCATAACTGCCGGTCATGAGAACAGCGGCCACACTTACCACGCGGAGGAAACAGCCACGTATCAGCTTCAAAGAAAAATCCGGCTCACGCGACCGGCCACAGCATCAACCCTGCCGGGCCTTGTAGCGTTTTTGCGTCTTGTTGATGATATACACCCGGCCCTTGCGGCGCACCAGCTGATTGTCGCGATGCCGCGTGCGCAAGGATTTCAAGGAGTTACGAACTTTCATCGGACTTGTTCCAAAAAAACAACCGGCCCTTCCGGCCAGTTTCAATGCAAACGTAAGCTCCGTATGCCCTATTCATCGCCCGCAATCAACCTCAATAAGGTGTCCTCTCCTCGGTGGCTGCCTTGCTTCGGCCGAACTTCCGCGTCCATAAATTCGTCCTGGCTGGAGAGCCGGGCGATCGCATCGCGCACGCCGTCCAAAGGTTCTGCATGAACAAGTGTCTCCGTGCGAGGCTTTTTCTATCTATGCTTTTTGTTGGGATTTCAGCGGGCGCCGCGGCGGCGCACCCGCATGTGTGGGTCACGGCGCGGGCGCAGGTGGTTTTCAACACGCAAGGTCAGATCGAGGCAATCCGGAACGCCTGGGTTTTCGATGAGATGTATTCGGCTTTCGCGACGCAGGGGATCGGGAAGGACGGGCAGCTGTTGAGCAAGGACGAACTCGCTCCGCTTGCCAAGACCAATGTCGAGTCTCTCGAGGAATTCGATTATTTCACCTATGCGAAGGCGGCGAGCCAAAAGATCGAATTCGGTGCCCCGGCCGATTATTCGCTGGAGCAACGGCAGGATAAGCTTGTGGTCTTGCGCTTTACCCTCCCGCTGAAGACTCCGACGAGCGCAACCAGGGCGTTTTCCTTCCAAGTCTATGATCCGACCTATTTCGTCGCCTTCGAAATGGAAAAGGATAACCCAGTCAGCTTGGCTGGGGCGCCAAAAGGGTGTTCGATCAATGTTCTTGGGTCGAACCCGCTGGCAGCCTCTGACACCAAAAAACTCTCCGAATCGTTTTTCAGCGGTTTGTCCCCAGGCACCGATTTTGGGGTCAAGCTGGCCAGCCGGATCATTGTCGCATGTCCGTAAGGCCGACAATTGCGGGCTTTGCGCTGCCGCTCGCCTTGCTGCTGAGCCTTGTGGTTTTGTGGCCCTCGCAAAGTCTCGGGCAGGGCGTGCATCATCCTTTCGCTGTCGGGGCCAATGAAGGCGCGGTCGCCAGCGCGCAAGGCGTCATGGGCTGGATCCTGGCCAAGGAATCGGGGTTTTACCGTCTGCTCAGCGGCGCCATCCGGACCGCCAAACTGAACGGGGGCGCCCCTTGGGGGCTTATCGCTCTCAGTCTCGGCTATGGAATTTTTCATGCCGCTGGCCCGGGCCACGGAAAGGCGGTGATCGCCTCCTATATGCTGGCCAATGAGCGCGCCTTGCGGCGAGGTTTGGTCATCGCGTTTGGCGCCGCGCTTTTGCAAGGTTTTACCGCGGTCGCGATCGTCGGGATTAGCGCCATCGTGTTCCAGGCGGCCGCGGCGCGGATGACGGCCGCCGCGAATGTAGTTGAAATCGTGAGCTATGCCGGAATCACCGTTCTCGGCGCGGTGCTGGTCACGGTGAAAGGCGCCGCGCTCCTGGCCGCGCGGCGTGTGGCACCCTCTGCTGTTGACTACGCGGGGGCGGGCGTCGCCGGCAATTTCCGTGCTGATGATTGCACGGAAGACCATCTGCACGGGCCAGGATGCAGCCATTTCCACGCCCCGGACCCCCTCACGCTCGGCGCCGGGTTTTCGTGGAAAAGCGCTGCGCTGACCATGCTTGCAGCGGGCGCCCGCCCTTGCTCGGGCGCCATTTTGGTTCTCGTCTTCGCCTTGGCACAGGGGATTTTTTCAGCCGGAATCTTTGCCGTGCTGGCGATGTCGCTTGGCACCGCGATCACCACCGCCGCGCTGGCCAGCACCGCTGTTTTCGCCAAAAATACAGCAGTGAAATATGCCACGCCCGGTTCCAGGCGAAGCCTGATGGCGGGACGCCTGTTCGAGTTCGCCGCCGCCAGCGCGGTGCTGGGCTTGGGGATCACTTTGTTGCTGGCGGTCCTCGCGGGCGGCACGGGCGCCAGTTAAGGCCTAAGCCGCTTCCAGCAGCCGCTTGGACACCAGTTCTCGCAGAGCGTGCAAATCCTTGGCAAAAACCCTGATACCCTCGGAAAGCTTCTCCGTCGCCATCGCATCTTCGTTCAACATGAAGCGGAACGTTTTTTCGTCGAGGGAGAGCTTTGCCGGCGGGTGAGCCGCGGCCGACACGGGATCGAGCTGGCGGGTGAGGGTGCCCGTGTCGTTGGCGAGCTCATCGAGCAATTGCGGCGAAATCGTCAACCGGTCGCAGCCCGCCAGTGCTTCGATCTCGCCCTTGTTGCGGAAGGACGCGCCCATCACCACGGTCTTAATTTGGTGCGCCTTGAAATAATTATAGATTTCCCGAACCGAGCGGACGCCGGGATCGGTTTCGGGCGTGTAGGTCTTGCCTTCGGCCTTGCTGTACCAGTCGAGAATCCGTCCCACGAAGGGCGAGAGGAGGAAGGTTCCGGCGTCGGCGCAAGCCGCCGCTTGGGTCAGCGAAAAGACCAGCGTCATATTGCAGTCGATCCCCTCGCGCTGCAGAATTTCGGCCGCTCTAATGCCCTCCCAGGTCGCGGCGAGTTTGATCAAGATCCGCTCGCGGCCCAAGCCGAGCTTTTCATAGCCGGCGATGATCTTGCGCGCCTTGGCAACAGATCCCTCGATGTCGAACGAAAGATCCGCGTCAACTTCCGTCGAGACGCGGCCGGGGACGATTTTTGCCAGCTCGAAGCCGAAATTTAGGGCGAGCCGGTCGGTGATCTCGCTCGTCAAGTGATTGCGGCTGCGGCCCCAGAGAATCGCCTCGTCCAGGATATAGGCATAATGGGGCATGCGCGCGGCTTTGAGGATCAGCGTCGGATTTGTCGTGGCGTCGGTCGCCTTAAAGCGGCGGATGGCATCCATGTCGCCCGTATCGGAGACGACGACTGTCATGGCTTTCAATTGATCGAGTTTTGAGGGCATTGGCCTTACCATTCGAAATGATTCAGAATTTTCGGGTCAGACTATATGTGGAGGAATTGTCGCGCGGGAAAAGCGGTTGCGCGAATTATTTGCGGTTTGCAGGCCCCAACGGCCGAGTCCACGCCGCGTCGCCATGGTTCAACGGATCAAACGCAAAAGCGAGCGGCCAGCCTTCGAATGGAGTTCTTTCGCACTGAGGGTTCCGTTCTTATCGGCATCTGCCTCGTTGAACAGCTTTTCGGTCAGGGCGAGATATTCGTCCTTAGTCAAGGTTGCGTCGTTGTCGGGGTCAGCCTCCTTGAATTCCCCTGTTGCGACGCGGCCGCCAACCTCCCTGCGGTCGAGTGTCGAATCATGATCCTTCTCAAGCTTGTCGAACACGGCACTTGCGGCCTCCTTAACCTCGGCAAGATCAAGGGTGCCATCGTGGTCTTTGTCGAGTGCCGCAATTGGCGAGGGCGCGGCAAGGGACGTCCCGATGTCAAATGCTAGGGCGAGGCTGAAGGCGCCGAGTGTGCCGGTAAAGACGCGGCGAGTGATCATGGCATGTCTCCGTGCGAGGGTGCGCCCTCAAGCCGATATCATATGACAATTATCTTTGATTTGCCCAAAAAGTAAACTGACGCGATCAGCTTTCTCTGCCGTGCCGCCAACGCCGTGTCAAAAGATGGTCGAGCGAAAAAATCCCCGGCCCGCGGGCGATAACAATGAGAAAACAGGTGGCCCAGACGCCATGTTCGGGCCACGCATCGGGGTACACAAAGATCTCGATCACGGCGGTCATGCAGAGAAGGGCGAGCGCGGCGAAACGGCTGGCGAGGCCGATCACGAGCAGGACGGGAAAGAAATGTTCGCTGACCGCTGCGATTTTCGCCGCAAGCTCGGGATCGATCAGCGGCAGCGCATATTCGTCCCGAAATAGATCAATCGCGCTATCCTTCAGATGCCAGCCATCGACCTTCGTTTCCCCCGAACGCCAAAACACGGCGGCGGGAAAAATCCGCGCGGCGAGCAAGATCAGGGATAGCGGAATCCGATCCAAGATGGCGGCAGCGCAGAGCATCGCGCCTGGCAGCCCGGAAGGTCTTCTGAATTGGCTTGCTGGAGAGTCGGTCACGGCAGGTCCCCGTTGGTCACATGGATTGCAAGGCCGGAAAAAAGTGCCGCGAGATTGACCGCGAGATCGAAATCCACGGACGCGGCGAGTGCAACGGCCGCCGCCATGCCCAGCGGCTGCCTGGCGGCGAGGCTTTGCAAAAAAGTCTTGGCGCCGGGCGGCAGGCACCGCACCTCGACATCGAGCTGCGGGCGCGAAACAAGCGCGTCTTCCCCGCGCCAATCCTTGATCGGTGCAAGATCCACTTCGCCAGAGTTCATGGCCCAGATCGTGACGATTGGATAATCCGACGCGACAATTTCAAGTGCAGGATGCAAAGTAAACCGCAGTTTCGGCAAGGCCTGCGGAGGGAGCGCGTGCAGCGCCTCAGCGTCCAACGGTATTGCGTCCGCAGCATGATAGGCGCGGGTGCGCGCTGCTTCCAGCCGTGCGATATCGGCGAGATAGGGAAGGTCTCGGGCCGGCTCGAAGGCCGCCAAAAATGCGGGAAATTCGTCGCCGTAAAACATCATCAAAGGCGAGCGCGGCGGATGCGCGGCGGCGAACAATTTCGCGACGGCCTTGAAAAAATCCTCGCCGACGATCTTGCGGACCGCCGGAAACCGCGCTTCCAGGGCCGCAGTAAGACCCACCGCGACATTGTTGCGATAGACCGTGAAACGCTTTCGTGGCGCCGCCGAATTGTGCGCCGTCACGCCGCGAGGGACGGCGGCGTTGGGGTCGCGCAGCGCCTGCGCAAAAAAATCCTGATAGCCGCCGCTCATGATACCCTCACGCGGCGGCCGGTGCCGCACGAAGCGGCGCGGCCTGGTCAAGACGGCGTTGCGCGGCGAGCGCCTCGGCGAGAAGCACCGGCCAGTCCGGCACATCATTGTCCCATTCGATCAAAGTGGGTAGCGGGCCGGCGCGGGCGATCACGCCTTCAAACAGAGCGAAGACATCGTCGATGACGGGAGATCCATGCGCATCGATGCAGAGCGGCGATTCTTGATCATCCGTCGTCACGAAATGCCCGGCCAAATGGATTTCGCCGACGAACTTAAGTGGAAAGGCTTCAAGATAAGTGTTGGCGTCGAAATTATGATTGCGCGAGCAAACGAACACATTGTTCACGTCGAGCAAGAGGCCGCAGCCCGTGGCCCGCGCGATCTCCCGCAAAAACTCCGTCTCGGGAATTTCGGATTGCGCGAAACGCACATAGGTGGCCGGGTTTTCGAGGAGAAGGCGCCGCCCGAGCGTGGTCTGCGTTTCGTCGACATGGGCGATCACCGAACGTAATGTTGCCTCGGTATAGGGCAGGGGCAGAAGATCGTTGAGAAAGAGGCCGCCATGCGAGGACCAGGCCAGATGCTCGGAAAAACTCTCCGGTTGATAGCGGTCGCAAAGCTGCTTGACCCTTGCGAGGTGGGCGCGGTCGAGCGGTTCCTCCGCGCCGATGTTCAAACCGACTCCATGCACGGAAAGCGCGTAGTTTTCCCGCAGAAATGTCAGTTGCGCGTGAGGGACACCGCCCGCACCCATGTAATTTTCAGCGTGAACCTCGAAAAAGCCGAGCGGTTGTGGGCTGGCCGAGATCGCCGCGAAATGTTCAGGTTTGAAGCCAACGCCAGCACCCAAAGGCGGTCGCGAAGCGTGCATGGATGGTCTCCCGAAGCCTTCTGTATGGTTCTTGTTGCGGTGCCGCGAAAAGGGGCTCGCGTAGTGCCGCGCGCCCCTGTCGCGAATTAGGATTTGCCGGGCTTCAACATTCCCATGCCATTCGGGGTTTTCATCGTTTCGCAGGTGCCCTTGGGGACATATTTCCAGATCGTGGCGTCGTAATCGACCTTCGACGTGCCGGCGCAACTGGTGCCCGCTCCCGCCGCGCAATCATTTTGGCCCTTGAGCGAGACGCCGTAACATTTTTCCTTGCCTGCCTTGGGACCGCCCATCTCCTGGGCGGAAACGGGCACCGCAAGCAGCGCGAGGGCGGCGGCGAGCGTGGCGGCGGTGATCTCGGTTTTGGTGATCATGATGTTTCCCTTGTATCAATGTGAGCCATTTTCAGAGTGAGAAAAACATTCTCTTTTCTCCTCCCCTGGTGGAACGGCATGGCGTTCTACAACGTCTTCTACGCGGGAGCGAGCGCCAGCGTTACGTCAGCCATCGCATAGTCCCTGTGACAAAAACGTGATAGCGAGGCCAAAGACGACAGGTAACGTATTAGCCGTATGGCCCGAACTAGGCAGATGGAACTCTTGTGCGCAGCGACAAGCAGGAAAAAGAGTGGGCTTTTTTGATGCGCGCGGGGAACGCCGGCGATGCCGATTCGTACCGGCGTCTGCTGGTGCAGCTGACGCCAGTGCTTCGCGCCGCCGCGCGCCGCGGTCTTGGCTCAGCGGGCATGGCCGATACGGACGCCGAGGACGTTGTGCAGGAAACGCTGCTTGCCATTCATTTGAAACGGCAGAGCTGGGACGCGGAGGCTCCGTTCGGTCCCTGGCTGCGCGCCATCGCACGCCATAAGATGATCGACGCGCTGCGCCGCCGGGGCCGCCGGATCAATGTTTCGATCGATGATTTTTCCGAAGTGCTGGCGGATGGCGCCGCCGGACCGGACATGCTCGCCGCCGACGTCGGCCGACATCTTGAAGACCTACCGCCCGGCCAGCGCAGCGTCGTGCGGGCCATAGCCGTCGAAGGGGAGTCGATTGGCGACACTGCGGCGCGATTAAAGATGACCAGCGGCGCCGTACGGGTGGCGTTGCATCGCGGGCTGGCAGCCCTCGCGCGAAAGTTCAGGACGGAAGAGCCATGAAGACGGACGACCTCATTCGCGCCCTTGCCGCCGATGGCGCGACCCGCCAGATGTCGTTGCGGCAGATGTTCACGGCGGCCATGATTCCCGGTGTCGTGATCGCGGCTTGTTTTTTTCTGGCGGCCCTCGGTCCCAGGCCTCATTTCTTTGAGCTGCTTATGGAACCGAGATTTGCGTTCAAGATCTGCCTTGCTTTGCTGCTTGCCACGCTTTCCGCGAGCTTGGTCAAGCGCCTTGGCCAGCCCGGACTTGGAACGCATGGCGCTGCCCTCCGGCTTGTGATCGTTCCGGCACTGCTCGGGGCGGCCATCGGCGTCGAATTGCTCTTGGTACCGCCTGATCTTTGGGGTCGAAGATTGATCGGAACCAATGCGCTGGTCTGTTTGATAAGCATTCCCTTCCTCGGGCTGGCGCCGCTTGCCGCCGCTTTGTTTTGTCTGCGCCATGGAGCGCCGGAGCATCCGGCTTTTGCGGGAGCGGCGGCGGGTCTTCTTGGCGGCGCGATCGGCGCGGCGCTTTACGCCTCGCATTGCTTTGACGATTCGCCGCTGTTCGTCGCAGTTTGGTACAGTTTGGCCATCGCCATCATGACCACCCTTGGTGTGGTCGTGGGCTCGCGGCTGTTGCGCTGGTGATGGGCGTTGTTGCTTCGATCCGCCGTATCTGACGACAAGCTCCTGACGGTGCCGTTCCAATCATCCACGAAAGCTCAATGTGAGTGCGGTAACAATGCAGCGGGAATTCGCGAGTCCGTAAGGCCGCCCTCCTTTATCCATCGCCGGGTATTATCCGCCGCCCTTTCGATCAATTCGTCAGCATAGGTGAAATCATAGGGCGAAATATTGAGTGGACACAGATTAGGGACGGTAAAAACATCGACCACCCCCGCGAGCTCCTTCAGGTCGCGCACCATTTGATTACCTATCAGAAGGGTGATCGCATGCAACGCACGCGCGATCACGCCACTCGGAGGCGTTTGAATTGCGCAAGTAAAACCCGCTGGAAGGGCGATAATGCGGGTGGCGCCCAATTTGGCTGCCGTGAGGATCGGTGTGTTGCTCCCTACCGCGCCGTCCATGAGGTGGTCTTCGCCGATGCGAAACTGGTGGAAACGCTCCGGGGATCGCTGCGCTTGCCATGATTGCGTCAACGGCAGGACCGGAGGAGAGGCAAACCGCAGTGCCGCCAAGATTCGTAGCGATGACATGTACGGGGATCGCTGCATCTTCGAGGTTGGGAAAGGGAAGGTGGCGTTCGAGCAATCTTCTCAGATTGGACGGATCGATCAGATTGTCGGGACGGCCAAGTAATCCGAAGAGGCTTCGTAGTGTGAAGGGAAACACGTCATGCCGGCGGAGCGAGCGCCAAATCTTTTCTAGATTCTCGATCCCCCCAGGATTGGGGGCGCTTGCAAAATAGCTCGCGTTGATCGCTCCCACCGATGAGCCAACGACAATGTCGGCGCTGACACCCTCGCGTGTCAGCTCACGCAACATGCCGACCTGAACCGCTCCCAAACTGCCTCCCCCGGCAAAGACAAACGCCGTTTTCTGGGTGGAATTGGTCATGATTTGCCGCTCCGTCCGGTTTTATTTCCGGTCCTGTTTTGTTCAAAGCGTGCCTCTGCCCGTAATTCCTTGCGCAAGATTTTGCCGACATTCGACTTCGGCAATTCGTCGCGGAATTCGATAAATTTCGGCACTTTATAGCCAGCAAGCTCGCTTCTGCAGAACTCGCGCACCGTGCTGGTGTCGAGGCCCGGATCGCCGCGCACGATGAAAGCCTTGACGGCTTCACCCGTGGCCGAATCCGGAACGCCGATCACAGCGCATTCCTGGACGCCTTGCAGGCCAGAAAGGACTTCTTCGACTTCGTTGGGATAGACATTGAAGCCGGAGACGAGAATCATATCCTTTCGCCTGTCCACGATGGTGAAATAGCCCTCGGCATCCATGGTCGCGATGTCGCCGGTCCAGAGCCATCCATCGCGCAGGACATTCGCCGTTTCGCCGGGCTGTTTCCAATAGCCCGGCATGACCTGAGGGCCGCGCGCAATGAGCTCTCCAGGCACGCCGGGCGCGACTTCGACGCCTTGTTCGTCAACGCATTTGACCTCCGTGGAAGGAAGCGGGACACCAATCGATCCGAGCTTGGTGCGCCCGGTGGGATTGCAAATGACAACCGGGGAGGCTTCGCTCAATCCGTATCCCTCGATGATCGGGGTTCCGGTAATTTTCTGCCAGCGCTCGGCCACCGCCGCTTGCAAGGCCATCCCACCGGCAACGGAGATACGCAGGCTGCGCGGCGGGTTCTTCGCGAACCAGGGCGAGTTCATAAGACCGTTGAACAAAGTGTTCACCCCGGAGATGAAGGTGATCGGCATTGTTTCGAAAGCCTTGCGGAGATTGGACAGCGGCCTTGGGCTGGGAATCAAAATATTGTGCGCGCCGCGAACGTAAAACCCAAGGAAGTTCACGGTGAACGCGAAGATATGGTAGAGCGGCAACACCGTCAGAACTTGGTCGCTTTCGCGCATGTCATCGCCTCTGAAACTGAGGAATTGGGCGACGTTCATGATCAAATTGCGATGCGTCAACATGGCCCCTTTGCTGACACCCGTGGTCCCGCCCGTATATTGCAAGCAAGCGATGTCGGAGGCCCGCACGCCCTGCGTGTAATCCCTGACCTTGGCCCCGGTGCGAATGCTCGCCGCGCCCAAGGCGAGCGCCTTGGCAAGGGTGGTATGGCTGAAACGGGCGGGCGGCACTTGTTTTTTGACATATTTCAAGACAAATCCGATCAGCCGCCGGGAAGCCACCGGAAATAGGCTTGCCGCTTCAGTCAATACCACGTGCGGTATAGGAACATGTTGCAAGGCTTCGGCGAGCTTGTCGGCGAACATATCGACCGCGATAATCGCGGCCGGTTCGGCGTCCTGGAAGAGATGCGCCATCTCATGCGCGGTGTAGAGCGGATTGACATTCACCAGCACGCAGCCGGCTTTGAAAACCCCAAAGGCGACGACCGGATAGGCGAGTCCGTTTGGAATTTGGATCGCCACTCTGGCTCCCGTCTGCAACCGCAATCTTTCGCGCAAATAGGCGGCGAAATCGTCTGAATAGCGGTCCACTTCAGCAAAGCTCAAGTTGGCTGCCATGCCATTCGGCATCAGTGCCGTAAACGCCTTGGCGGCGGGTTTACGCGCCGCCAGATCAGCGGGGATGCTGCTCAGCACTTCATAAGGTGGTGCCTCGATCGTCTCTGGAACGCCGGGGGGATAGGCCGCAAGCCATGGGAAACGCGCCACGGGGGTCTCCCTGCCGTCGGGTATCTCTTGGTCCATCGGCGTTTCCCATAGTTAACTTGTGGCCCTTATAAGGCCGGCGCGGGCGGAAGCGAGAGACTTGCCGGGGCCCCGCCGTTAGATATAGTAACGGCTTGTCCGCACCGGGAACCCCCGATCGCGGGTAGACGGTCGGATCAAGTGAGATCTTCCGTGGTCTCGAATTGGAGCAATTGGTATTTTGGCTAACACGAAAAAAATCAATTGGGTCCATGTTTCCACCCTCATAGCCGTTGCCATTCTCGTTGGCACCGAAGTGGTTGGCGCATCCTGGGCAGCCGGCTGGGCGCTGGGCGGCCTCCTGCAGCTTGACCCTCTCATCAGCCGCATCATCGAAGTGGCGTTTGCCCTCACCGGTTTCGTGCTGCTTTTCTACTTTATGCGCACCGCGATTCGTCACGAGTCGATTTATTAGCAGCCCACCCCCGTGGCCGTGCGGCAAGATGTTGGCGGCTTTCGCGCGCCCTCCGCAAGAGCCGGAACAAATCCGAAGGATCAAGCCAAATGACCAACGCCTTTGACCGGAGAACGGTGCTGAAGGCGGCCGCGGCTTTCGGCGTTTTGGGTGCGAACGCCAGACAGGGTTTTGCCGCCGCGAGTGCAATGAAACTTGGTCCGGCGGTACCCTTTTCCTTCGATGGCCTGAAGGCCGTGGCGCAACGCATGGCAGGCGAGCCTTATGCCGGTCCGGCGCGGCCGGCGCCCGACATCGTCACCAAGATCAACTACGAGGCGTGGGGCAAGATCAAATTCGACATGAACCACGCGCTGTTCGCCGATGGGCCAGGCCGGTTTCCGGTGAGTTTTTTCCATCTCGGCAGGTTCTTCCAAAAAGCCATCGAAATGCACGTCGTGGACGCTGGAAGCGCCCGTCAAATCGTCTACGATCAGAACTATTTTGAAATGCCCGAGGATTCGATCGCGAAGAAATTGCCGCAGGGCGCGGGCTTCGCTGGATTGCGGGTACAAGAGGCACGAGACGGCGCGCTCGACTGGCGCAAAAATGACTGGGTGGCTTTTCTCGGCGCCGATTATTTTCGCTCGATCGGCGAATTGCATCAATACGGACTTTCCGCGCGCGCCGTCGCGCTCGATGTGGCGGCGGCGGGCAAGCCGGAAGAATTTCCCGATTTCACGAAATTTTATATCGATCAGGCCGAGACCCGCGATTCCTTGACGATTTACGCGCTTCTTGAAGGCCCTTCGATCGTCGGCGCGTGCCGCTTTGTCCTGACGCGCGGCAAGAGCGTCATCATGGATATAGATCAAACGCTTTTTTTACGCGCCGGAATCGCCCGTTTCGGTCTTGCACCATTGACCTCGATGTACTGGTTTTCCGAGACCGAAAAAGAGACGGGGATCGACTGGCGTCCCGAAGTTCACGATTCCGATGGCCTCGCATTGTGGATGGGGAACGGCGAGCGCGCGTGGCGGCCGCTCAACAATGCGCCGCGTATCCTGACGTCCTCCTTTGCAGACGAAAATCCGCGCGGTTTTGGGCTTTTGCAGCGTGATCGCGCTTTCGATCATTATCAGGACGGAGTCTATTACGACCGGCGGCCGAGTCTTTGGGTCGAGCCCAAGAATGCTTGGGGCAAGGGCGCGGTGCAACTTGTGGAAATCCCAACCGACGATGAAATTCACGACAATATCGTTGCGATGTGGGTGCCTGAAAAACCCGCGGTGGCAGGCTCCTCTTTCGAGCTCTCCTATCGGCTCACCTGGGCTGCTGATGAACCTTATCCCACCGATCTTGCGCGCTGCATCGCGACACGCTTAGGCAATGGTGGCCAGCCTGGCCGGCCAAGGCCCAAGGGCGTGCGGAAATTCATGGTTGAGTTCAAGGGACCGCCGCTGGAATCCTTGCCCTTTGGGGTCAAGCCCGAGGCCGTGCTCTGGGCCTCACGCGGGACTTTCTCCTATATTTACACCGAGGCTGTTCCAAACGATGTCCCCGGCCACTGGCGCGCCCAATTCGATTTGACGGTTGCCGGCGCTGATCCCGTCGAGATGCGGCTTTATCTGCGGGCGGGCGACAAAACGTTGAGCGAGACCTGGCTCTATCAATATCACCCCTTCTGACCGAAGGTTCAGCTCTCCGGCTTTCCCGCAACTTTCTGGGCAACGAAGCCGAGTGCGCGCGCATATTGCGCAGAGGCCCAATCGGCGGCGCGATGGACCACGACGGCCACAACGCCCTCGGGTTCGGCGCCTTCCCCCTTCGCCCGCAGCAAAAAGGCAAGAATTGGGAAAATGGTAACCGTGACGACGCCCGCCCCGACAAGGGCGTGGGCGTTCTCCGGTGCCATATCGCCGCTTCGCACGCCGAGAAAGGTCACCGCGACGACGAGCGGCAGAGTCGTCGAGGACAACAGTGCCAAGGGAAGCAAATCCTTCTCCGGAAGCACGGCTTTGTACAAGCGGACGGGCACAATCCGGATCAAGAAAAAACCCGCGCAAAAGAGAATGAGGCGGGCAACACTGCCAGTGCTGGTCAGGAGACCTGGCAGGTCGAATTCAACGCCGCTGGTGATGAAAAACAAGGGGACGAAGAATCCCGAGCCGATCGACATCAGGCGGTTTTCGAGGACCTCCGCCTGTGTGTCGCGCACCAGCATGGCGATCACCATTCCGGCCGTATAGGCACCCAGAACAAGCTCCATGCCGAGCTCATTGGCGAGCGAGACGAAACCGAGCAGGATGAGAAGCGCAATCCGCACCGGCAGAATGGAGCGGTCATGCATCCACCGCGCAATGACTCCGGTCAGCTGACGGGAGCGCAATCGTTTCGCGGCCACAATAACGGCGACCGCGAACGCGAAAAATACGACCGTCAAGATCGTCTCGTGCAAATGATGGTGCTGATGCGCGAGAACGATCGAGGCTAGTACCAGCGGGCCGAGTTCTCCGGCCACCGCCAATCCGAGGACATGCCGGCCAAAAGGGGAGCCAAGATTGCCGCTCTCGCGCAGAATGGGAAGCAGCATGCCGAAGGCGGTCGTTGGAAGCACGAGGGCGATGAGCAAGGGGGAATGCAACACCCCAATCATGTAAAGCAGGCTGGCGAACAGGGCGCTCAAGCAAAAGGCCGCGAGCCATGCCGCCGCGCCAAGACGCAACGGGCCGGCGCCGATTTCCTCCGGGTTGAACTCGAACCCCGCTTGGAAGAGCAAGAAAATCAGGCCGAATTGCCCGAGAAATCCGATGGCGCCTTGACTCGTCACGAGCCCCAGAATGCTTGGGCCAATCAAGATGCCAAGCAATAGCTCCAACACCACCGCGGGTGTGCGGGCAAACGCCGGCAAGCGTGTGAGCAAGGGCGCAAGGACAGCGATGAAGGCCATGATAAAAAGAGCATGAATTTCGCTCATATTGATAGTTCCCGAATCGGCGGCTGCGAGGTTTTTTGGTCTAATCTCAATTTGTAAGGTTTTCAGCAGCGGCACGGAAAAATGTTTCAGGTGAAACGTTTTTCCGTGGCTGGCGGGTTTTCGAATACACCGGCGAAAGGCGTGGTTGCCGCGATGTGGAATTTGTTGCAAGCGCGGGAGTGGAATACCATATAATCTTGATTGTATATTTTGGTCCGGGAAGGCGCCACTGGTTGTTGTCGGCGCCATGTTGCGATGAGCCGCCCATGAGTGCCGTCTTGCCAGCCATACCCCTCATCGATGTTGGCACCGGCGGGCCTGTCCGCCACGCGGCGCTCAGCGGGCACCGCGCGCGCGCCCTGCGCGACGACTGTCTCACGGTTTTTCCGCGCGCCATGACGCCGTTCCTGCCCGCGTTGGATGGCGCCGCGCGGCGCTGGCTCAGCCGGTCTTGCTCGCCCTATGTGCCGGACATCGCGGAAATCGCCGCAACGCTCGGCTTTCCAGGTGTCTGGCTTCTCAACAATTCGTATCAATGGGGCTGCACTGCACTCGCGCGTGACGAAGATGGCGAGCCCTGGCTCGCGCGCACGCTTGATTGGCCATTTCCTGGGCTCGGCCGCCATACGGATGTGGTCCGCGCAACCGCGCGCGCAGGCGAATATTTTAGCGTCACCTGGCCCGGCTACGCGGGCACACTGACGGCGATGGCGCCGGGCCGGTTCGCCGCCTGCATCAATCAGGCGCCGATGTGGCGCCGTACCCGCCACCCTTGGCTGCGCCTTTACGATGTTGCCGCCAACGCGCTTCATACATGGGCGAATATCCGCCACATGCCGCCTGATCAATTGCTCCGCCAGGTTTTTGAGACCTGTGAAACCTATGCCGCCGCGAAGCGTGTACTGGAACAAACGCTGGTGGCGCGGCCGGTGATCTATACGCTCATTGGCTGCAGGCAAGGGGAACGCTGCGTGATCGAGCGGACCGAGACCGGTTTTGTAACACGCGAGGACGAAACGAGTGCCGCCAATGATTGGATACCCGAGCGTCCGCGTTGGGAGGCGCGTGTTTCGGCTACCCGTATTTTGAGTTGCTCGGCGCAAGAGGCGGCGTCCCGATGCCGCGAGCGGCATGACGCGCTGGCAAACTGGGGCGGGCTCATATCGCAAGGCAGCTTTGATTGGGTGAAACCGCCGGTCCTCAACCCCTATACGAGGCTCGCGGTGACAATGAATCCCGCGCGTGCGATCTTGCGTGTCGCGGGTTATGAGATCATAGCAGGCGACTTGCCGGAACAAGTGACGCAAGTCTTCGCGGTGTAGGGTCTGTAAATAATAACCAGATTCAAAGGGAAGAGCGCCATGGGACCATCTACAAAGGGGTTTTTGTCCGTTCTAATGCTTTCCGCTGGGATGCTCGCGCTCTCTGGATGCGGCAACCAGAGTTCCCACAATCCGACCCTCATATCCTATCGGCCGCTCGGCCTCTGCAAAGGCTATGAAACGCCAGACGGCCCCGTTGCCGCGGGAGCAAACAAGGGTTTTGCTGTCTTCAAAATCGAATCCTTGAGCAATACAAAAGCTGACAGCAGCTTCACTTTTGCGCCAGAGCGGCTTTTTGTGAATCAATCCCCGCCTGTCCTCGCGTTGGGAACCGCGAACCGCCGCTTTGTTTATCCAGATCCGAGATTTGCGAAGATCATGGGATTGACCAACATTCCGGAAATCACACTCGCGGCAGGTGAAAAGCGCGACATCAACAGCGTTGTTCTCATTCCCCTCGCCATAAATAATCCGGGCGGCGGGGCCGAAGCCAATCAGTTCAGTTACGAGCTTGCCTACGATACCGGAACTGGAGACAAAGGCGATCAGCAAAACGTCAATGAAGACATCGTCTTCACCATAACAAATCCGCCAGATGCAAAATGGCTGCTCGTCGAGAACTGCAAAGAGCTGCTTAAATAGTGAGGCCCGAATAGGCGCGGAACCTTGTTGGTGACGGGTTCGCACCCTAAATGAGCGCGATTTCTTCCGGATAAAATACTTCCGCGGGCTTTCGCGCATCGCTTACCAATCCCTTACCAAAATTTTTTTTGTGAAAAATTTTTGTAAGGTTTGATGCCAGGCGGCACGCGCAACCATGTCAGAATTGCGGCACATCAGCAGGCTCGAAAGAACATGCATGCAAGCGGTATGCGGGCGCTTTTTGCCTTGCGTTTGATCGAGGGAAAAACGGTTTCTTAAGGATATTTTTTGGACGAAATTCGAACGCTGCAAGTCGCCGCATGCTCATGCGCGATATCAAAAAATTTACCTTGATTCACGCTTTGCTAAAAATCGCCGCAATGCTGCTTCAGCAAAGTTGCGAAGCTCATCGCGCCGACCATCCGCAAGGCTGAGACGCTTCCAATGAATTGCCGTGGTTAATCGCGCCTTTTTTGCGCCACGGACAACCTTGGCCAAATAGCGCCATGAATTGAAATGATTTCGAGAGCCTACGAATGACACAACTCGTCGATAGTGATTTTGGTTCCATTCCAAGCAGGCGCGCGCATGTTTTTTCAAAATTTTGTGCGCGGACCATTCCAGGAGTTGCTGCCCTCACTGTAAGTGCGTTCTTCGGCGTCTGGACTCTGTATCTTACTCCGGTGAACAATCGCCGCTTTTTTGAGTCGTCGGCGCCCACTGTGGCACCAGCACCAGCAATTGCTGCGGCGCCAGCCGCCGCGCCCGCAATAACCGTTGCCTCAAATCCCTATGGCGGTCTGTTCGACCCGCGATCCATATCGGGCTCCGCGCAGGTTTCGCTTGCGAAAAACTTTCCGCTTGACCTGGCTTTCCACCCCGTTGCTCAGGCGCCCTCCACCACAATCGCGGACCAGGAAGACGTCTTGCCTGCGCCGGCCGGGATCCAACTCAGCGCGAACGTGCCTCTGCCCGTTCCGCGTCCCGCCGAACTCGCATCGCTCGAAAGCCGCAGTCCATCGCTGGCCGCTGGCCGCCGGTCAGCGCCGCAGAACACGAGGGCCGTTACCCCGGCTGCGGTCGCCGACAACCGCTCGTTTTTCGAGAAGTTTTTTGGCGCGTCTAACACGCCCAAAATTTCGGGGCCAGTGCTTGCCTATGCGGCTCCGGAAGATGGAGTTGTTAGCACTCCGCGGGCTCTGACATCCAGCCCGGCGTCCCGCTACGATCGCTGGACCGCCATTTACGATATTGCAGCGCACACAGTTTATTTGCCGAACGGAACGAGATTGGAAGCGCATTCGGGTCTTCGCGACAGGCTGGACAATCCCCGTTACGTCAACGAACGCATGCGCGGGGCGACGCCGCCGAATGTTTATGACCTTCGCCCCCGCGAGGCGCTTTTCCATGGCGTTCAAGCCTTGCGCCTCATACCTGTTGGCGATGGTGAACTTTATGGACGCACAGGCCTTCTTGCCCACACGTTCATGCTCGGCCCGAACGGTGATTCAAACGGCTGCGTGTCCTTCAGAAACTACAACGCCTTTTTGCAAGCCTATCAAAGCGGCGAGATCAGACGTCTGGCCGTCGTCACACATCTGAACTAGAGCGCTTTTCGATCAGGTGGAATCACCTGATCGAAAAGAAATCGCTCAAAATCAAAGAGCTGGAGCATGTTCTGATCGAAAAAGTCGATCAACTTTTTCGGAACATGCTCTAAGCGGGAGGAACGGCTTCGCAACTGATCAAACGGTATTCAAACGTTATATTGTGAGTTTCTGGCCCCAATCTTACAAAAAAGATTTACGTGCACCATTTTCGTACGATAACGCTCTAGGCAAGTGCATTTTTGCAAGAACTGGCTCGGGACGAAGTCAGGATTTTGCGCAAGCGGTTTGAAGGGAGTTCTGCATGACCAAGGGCGGGCAGTTCAAGACGATCATCTTTGCAGCCTTCGCGGCATTCGCGTCAATGGCCAGTCAAGCGGACGCCGCGCAGTGCGGCAACGGACCGGGGGGCTTCGAGGCGTGGAAGACGCAGTTCGCCGAGGAAGCGCGGGGAAGAGGTGTCAGCGCCAACGGCATCTCAGCCCTCATGGGGACGAGGTATAACACCGCGACCATCGGGGCCGACCGCGGCCAAAAAAGCTTCCATTTGTCGCTCGAAGGGTTTCTTGCCAAGCGTGGCGGTTCGGCGATCGTCTCGCGCGGGCGGGCGCTCAAGCAATCCAATGCGGCGCTCTTCGCGTCCATCGAGCAACGCTACGGTGTTCCGCCGGGCCCGCTTCTGGCCATTTGGGGAATGGAGACGGGCTTCGGCGCCGTCCATGGGAATCAGAACGCGCTTTCGGCGGTGGCAACCCTCGCCTATGATTGCCGTCGGTCGGCCTTTTTCACCGACCAGCTCTACGCGGCTCTGACACTGATTGATCGCGGGGTTCTCTCGGCAAACTCGCGCGGCTCCATGCATGGTGAGATCGGCCAGACCCAATTCCTGCCCAAAACCATCCTCGATTATGGCACCGGCGGAAGCCTCGAGACGGCGGCCGGCGCACTGTCCTCGACGGCAAATTTCCTCAGAGCCCACGGCTGGAGCCCCGGCGCGGGATATCAGCCTGGCGAAGCCAATTTTGCAGCGATCCAGGCCTGGAATGCCGCACCGGTCTATGAGCGGGCCATCGCGGTTGTCGGCCAGCAGATCGACGGGCGCTGAGTCAAACCTGCCTGCTTTGTCCGGTGTCTCCGGCCAATCGGACCAAAACGTTTCACGTGAAACGATTTGGTCCGATTGACATTCTGTGCCAACGCACTTTTGCAAGGTGGCGCGCGGTATGAAACCGGGATTTTGCGCGCACCTCCGCTGCTTATCTTTCCGGCGGCGTGCTTGCCTCATTCGCGAGAAGGCTGTGCTGGCGGCCGTATAAAAAATAGACGGCAAGGCCGAGCGCCATCCAGATGGCGAATCTGTCCCAGGCGACGGCGGGAAGTTTTGAGAGCAGCCACACGGAAAACCCCATGCCCGCCAGAGGTATCCACGGGACAAGAGGCGTCCGGAAGGTGCGCGGGACATCGGGTCTCGTCCGCCGGAGCACGATGACCGAGAAACAGATGATGATAAAAGCCGAGAGCGTTCCGATGTTCACCAACTCGGCGACCTGCTTGATGGGATAGAAAGCCGCGACAAGGGCTGTCAGTCCTCCGGCAATCAGCGTCGGGCGGTAGGGGGTGCGGAAGCGCGGATGCACTTGCGCGAACCATCCGGGGAGCAGACCGTCGCGGCTCATGGCGAACCAGATGCGGGCGCACCCCAGCATGAACGCAAACATCACACTGGCGATGCCCGCCACGGCCGCGGCAGAGACGATCAGTGTCACCCAGGGCATGTCGATCGCGGTGAACGCCGCCGCCACCGGAGCCGCGCTGTTGAGTTTATCGTAGCGCACGATGCCGGTGAGCACCAAGGACATCGCGATGTAGAGCACGAGAGAGATTGTGAGCGAGAGCAAAACAGCGCGGGGAAGCTGGCGCTGCGGGTCTTTTGCTTCTTCGGCTGCGGTCGTGAGGGTATCGTAACCAAAGACCGCGAAGAAAACTACGGCAGCTCCCTCGACCACGCCGCCAAAGCCAAACGGCATGTAGGGGTGGTAGTTGGCAGTGTTGACATGCGGCAAGCCCGCCGCGACGACGAGGACAACCGCCGCCAGTTTGATGATCACCATGACCGTGTTGAAGCGCGCGCCCCATTCGATGCGGAGTGTCAGAAGCCCCGCTGTCGCGAGACTCCCCGCCATGGCTGGAAGGTCCAAAACATGGCCCGCGCCGGTGCCTGGCGCGCCCATCGCCCAGACGGGAAGCGCAAGGCCAAACAGGCTGAACAGAGCCTGCAAATAACCCGACCAGCCGATCGAGACGACGGCGACCACCAGCGCATATTCGAGCAGCAGATCCCAGCCGATCACCCAGGCGATCAATTCGCCAAGAACGGCGTAGCCATAAGTATAGGCGCTGCCAGCGACGGGGATCATCCCGGCAAACTCGGCGTAGCTCAGGGCCGCGGCCGCGCTGGCGACACCGGCGATCACGAAGGAGAGAGAGACCGCCGGTCCCGCTTGCGTGGCTGCGACGACACCGGTGAGCACGAAGATGCCGGCGCCGATGAGCCCGCCGAGCCCGATCGCGGTGAGCTGCCACAGTCCCAGCACCCGCCGGAACTGCTGGGCAGAGCCAATCTCGCGTTGAAGCTGTTCAATCGGCTTGGTACGCAGAAGCGTCCGCAATGACATCGATGCTCCCCGAAGGTGAAAGGGCGGTGAGAGGTCTTTTGCCGATTTGAAGGCCGAAGACACGCCAAGATCAAGCGCCGCGCCACCGTCCACCGTCACAATTATGGCAGGATGTAAGGTTTTTCGTTCCGACCTTACCAAAGTGTTTCACGTGAAACACTTTGGTCCGATAGACACTCTGTGCCAATGTATCTTGGTGAGGCGTGGCTTGGTATAAAGCCGGGGTTTTGCGCAAGCTTACAAGCAGGTTAGTGTTTAATTTTTTGCCGGATGTTTTTCGAACGGCGCGGGTCAATCTAGGATTTGAGCAGCGGGATGGGGTGCGGCGACGTGGCGATATCTCCTGCTTGCCTTCGCGAATCTCTCAAAATTCCGTCCATCCGTCCTCTCCCGTGCCAATGGGCGCGCCATTCACAACCATCGCCATGGCACCCGTGCGGGAAGCCGGCTTACGCATCTCGGCGCGCATGCCGCTTGCGGTCATCTTCTTGGCACCGGGCCGGAAGGCATGTGGCGGCGTCTTTTTCAGTTCGCGGCGCGTGGTGTCTTTGCTATTCGCTTGGCCCGTTTGGAATTGGCCAACCAGTTTCGCCAACTGCTCGGTCTCCTGTGACAACGAGTGACTGGCAGCCGTCGTCTCTTCCACCATGGCCGCGTTCTGCTGGGTGACCTGATCCATCTGAGTGATGGCCGTGTTGACTTCGCCGAGCCCGACCGACTGCTCTTTCGCGCCGGCTGCGATCTGGGAAACAATTGTGGTGATCTCGGACACCTGTCCCATGATGCGCTCTAGCGATTTGCCGGTTTCATTGACAAGCTTGACGCCGTGATCGACTTGCGTCGATGACGCGAGGATCAGGCCCTTGATCTCCTTCGCGGCTTCCGCCGAGCGCTGCGCGAGGGCGCGAACTTCAGAGGCGACAACGGCAAAGCCGCGGCCGGCGTCTCCCGCCCGCGCGGCTTCGACACCCGCGTTCAACGCAAGCAGATTGGTTTGGAAAGCAATCTCGTCAATGACGCCAATGATCTGGCCAATCTGCTGAGAAGATTTTGCTATGGTATCAATCGCATCGACGGCCTGTCGAACCACCACCGCACTCTTCTTGGCATCCTCATCCGCGGCAGCGACCACATCGCGGGCATGGGTTGCGCCTTCGGCGGCATTCTTCGCGGCCGTCGTAATTTCGTTGAGCGCCGCCGCTGTCTCTTCGAGGCTGGCCGCCTGCTGCTCGGTCCGGCGTGACAGATCGTCGGCGGCCGTTGAAATCTCCTGCGTTCCTGAGTGGATTGCGTTCACACCTTCGCTGACCTGCCGCATCGTTAGCCGAAGCTTGTCGATCGCCGAGTTGAAGTCAGAGCGAAGTTTTTCGAAAGCAGGAATGAAGGCTTTCTCGATTCTCGTTTCAAGGTTGCTGTTTGCCAATTGCTCAAGCCCCGCTCCGATCTCGTTAACGGCGCGGACACGTTCAGTAATGTCGGTCGCGAACTTGGTTATTTTCGTGATCTTATTGTTAAGATCGAAGATCGGATTGTAGGAGGCTTGGATCCAAACTTCCTTTCCACCCTTGCCAATACGCTTGAATTCGGCAGCGACATATTCGCCGCTGTTCAGCTTTTTCCAGAAATCCTGGTAGTCAGAGGATTGCGCGTAAGATGGCTCAACGAAAAGGCGATGGTGCCGCCCCGCAATTTCTTCGAGGCGATAACCAAGAACATTTAGAAAATTCTCGTTTGCGTAAATGACCTCACCGCTGGGTGTGAATTCGATGATCCCTTGAACGCGCGAGACCGCGTTCATCTTTCCCTCAAATTCAGCATTCCTGAGTTTTTCTACAGTGATATCGGTCGCGATTTTAACAACCTTTTGAACGGTCCCCCTCGAATTTAACACTGGATTATAGGACGCCTGAATCCAGACATCACGTCCGCCCTTGCCAATACGTTTATATTCCCTCGCATCGAACTCACCGCGGTCAAGCTTGGCCCAGAATGCTTTGTATTCGGGACTGCGCCCATAATCAGGATCGACGAACATGCTGTGGTGTTGGCCTTCGATCTCCGGAAGGCTGTAGCCCAAGGCTCTACAGAAGTTCTCATTCGCCGAAAGAACTTTTCCTGTTGGGTCGAACTCGATGATGGCAAGAGACCTATCAAGTGCCTTCAGCACTGCTCCAGTGCCGGACCGCGGAAAAATATTGAAACCGATCATGTAAATTTACTCCACAAGGTCTTCGAGCCGCCATGAGTATTGACGAACCGGCATAATGTGCCGGCGATTTCCACAGGCTACAAATCAGGTCACTTTTTCCCAAGCACAGGGCTCGCTCGCGAGACGGCCTGTTGCTGAGACACTTCATTGAAGGAAGAGAGATTCCGGATCGAAACCGGGATGAACGTACGGCATCATGCCCACGACCCAGGGCATGCGCTTGCCCGAATCGACACGTCATTTGATCAGCATATTGGCAACAGGTTAATCAAGAATTTAGGACAGCGCCCATTCGAGTTCCATGCGCCGGACAATTGGATTTATGGCCAAGAACACGGCACGACCACTGGAGTTCTGCCTCCCCGCCGAGGCAAACTGTGCTAAGCATCTAGGCAGAGCCAAGGGCCAAGGGTCTATCTGCCAAAAGGGAGTGAACAGATGCGTTACCTTTTTGCCACGATCTTCGTTAGCATATCGCAGACCAAAAGCGCGAGAAGCAGGATCTCGATCATGTTGACGAAGGAATTCATCTTTTCGGCATTTCTGACCGCGCTTTTCGTCTTTCATCCTTCAACGCTCTCCGCGCAAAACACTCTAAGCACCGCTGAGGCGCGCGCGATTGGCTTGCAAGCCTATCTCTATTTCTACCCTCTCATCTCGATGGATATTACGCGCAAGCAGCTGACCAATGTCGAGCATAGCGGTGGAATAAGTGCTCCGGCGAACACATTCGTCAACGTCGCAGAATACCCGTCCGCGACAATGAAAGCGGTCGTGCGGCCGAACTTCGATACGCTCTATTCGAGCGCCTGGCTTGATCTCGCAAAGGAACCCATGATCGCCTCGGCGCCAGAAACGGGCGGCCGGTTTTACATGTTGCCGATGCTCGATATGTGGACCGATGTCTTCGCCTCGCCTGGGGCAAGGACAACCGGCACGCAAGCGCAGAGCTGGGCCATCGTCGGACCGGGCTGGACCGGCGTTCTGCCGAATGGGGTCGAGCGGATCGACGCGCCAACCCCCTATGTTTGGATCATCGGCCGCACCAAAACTGATGGACCCGCCGATTATGAAGCGGTCCACAAGATCCAGCAGGGATATAAGATCACGCCGCTCTCGCGTTGGGGTAAGCCAGCCAAGCCCATCGTTGGCATGATCGACAAAGACGTCGATATGAAGACGCCCCCGAAAACGCAAGTGGACTCGATGCCGGCGGGCAAATTCTTCGCCTATGCTGCCGAAATTTTGAAAACGCAGCCGCCGCATCTGACCGACCAGCCCATCATCGCCTTGATGCGGCGCCTGGGCATTGAGCGTGGCAAGAGTTTTGATCTTGAACAAGCGGCGCCGGCTGTCAAAGAGGCTCTGGCTGCGGTCCCTGAGGACGCCCAGAAACTCATGGCGTCCCAACTCAAGACCATAGCGACGGTCGTGAATTTTTGGTCGATGAACACCAATACGATGGGCGTTTACGGAAACTATTATTTAAAGCGGGCCATCGTTGCGCAGACCGGTCTGGGGGCCAATTTGCCGGAAGATGCGATCTATCCGATAAACCTTGGCGATGCGGAGGGCCAGCCGCTCTATGGTGCTCATCATTACAGTTTGCATTTCGATAAGGATGCGACACCGCCTGCCAACGCCTTTTGGTCGGTGACCCTTTATGATGAGCAAGGGTTTCAAGTCCCCAACCCGCTCAACCGCTTTGCCTTGAGCAGCTGGATGCCGTTACGCTTCAATGACGACGGATCACTTGATCTTTATGTCCAAGACGAAAGTCCAGGCGCGGATAAGGATGTCAACTGGCTACCGGCGCCTAAGGAGGGATCGTATAATCTCACCATGCGGATTTATGCGCCGAAAGATGAGGTTTTGCTCGGGAAATGGAATCCCCCGCCGGTCGTGAAGGTGGAGGAGCCGCAAAGCGGCGAGGGGCAATGAGATAGAGGCCGCAAAGCGCCGCGTCCTAGTTCCCGCCTTGTCGCGATCCTTGGAGTTCTACCTCCCAAGCGGAGGCAAACTGTGCTAAGCATCTAGGCGGAGCCAAGGGCCAAGGACCCATCGGCCCGAAGGGAGGAAGCAAATGCGTTACATTCTCGCCACCATCCTCGTTTGCGTGGTGGGGTTGCCCGCAGCTTACGCTCTGCCAACGGTTAACCCCAATCCGGCTTCGGTGTCGAAAGCCGATCCCATAAAGCATGTCGTGAGAAGCAATCGGTCGCGCCCTCAACGTCACAGCAGCGGCGGTATCCACCCTTTGGTCGGAAGCGGAAGCTACTAAACCTCCTAAGCTCCGGCTCCTGTCAATGCGCCTCGTCCCAGTTCTGTGCGGCCTTGGCATCGACCTGCAGAGGCACCGCGAGTTGAATGAACGGATGCGGCGCGTCGGTCATGATCTTGCGCACCACATGCATCGTCGCTTCGACTTCGGAATCTGGCGCCTCGAACACGAGTTCGTCATGCACCTGCAAGAGCATGCGGGCGGCGAGCTTTTCTTTTTGTAACGCCGCGTCCATCCGCACCATGGCGCGGCGGATGATATCGGCGGCGGAGCCTTGCAGCGGCGCGTTGATCGCGGCGCGCTCATTAAAGGCGCGCTCGGAGGGGTTTGAGGCTGTCACGCGCGGATAGTGGCATTTGCGCCCGAAAATCGTGGTGACATAGCCCTTTTCGCGCACGAAGGCTTTCGTTTGATCCATATAGCTGCGAATGCCCGGAAAGCGTTCGAAGTAGCGCTTGATATAGGCGCCCGCTTCCTCGCGCGGAATGCCGAGCTGATTGGCGAGACCGAAAGCCGAGATGCCATAGATGATGCCGAAATTGATCGCCTTGGCGCGGCGCCGCACGTCCGGCGGCATCCCTTTAACCGGCACGCCGAACATTTCCGAAGCGGTCGTTGCGTGAATATCCTGACCTTCGGCAAAGGCCGCCTTCAACTGCGGAATATTGGCGATATGGGCGAGCAGCCGCAGTTCGATTTGCGAATAATCCGCGGAGATCAGTTTGTGCCCTTCGGGCGCGATAAAGGCGCGGCGAATCTTCCGGCCCGCTTCATTGCGCACGGGGATATTTTGCAAGTTCGGATCAGATGAGGACAGCCTGCCGGTCGTCGTCGCGGCGAGCGCATAGGAGGTGTGGACGCGACCTGTCGACGAGTCGACGAAAGAGGGCAGGGCATCGGTGTAGGTCGATTTAAGTTTCGAAAGCTGACGCCAATCGAGAATGCGGGCAGCAAGGTCATTGCCTTGCTCGGCGAGATCGTCGAGGACGCCAGCGGCGGTCGACCACGCGCCCGTCGCGGTCTTTTTGGCGCCGGGCAAGCCCATTTTGCCAAAGAGAATATCGCCAAGCTGTTTTGGCGAGCCGAGATTGAAACGCTCGCCCGCCAATTCGTGGATCGTGCTCTCAAGCCGGCCCATGTCCTGCGCGAATTCGCCGGACAGTTTTGCCAAGATGGCGCGGTCGATCATAATGCCACGCTCTTCCATGCGCGCCAAAACCTCGATCATCGGCCGCTCCAGCGTCTCATACACATGCGTCATGTGTTCGGCGGGAAGGCGCGGCTTTAAGACTCGCCACAGACGCAGGGTGACATCGGCATCCTCCGCCGAATATTCGGTGGCCTTGTCGATGGCAACGCGGGCAAAGCCAATGAACGTGCGGCCAGAGCCCGCAACCTCGCCAAATTGAATCGGCTTGTGGCCAAGATAAGTTTCGCTGAGCACATCCATCCCATGATCGGTACGGCCCGCATCCAGCACATAGGACAAAAGCATGGTGTCTTCGACGGGCGTCACCGCGATGCCGCGCTGCTTGAAAATGAGCCAATCATATTTCATGTTTTGCGCGATTTTGAGGATGCTGGCGTCTTCGAGAAGCGGTTTCAGCCGCGCCAGCACCTCCGCTTCCGGCAATTGCCCCGGCAAAAGATCGTTGCCGCCGAAGAGATCGCCGCTCCCTTCTTGTCTGTGGCGCAGCGGAATGTAACAGGCATGACCCGGCGTGACACAAAGGGAGATGCCGGCGAGCTCGGCCTGCATGGGTTGCAGCGACGATGTTTCCGTATCGATGGAGATTGCGCCCGCCTCGAACGCGGCGGCGATATAGGGTTCGAGTTGTTCGAAACTCAAAATGGTTTCATAGCTTTTGGTATCGAAGGTTTGCGCCCGCGCCTCGGCGGCGCGTGCCTCGGCGAGTTGGCCGGGACCGGTGGCGATGCTGGGCTTTTGCATCGGCACGCCGTAGCGGGCATTGCGTTTGGGCGTTCTGGCATCCATGCTTGGCGGTGGGGATTCTTGGTCCGCAACCGGCGCCTCGCCGAGCGCCATGCCGTCACGCCCGCGCCAGGCGGCGCGTCCCGCGAACGCCGGATCGGGTTCGATTGTGCTTGCATCGATCCCGTAGGCCTCGGCAGCGCGCTTGGTGATGGTTGTAAATTCCATCGCCTTGAAAAAAGCGACGAGTGTCTTGCCGTCAGGCATATTGAGGCGAAGATCATCCAGTGGCACTTCAAGCGGCACGTCGCGGACGAGCGTGACGAGTTGTTTCGAGACTTGGATCAATGCCACGCTTTCCGGGTCGGTCAGGATTTCCCGGCGTTTGGGCTGTTTGATCTCGTTTGCGCGGGCGAGCAAGGTTTCAAGATCACCATATTCATTGATGAGCTGCGCGGCGGTCTTCAAACCAATGCCGCGCGCCCCGGGCACATTGTCGGTCGAATCGCCCGCCAGCGCCTGGACATCGACGACTTTTTCGGGCGGCACGCCGAATTTTTCGATAACTTCTTCGGGACCGAACGATCTTTCCTCACGAAGCACGACTTTTTGTTTCTTATTGGTGTCCTCATTGAGCACCTGGGTCGAGGTCTCGAAATCGTAGAAATGGACCCCCGGCTCGATCAGCTGCATGAGGTCCTTGTCGGCCGAAATGATCAGCACGTCGGCGCCGCGCGCGCGTGCCTCGCGGGCATAGGTTGCGATCAAATCGTCCGCCTCGTAGCGGTCCTGCTCGACCGGCGCGAGGCCAAAAGCCCGCACGGAGGCGCGCATGAGTGGGAATTGCGGGATCAAATCTTCCGGCGGTTCCGAGCGATTTCCTTTATAAGGAGGGTAAAGTTCCTTGCGGAATGAATTTTCCGATTTATCGAAGATGATCGCGAGATGGGTCGGCTTGATCCCCGCCGCCCCGTCGCGCACGAATTGAAAGAGTTTTGTGCAAAACAGCCGCACGGCCCCGGTGGGCAGCCGGTCGGAGCGATAATTATATTTCGCGTCCTGCCGGATCGATTGAAAATAGGCCCGGAAAACGAATGACGACCCATCAACCAGGAAGACATGGTCGCCAGCCTGAACGGGGCGCAGAGTGGAGGACATATGATCAATAGTCATTGGGTTTTGACATGTTAAGTGAGCGGAGCAGTTTCGGCACAAGTGTTATCATGGGCGGAAAGGGGCCAAAAGAGTCACTGCGGCGGAATTCGACGCAACCATCGCCCCCGTTCGGCCGTTGTTTGGGGCGGCCGCCTGGCACCGGGGCGGCTGGTGGGTTCGGTTTTCGTCTTTATGCTCAAGCATCCGCTGCCGTGCGTGCACCCAGTTGCTTAAAGCAGGACATTGGCTTTTCGCCACGTTTGGGCCGAGTCCCAATGAACAAAATATTTGCGGGAGCGGCATGGTGAAAGCGCTGATGGAGTGTAACTTTGAAGCCGTTTTCGAGTGCATGCCCGCGCCATTTTTGGTGATGGACCGCGATTTCACCATCATCGCCGTCAATCAAGCTTTTCTGGACTCGACGATGCGGGCGCGGGACGTGCTCATGGGGGTCAATGTTTTTGTTGCGTTTCCGGCGCCTGAGGAGAGCCGGAAGCTCTTGCAAGCGTCGCTGGAGCGCGCCCGCGACAAGGGTATCGCCGACGTGCTTCCGGCAGTTTCCCACGCCGTGACGATCAATGGCCGCTATGAGGAGCGGCTTTGGAATTGTACCCACATTCCCGTGCGAGACGCCAGCGGCAATGTCGCTTATATCATCAAAAGCGCGCAAGATATTTCCGATCTGCACCCGCGGGGCCTGGCGGAGATTCCTTCGCTGGGGATCGAGCCGCGCGACAGCACTGCTCCGCTTCCAGGATCGGTCCAGGTCCTCAATCAGTCGCTTTTGGCGACGGTGCACCATTTGCGCCGTTTGGTGATGCAGGCCCCGAGTTTCATGTGTGTCTTGCGCGGTCCCGATCTTGTTTTCGAATTGGTCAACATTGCCTTTTCGATGCTCGCGGGCGGACGTGACCTCATCGGCAAGACATTGCACGAGGGCTTGCCTGAGACGGAGGGCCAGGACTACCCGGGGATATTGAAAGGCATCTTCGAAACCGGGGAAGTTCACGTCGGCCGCAAGATGCGTATTTTGTTGCAAGACGCACCGGATTGCGAGATCGAGGAGCATTACATCGACTTTGTCGCGCAGCCGATTCTGGGCGTCAATGGCGAGGTCACGGGCATCTTTATCGAAGGCAATGACGTGACCGATCACGTCAAGACTGAGCAAAGGCAATCCCTGCTGATCCGGGAACTGCATCACCGGGTCAGGAATACCCTTGCGACGGTGCAAGGAGTCATGAACACCACCGCCAAGTCATCCGCGAATATCGAGGATTTTCAAGAGGCATTCTCCGGGCGGATTTCGTCGCTGGCGAAGACTCATGCCGTCATGACAGAGCAACTGCACCAGTCGGTGTCCTTCCAACAATTGCTGACCCAAGAGCTTGGTCCTTACTCAGACGATCATGGCCTCCGAATTCGCCTCTCGGGACCTGCCGTGGATCTCCCTTCACAGATTGCGGTGCCGCTCGGGATGGCGGTCCATGAACTCACGACGAATGCGGTCCGGCACGGGGCGCTCTCCAGGGAGGAGGGTCGGATCGAGGTCGGATGGGGCTTGGCCGAGAAGGACGGCGAACGCTCGCTTTTGTGCGAATGGAGCGAATTTGGGGGACCAACCGTGGCGCCGCCGTCCCGCGACGGATTTGGATCGATGCTTTTGAAGCGGGTGCTTTCGCAGCAAATCCGGGCGGAAGTTAAAGTTGATTTCGCGCCAGAGGGCTTTCGCTTACGCATGGCGGTTCCGCTTCACATCGAGCGGTAACGCCCTAGCGCCTCGCGCCGATGTGAGCAGCCCAGCATTGCAAACAAAATGGGGCAGGCATAAACATGGCCGCAAGGCGGCCCCGGCGCAGTTCTCCTATCGAGCGGCGGGCGGCGGATCACGCTAAGCAAGAGAAGAATAATATGGAAGAGCAAGCAGCGTTTGGCGCGAATCCTGGCAATTTGGGGATGTTTTCCTGTGTTCCACCAGGATTGGCCAAGTCCTCGGCGCTTGTCGTGGCATTGCACGGCTGCCAGCAAAGCGCCAAGGATTTCGATTTGGCCACCGGATGGTCTGAACTTGGCCGCAAACACGGCTTTGCCGTCCTGTTTCCCGAGCAGAAATGTGGAAACAACCCGCAAAATTGCTTCAACTGGTTTGTCGAAAAGCACATTCGCAGCGACACGGGAGAGATTGCTTCGATCCGCGGGATGATCGAAACCATGTTGGAGGACTATCAGCTCGATGCCGGGCGTGTGTTTGTGACAGGGCTTTCGGCCGGAGGCGCCATGGCCTGCGCCCTGATGGCTGCCTATCCGCATTTGTTCGCGGCCGGGACAATCATCGCGGGCCTGCCATACGGTGCGGCGCTCGGACCTCTCGATGCGATGAAGGCCATGGCTTTTGGACCCGCCCACTCGTCACGGGAGTTGGGAAATCTGGTTCGCCAGGCATCGCCCGGGCAGAAGAGATGGCCGAAAATTTCAATTTGGCACGGCAATCTCGATGGCGTGGTCGCTCCCGCCAATGCCTCGGCCTTGGTCCAGCAATGGCTCGATATCCATCAAGTCAACGAAGCTGGTGTCGTGGAGGATGAAGTGGACGGTCAGCTTCGCTTGTCGTGGCGCGACGGTGCGGGCATGGTTGTCGTGGAGCATTATTGCTTCGATGGGATGGCGCATGGCCTGCCAATCGAGGAAAATCTGGCTGGACCGCTGGGAACACATCCCCCGTTTGGGCTGGATATTGAAATATCATCGACCCTCCGGATCGCCAAATCTTGGGGGCTTCTTCGGCAAACCCTCGATACCGAAGAGCCGCCAGCGGAAAACCATGGTAAAACCGGTTTTCAGATTTCGAATCTCTGGTCCTAAAGTCTGACGATTTGAGAGCCTTAGAAGCGCGTGCGCATCAAAATCACAAAGGCAATCAAAGCCAAACCCAAGCTGACGATCAGGATATAGAGACTATGGAAATCAGCCGTTCCCTGCCACGTCTCAGGGTTGGCGGTGATCGCGAGAGCTGTCTCAAACATGCTGCGCCTCCGTATCTAAGTTCACCACGCCGCTCCTTTTGCGAACCCGGCACCCTACGAAGGCGCATTGCGAGATCACTGCAGAGAGCGGCTATGCTGCTGCTTGATTGACGTTTGCCACCGCAAGCTTTGTGAGTAGCTGATCCGTCTTTTTTTCCTCATCGAGCGTTTGCTGAAGAAGCTTGCTGGCATCCTTCATGCCGAGCTGATCGGCCCACGCGATGAGCGTGCCGTAACGGGCGATCTCATAATGCTCGACAGTCTGCGCCGCGGCAAGCATGCCTGCGTCTTGAACCTGACCATCTTCGATTTCCTCCATGACCTCCTTGGCTTCCGCCAGAATTCCGTCCATCGCCTCGCAACGTATGGCGCGGGCGGCAACACCGCACTGCTCGAACACGGTCTCCAGACGTTCAATTTGATGCTCGGTCTCGTCACGATGCTTTTCGAAGGCTTGTTTGAGTTCTTGGGACTCAGCGCTCTTTGCCATTTTCGGCAGATTTTTATAGATCTGTTTCTCGGCGTAATAAATATCCTTGAGCGTATGCAAAAACAGATCATTCATTGATTTGACCGTCATGGGGCTCTCCTGAAGCGGATCCTATGGTGGGCCGCCAACGCGGGGACATGCTGGAAGTTCCGTTTTGGCTGCTTTGATCTCTCCTCATTGGCTTGGAACTCGCAAAGCCAAGGGACGTTGGCGGGGCACATCAAGCGCGGCGATTCTCTGCGCCCGACGTGAGAGAGGACATGACTTTGAGACATTTTGAACGATCGCAGCAGGTCCCCAAGCCCCCCGGCCCAGAGCCTGGCAATCCACCGGGAACCATGCCTCCACCACCGGAAATACCCGTGCCAGATCCAGCCCCGCCCCCGGTCGAAAGCCCCGGAGATGTGCCGCTGCCGTCCATAACCGATCCGGATGTCGTAAACCCTGGGGAGCCTAGCCCCGGGCAGATCCCGACACGGGTAGAGAGAATCGAGCAAATCCTAAACGAATCGATGATAGGCGGCTCACTGGACGGCGAAAGCCAATCAAACCCAAATAGCAACTTATCTGCAGATCTGGAGTTAGAGAACATCATGGCAAATGCGAATGCTTCGCCCCCGCAATCGGATGAGGAGGGGCAAGCGCATGTCAAAGACGAAACCACCCGCAAATGGAGAATCGCGATGGCGAGCATTAAACCTGTGGAAGAAGCAACTCAAGATTTCTCGGCTGATCTCGCGGCACTCCGCGACGACGTAACGAAACTCACATCGTCGGTGTCGGAATTTATTCGCTCACACACCGTTGCCACGTCGAGCAGTGTTGTTGATGCGGTCGATAACGCGAAGCAAAAAATATCCGATACGGCAAGCAAAGCGCAAGATCGCGTGGCGGAGACGAGCGCCGATTTGGAGTCAACGATTGAGCGTAATCCCCTGGCGGCGGTCCTTGTCGCAATGGTTGTCGGCTTGATCGTCGGCTTGGTAAGCCGCGGGCGCAAATGAATGCCTTCATAAGCCGTTTGCTTCGCGAAGCGACGGCCCCGGTTGTCGAATCAAGCACGCGCCTTATCCAAAAGGCCGTGCTTGTTCTTTTCGGGGTGATCTGTCTGTTCGTCAGTTGGATCTTTATCACCGTATCGCTGTACGAGTTTCTGGAACCTTTGATCGGAAATGCCGATGCCGCACTTGGCTTGGGGGGCATATACCTTTTTGCCGCGCTTCTTTTTCTGTACTCGGCGAAACGTCAAACCCGTCGGCGTGCAGGCACGCTGTTCGCCGCAGAGAGGGTAAAACCGATGCAAGACGACAGCGAACCAGATCCGGAAATCTCTGATTTCGCGAACAATATCGATAAAAGCGTCGCACCATTCCTCGCCATCTTAAAAGACGCGGGCATGGAGCGTGAGCGTCTTGCGCTTGAGGCGGGCGCCGAAGCCGCCAGACAGCTCACGCCCTTCTCACTGGTTACGTTCGCAATGGTCGTGGGCATCGTTATTGGCCGCATGATCGGCCAAGAAAAACCGGTCCGCCGGTAAACAGTATCGCGATCAAACGAGGCTGTGATTTTTCTCGTTCTCATCCTTGCGGTGGGATTTGCGGTCGAAGAAAAGCGCCTGGCTGATGACCGCTTTCAGACTCTCCGTTTTGAACGGTTTGGTGATCAGAAAAGCGGGCTCTGGCGGCGTCCCCGTCAAAAACCGTTCCGGATAGGCGGTCACGAAAATCACCGGAACAGAAAACGTTTCAAGAATTTGGTTGACCGCCTCGAGACCCGAGCTGCCGTCCGCGAGTTGGATATCCGCGAGAATAAGTCCCGGCCGGTCGCGCTTGACAGCATCGATGGCCTCGCGATGGGTGCGCGCGACATTGACGACCCGGTGCCCTTGCTCTTCCACCAGATTTTGAAGATCGAGTGCAATGAAAGGCTCATCCTCGATGATCAAGACATCGGTGCGGATTTGATCCGCGATTTCTTTTCCCGCGGCATCAATCAGGCCGGCCGCCTCGTCGGTTGAGCAGTCGAGGGCTCCCGCCACTTCCGCAGTGTCGAAGTCTTCCAGGGAACTCAAGAGAAATGCGATTCGCGGCCGCAATGTGATCGCTTCAAGACTACGGTGGGCTCCTGCCTCATCGCCAGTGAACGAGGCCTGATCGACATGGTCATTGACCGGCACCGTCCCCCAAACTTTTAGAAAAAGGCGGTAGAGCGCGATTTTTGGCTCGGCGCATTTTGAAAATTCGGCCGGATCCGCGACAATCGCCTCGAGCGTAGCAAGCACATAGGCGTCTCCCCCGGCCTGGGTTCCCGTTAAAGCCCGGGAAAACCGGCGCAAATACGGAATATGCGCGGAGATCGCTTGAGATATTGGCATGAAGGCACCCTTTGCATAGTGCGCGATGAATAGACATATCAGTGATTAGCGGAACCATCGGATAATGACCAAAGCCCCGATAAAGTTCCGGCGGGTGGAACCATCTTCTCGCAGATGCGTTCATTTTTGCTGGTTATAGACATTTTCGGATGCGAGCCAAGCAGACGGTTGATTTATCTGTTCAAATAAGCGCCGGACATCAGAGGGATGCACGGTTGATGGGGACGAGCGCATGAAAAGTGCCATTATGAGGAAGCCTCGGTGACAAAACCGACCAAATCTAACAATTCAACACTCACCGTGGCGGGAATAAAGGTATTCGAGACCCCGGGTCAACAGCATCCTGCCGGAAGCGGCGCCGCTAACGAGAAAATAGGCGGCCGTTGCCCCAAAAATGCAGGGTCGAAGCCTGAGATCTCTGACCAAATCGGCTTGCAGTTGCGAAGTGTCTACGATGACATATTGGCGCAGCCGGTGCCAGGGCGCTTTCTAGATCTGTTACGGCAGCTTGAGGGTTCGCTCGAATCGCGTGCAAGTAAGGATGGCATGTGACAGTCGTCCAATCGAAAGTGCCGAAGGTAGAGGCGGCGGTGGCGCCGAACAAACACGCCGCGACCTCACAAATGACCGCGGATCTGCTGGCTGTTATACCAAATCTCCGGGCCTTCGCGGTCTCCCTTTGCGGCAATCTTGATCGGGCCGACGATCTCGTTCAGGAAACCTTGGTCAAGGCGTGGAGCAATATCGATTCTTTTGTCGAGGGAACCAATCTCCGGGCCTGGCTTTTCACGATTTTGCGGAATATCTATTATTCGGAATACCGCAAGCGGCGGCGCGAAGTGGCCGATCCTGATGGAGCTTTCGCGGCGAAACTGGCGACCGCCCCGGCGCAAGGCGGTCATATGGATCTGCTTGATTTCCGTGCCGCGCTTCAACAATTGCCAACGGACCAGCGCGAAGCCTTGATTTTGATTGGCGCGTCTGGCCTCTCTTACGAAGAAGCAGCGGGGGTTTGCGGCTGCGCCATCGGGACCATGAAAAGCCGGGTGAATCGCGCCAGGATCCGCTTGGCCGAAATGCTGGCGATCACGTCGGGCACGGACTTCGGACATGATGGCGATTGGCAAGCCATCGACGCCGTGGCCTTCGGGCAGCGTCTAACGCACGGCGACGGAGAATAGGCGCCTCGCCGGCTGTTTCCGCTTCGCTGGTTCTCCCCATCTGCCGCGCGTGGAAGAGTTTCGATCGATATGGATGAACGCGGAAAGACGCGGACGGAAACGGACAGCCTTGGATCCATCGAGGTGCCCGCTGAACATTATTGGGGCGCGCAAACCCAACGGTCTCGTCTGCATTTCGCGATCGGCTCAGAAAAAATGCCGATCGCGATCATCCATGCCCTTGCGATGGTGAAACGGGCCGCCGCGGAGGTCAATCACAGTCTCGGACTTTTGCCGGAGCATTTATGTTCGGCGATCATCGCTGCGGCCCGCGAAATCGAAACTGGCGCACTTGATGGGGAATTTCCCTTGGTCGTCTGGCAAACGGGGTCAGGCACGCAGACCAACATGAATGTCAATGAGGTGATTGCCAACCGCGCCAATGAACTCCTCGGTGCGCCGCGCGGTACGAAGAAACCCGTGCATCCCAACGATCATGTCAATCTCGGCCAATCGTCGAATGATTGTTTTCCGACCGCCGTCCATATCGCCGCTGTCGTCAACATCAAGCAAGTGCTGGAACCTGCCTTAAGCGCGCTGCATGGCGCCCTTGCTGCGAAATCCGAGGCTTTTGCCGCGATCATCAAAACTGGCAGGACACATCTTCAGGACGCAACTCCGGTGACGCTCGGGCAGGAATTCTCGGGCTATGCCGCGCAGCTCCAATACGGCCTTGAGCGGCTCGCACTCACCGTCCCGGGACTCTATCGACTTGCGCAGGGCGGCACGGCGGTTGGTACCGGGCTCAACACGAAGAAGGGTTTTGCGGCGGCCTTCGCGGCACGCATCGCGGCGTTGACCGGTTTGCCTTTCGTCCCAGCGCCAAACACCTTCGAGGCGCTGGCGGCGCATGATGCACTGCTGTTCGCGCATGGCGCCTTGAACACGATCGCGGCCAGTCTCTTCAAAATTGCCAACGACATCAGATTTGCGGCGAGCGGCCCCCGCTGCGGAATCGGCGAACTGATTCTGCCGGAAAACGAACCTGGATCGTCAATCATGCCGGGCAAGGTCAATCCGACCCAAGTGGAGGCGCTGACGATGGTGTGCACGCGCGTCTTCGGAAACCAGTCAACAATGACTTTCGCTGCTTCGCAAGGCCACTTCGAGCTCAATGTCTATAAGCCCGTTATCGCTTTTGCCTTCCTCGAAAGCCTCGCGCTTCTAGCCGGCGGGATGAATTGTTTCCGCAAACATTGTGTCGAGGGGTTATATGCCGACGAGCCGAGGATTGCTTTTCTGTTGCAGCGGTCCTTGATGCTGGTCACCGCGCTGGCGCCAAAGATTGGCTACGACAACGCGGCAAAAATCGCTAAGGCCGCGCATCTGCACGGCACCAGCCTGCGGGAAGAGGCGCTGAGCAGCGGTCTTGTCACCGCCGCGGAATTCGACGCGCTGGTGCGCCCGGAAGCGATGCTCGCGCCCGATGACTGAAACTAATTCGGCAGCCAGCCAAAGAAAACGCAAGCGAGCAGGAAAACTCCCATGAGCCCCCGGTAAAGAGCGAAGGGCCAGGTTGAAAATCGCTCGAGTATGCGCAACAGGCCCCAAATCGCGGCGAATGCCGACAAGGATGCGATGAGAAGACCAAACGCAAGCACTGACCAGCCATGCGCGTCGAGATGGGCCTTGTGAAGCTCCCACAATTCTTTTAGTCCCGCACCGGCAATCGCGGGCAACCCGAGCAGAAAAGAAAAGCGCGCGGCTTCCTCGCGGGTGAGATCCCTGAAGAGCGCCGCCGTCAGTGTCGAGCCAGATCGCGATACGCCTGGGATCAAGGCACCGGTTTGCGCAAGCCCGATGATCATCGCGTCTTTAAGCGTTGTGTTTTCGAGGGTGCGCTTCGGTCTTGAATAGATCTCGGCGAGGACAAAAAGTCCGGACATGACAATGCAAGCGATGCCGATGACGGTCAGAGTCCGCAGCGGCGAATGACACGCGTTGAGGACTGGTTTCAGCAATTCTCCTGCGATGAGGATCGGGATTGTTGCGAGTATGATCCAAACAACAAAACGAAAATTCCAGTCCTGAAAATCACGCCGCCGGATGGCGTCGACGGAACCCACGGCAAAGCCGCGCACATCTGCCCAGAAATAGCTCACCACGGCCGCGAGTGCCGCGACCTGCATGGCGGCCGAAAACGCCGACCCGGGATCCTGCCAGCCGAGAAAAGCCGGGACGATCCGCATATGCGCGGTCGATGAGATCGGCAACAGTTCAGTGATGCCTTGAACAATGCCGAGCACGCCGACTTTGGCGTAACCGAGCGTAGCGAAACCAGTGTCGAGCCCTTCAGTGCAGGCAGAAGCCATCAATGGGTTCCCGAAGTTTGTATGGGGAACGCGCGGCATTCGAGGCGCGTCCGTATCCCGGCCACTTGTGCAGATTCGTCTTTAAAGATCAACGGCGCAAGCATGACGGCGCTAGTTTGAAATATTGGAGCGCAAGCTAACGTCAATAAATAAAAGTGCATTGAAATACGTTTTACTGAAAGATGTGAAAATCCATTATCAAATACATTAACCAAAATTTTAGGTTAATAGAAAGTAAATTTTAAATTTTTGGTTTCGATTCTGCAAAATATTCTTACTTATTCTACGAAGAATTATCGAAATCTATCGTAGAGTCCAAAATTTAGCCAGATTTAAATCGTCTAGGTTTGCGCGTTACATCGTTCGCCGAAGAAACTGAAAAGGACTGAACCATGATACGCAGGTTTCTCCTGCCACTGGCTGGGCTCGTGGCTGCCGCGCCAGCCTTAGCGGCCGATATCCCCTACCGGCAGGCGCCGCCACTGGTCGAGGCGCCTATCGTTCCTCTTTTTACGTGGACAGGTCTCTATCTCGGCGGCCAAATTGGCTACGGCTGGGGCACCGATACATTGAACGTTTATCCCCTTGGCTTTGGCACCAATTTCACGCCGAATGGCGTCGTCGGCGGCGGCCATGCTGGTTTTAATTATCAGATCAATCAATTCGTCGCCGGTATCGAAGGCGATGTTGAAGGCACCGGCATCAGCAGAAGCTACAGCCCCGGCGGTGCGGTCTATAATACGAAAATTCCGGTTCAAGGATCGATTCGCGGACGCCTCGGCGTCGCCTTCGACCGGGTCCTTCTCTACGCAACAGGCGGCGGCGAATTCGCAGGCTTCGACACAAATTATTCGGGGCTTGGATCGTTTTCGCATACTCAAGCGGGCTGGACGGTCGGTGGCGGAATTGAATATGCCATTACGGGCAATTGGTCGGTGAGGGCGGAATACCGCTATACGGATTTCGGCCATTTCACCGATTTCACGCCGATTGCTTTTGGCCTCGGATCAAGTGTGACTCACCACGAGACTGAGAACGCCGTTCGCGCGGGCTTTAGTTATAAGTTCGATCCGTTCGGCGTGAGATATTAAGTTTTTATCTCGCCAGCCTCGCTCCGGTCCAAGCATTAAGCATGTCCCGAAAAGTTGATCAGATTCACAACAGGGACATGCTCGAACTTCTCAATTTGATCACTCTCCTTTTTAATGAGACGTCCCGCGCCGCTTCAAACATGAACGCGCAAAAATCGTGCCGGGCTATCGATCACGCCGCCGTTTGTTGCAGATTAGTCACGCCTCCTTCGGAATCGACGTCTTTCAAACGGATTTCATTCGCTCGGTAATAATAAGGGCGTATTTAAAACCAGCTTCATCTCCTGAAAGGACAAAGCTTATGTATCGTAAACTCCTATTAGCGTCAGTTGCCGGATTGGCTTTCACCGGCTCAGCGGCTTTCGCGGCCGATCTTCCCTCGCGCGCTCCGCCGCCGGTCTATCTGCCCCCGGTTCCGATTTTCACCTGGACCGGCATCTATCTCGGCGGCCAGATCGGTTACGCCTGGGCGAGCGGCAACCACAACTTCACCGGATTTGACCCGTTCTTTGGTCCCGCCGGAACTTTTCTTTCGAGCAGCGCTGGCGGCACTCCGAGCGGCGTGATCGGTGGAGCCAACGTCGGTTATAACTATCAGATCAATCAGTGGGTGTTGGGCATCGAAGGTTCCGTCGATGGCACCAGCCTGAGCAATACCGCCGTGGTCGCCTTCGGGGATGGTACGTCTCTGACAGCACACACGAAAGCCGATATTCAGGGTTCGATCCGCGGCCGTCTCGGTGTCGCTTGGGATCGCGCCCTGATTTATGCCACCGGTGGCGTTGCCTTCGGCGGCTTCAATACGGACTTCTCTGTGGCAAACAGTGGAGCGGTAACTGGAGTGCCATTTTTCGCGAACGGCAACGTGTCGAACACCCGCGTTGGCTGGACAGTGGGCGGCGGAATTCAGTACGCCATCACCAACAATTGGTCGGTCCGGGCTGAATATCGCTACACCAATTGGGGCAACCTCCGGGATGGGTCTCTGTCTCCGCTTGCGGCTGCGGCTCCCGGCGTGTTCTTCAACGGAAACCGTCACCTCAATCAGAACCAAGTTCAGGTCGGGTTCGACTATAAATTCGACTTGTACGCCCCAGCTCCGGTCGTCGCGAAATATTGAGCGGCACTTGGTTTAAGGGTTACAAGAATCAAAACCCGGCCTGATGGCCGGGTTTTTTTCGCGGTGGTTTCTCCGGCACCGAGGCTCTTGCATCGTAAGCTATTCTCTTACGACCATGAGTTTGATTCACTCGCTTTGCTCGAATATCGCTATTCGAATTTCGGCAATATCGTGACCACGCCTTTCACGGGCATTGGCCCGACGGTGTTCGCAACGTCGCGCCGGCAGCTGAACGAGAATCAGGTCCAGGTCGGTTTCAGCTACAAATTCGATACCTATGCGCCGCCTCCGGTCGTCGCAAAATATTAAGAGACATGGTTCTTACCGCAAAAATCAAACTCGGCCTCGCGGTCGGGTTTTTTTGCTCTCCCTTGGCGGATTCCTTTTTCGGCTGATCATGTTTTGCGGCATCGGATCGTCCCGTTGCGTTTCGGCCACACTCATCGGGATAACATTGTGCAAGAGTGAATAGTGATTGGTCGTCTAAGCAAAGCGGTTTACTTTTTTTAAATACAAGCCGCTTCATGGAGGAAGCTCATGCGCCGTCAATTTCTCTTGGCATCCGCCGGTGCCATCGCCTTTGCAGGGTCCGCTTTCGCGGCGCCGCCGTCGGCCTATCTGCCGCCGGTTCCAATTTTCTCTTGGACGGGCTTCTATCTCGGTGGCCAGATCGGTTACGGTTGGGGTCACGACAGCCAGCAGGTGACCGCGTTCGATCCTGGGTTTGTCAATCGTGAATTGGAGATCTTCATACCGCCGACTTTCATCGCCGATTCATTCAGCAACAGCCCGCAAGGTGTGATTGGCGGCGCCCATATCGGCTACAATTTGCAGATCAACCAATGGGTCGCTGGCCTTGAAGGCACAGTGGACGGCACCAGCATCAGCAAGAGCGTAACCGACCCCTTTAGCGGTCTCACGGCAGGCACCAAAGCCCCCATCCAAGGTTCGATTCGGGCCCGCGCCGGTGTCGCGTGGGACCGTGCCTTGATCTACGTGACCGGCGGTGCTGCATTCACCAATATTACCAACAATTATTCTATGTTCGGAGCAGGTATTGTCCCTTCTGAAAGCATTTCGAAGACCCGTTCGGGCTGGACGGTCGGCGCGGGCATTGATTATGCCGTTACCAACAATTGGTCGGTGCGGGTGGAATACCGTTATTCGGATTTTGGCCATTACACGGACACCCCTTTCGTCGCATTGGTCGTCCCCCCACTTGGTGCGTCCCTCGCCGTTCAGCACCATCTGACTCAAAACCAGGTGCAGGTCGGCTTCAGCTACAAATTCGACAGCTTCCCCGTATATTAAACTGGCTACCTCCATTCCGCGAAATTCAAAATCCGGCCTCGCGGCCGGGTTTTTATTGGGTTCTTTCGTCCGTTGCGTTTCGGCCACACTGATCGAGATAACGCTGTGCGACGCCTAAAAAGAGTTGGGTGTGCAAATCAAACCGCGTAGCTTTTCCCGAAGACAAATCGCTTATGGAGGAAGCTCATGCGCCGTCAATTTCTCTTGGCATCCGTCGGTGCCATCGCCCTCGCGGGATCTGCTTTCGCGGCCGATCTTCCCATCGCGCCGCCGCCGCCGCCCGTTCCGATTTTCTCCTGGACAGGTCTCTATCTCGGTCTCCAGGTTGGTTACGCGTGGGATCACGACAGCGAGAATTTAGGTTTGGGCCCGACGCCACTTCTCCCCGTGCCATTATTCATCGGTAGCGCGTTTTCCACCAGCCCGAGCGGTGTCATCGGCGGCGCCCATATCGGCTACAATTTGCAGATCGGCCAGTGGGTCGCGGGCATCGAAGGCACGGCGGACGGCACCAGTCTCAGCCAAACCGTTTTCGACCCCATCAGTGGAATCAATGTGAGCACCAAGGCCCCGATCCAGGGTTCGTTCCGCGCCCGCGCCGGTGTTGCTTGGGACCGCGCCCTGATCTATGTGACGGGCGGCGCTGCATTCACCAGCATCCACAACGACTATTCTACGTTCGGCCTCGCCACTGAAAGCATTTCGAAGACCCGTTCGGGTTGGACGGTTGGCGCCGGCATCGAATACGCCGTCACCAACAATTGGTCGGTGCGGGCGGAATATCGCTATGCGGATTTCGGCCATTATACCGATTTCCCCTTCGCCATCGGCTTCTTTCCGTTCTCCCTTACGTCGCAGCATCATCTGACCCAAAACCAAGTGCAGCTCGGCGTCAGCTACAAACTTTGATTCTCTTGTAGCAGCGACAGTTGTCACCAGATATTGATGCGGACTTCCAGGTTATTCCGCTGGACTGAAAAAATAAACCCGGCCCTCGCGGCCGGGTTTTTGCTTTTATTCATAGCAATATGGCGCGGGGGACAACATTTCGTTGCGATTTTGCCACAGTCTTTCAGATAACGCAGGAAGCTAACGAAGAATGATTGAAGGTTAGCGAAACGTGTGTAGCGTATAAGAGCGTTAATTAAACGTTCCTGAGGAGACCGATCATGATTCGCCGTATTTTCTTGGCGTCCGCCGGCGCGTTGGCGCTTGCCGGAACAGCCTTCGCCGCTGACCTTGCACCACCGCCGCCCGTGTTTTTGCCTCCGCCGCCCCTGTGGACCGGCTTCTACGCCGGTGTGAATGCTGGCTATGAGTGGAGCGCCAGCAATTCGGTCGATGTTGTGTCGGCGGTTGCGTTCAATAACGCCGCCGTCCTCTCAGCGCTTGGTCAGAGCTATGCCCCCGCGGCTGCTCTCGGTGCGACCCGCAATATTCCGTTGAACTCCAACGGCTTCATTGGCGGTGGCCAGATCGGCTACAATTACCAATTCGCCACGAGCTGGCTGGTCGGCATCGAGGCGGACATCCAGGGCGTCGCCGGCGGTAATGGTACCACCAGCGTGTTTACCGTGACGCCAAGAGTCGGCTTCCCGCCGAATACGGTTCAAACGACTGATAGCGTGTCGAAGAGCCTCAACTATCTCGGCACCGTGCGCGGCCGGTTCGGTTACCTCTTGACGCCGACCTTGCTGATCTATGGTGATGGCGGTCTTGCCTACGGCGGGATCAATTCCGACACCGGCATCTTCGGGTCAGAAGTTCCCAATACCGGATCGACGCCTTTCTTTGGGCTCGGCCGGGCCTCGACAACTCGTGTCGGCTGGACAGCGGGTGGTGGCGCCGAATGGTTGTTCCTTCCCAATTGGAGCGCCAAGGTCGAATATGCCTATTATGATCTCGGCAGCGTGACCTACAGCAGCGGTCCGTTGATCGCGACTTCGAACGCAGGCGCTCCGATTCACTTCATAAACACTGCGGCAACCCGGACCCATTTCAACGGCAACATCGTCCGCGCTGGAATCAATTATCACTTCAACTGGGGCGCACCTGCTCCGGTCGTTGCCAAATACTGAAACCTGCCATCGGCAAATTGTTCTTTGGCAAGATGAAACCCGGCCTCGCGGCCGGGTTTTTTCGTGGGATTTAGATTTCGTTGCGTTTTTGCCACGGTGATCGAGATAACGCGGCATCCGGGCCAACTATTGTTGAAGCTTTGCGAAACAAGCGTACTTTGCAGTTACGTTAATGAACACCATTGGAGGAGACCTATCATGATACGCCGCATTCTTATGGCATCCGCGGGCGCATTCGCGCTGACCGGTGCGGCCTTCGCCGCCGACCTTCCGTCGCGCGCGCCACCGCCAGTCTTTTTGCCGCCGCCTCCATTGTGGACCGGGTTCTACCTCGGCATTAACGCTGGGTATGAGTGGTCGGCCAGCACCGGTATCAATACGGCAACGGCGAATGTGTTTTCTCTTCCTGCCCTGAACGGCAATATCGGCGGCGCGGTTGCCACTCTGGCGACCGGCAATCATAGCCTTAACCCCAACGGCTTCATCGGCGGCGGCCAGATCGGTTACAATTATCAGTTCGCCAACAGCTGGGTCGCCGGTCTTGAGGCAGATTTTGATGGCATTGCCGGGGCGCATAGGGTCGGATCCGTTGGCCAGACGGGATTCGTGCCGGGGGCGGCAGTACCGATCGCTGATTCCTCGATCATCACGTGGAGAAAGAGCGTCAATTACCTCGGCACCGTGCGTGGCCGGATCGGCTATCTCGTGACGCCGACCTTGCTGATCTACGGAACCGGTGGTCTTGCGTATGGCGGCGTCAACGCGAGCACCGGGGTCGTTGAGCAACTCGGGTTTGGCGACACGCCCTCCCCGTTTGGCACGTTTGGCAGCATTTCCAGCACGAGGGTTGGCTGGACCGCGGGCGGCGGTGCCGAATGGATGTTCCTCCCCAATTGGAGCGCCAAGGTCGAATATCTTTATTACGATCTCGGCAACGCGACCTATCGCTCCGCGCTGCCGCAATTCGGAAATTTGGGCACTTTATTGGAAACCATCGGCGTCACGCGCACTTCGACACACTTCAACGGCAACGTTGTCCGGGTCGGACTGAACTATCACTTCAGCTGGGGCGCTCCGGCTCCGGTCGTCGCCAAGTACTAAGCCTCTCCCCAAGGTGACTTGACGACAAACTCAAACCCGGCCCTCGCGGCCGGGTTTTTCACGTTTAGGGCGCGACATAGTTTCCGCCACATTCCGTTGCGTTTTTGCCACGGTTTTCAAGATTAAGCATCGCGGGTGGCAACTATTATTGAAGCATTTCTAAATTGGCGTAGCCTATCGAAGCGTTAATTTAACGTCTTTCGAGGGAGATTTCCATGTTACGCCGCATACTCTTGTCATCGGCTGGAGCGCTCGCGCTCTCCGGCGCGGCCTTCGCGGCCGACCTTCCATCGCGCGCGCCGCCGCCCGTCTATGTGCCGCCGCCGCCACTCTTCAGCTGGACCGGGATCTATGCCGGCATCAATGCTGGTTATCATTGGGGCGGGTCCTCTTACAGCTTCATTGGAGCCGATACAGATGGCGCTGGACTCGGCACGGCGCTTGGCGCCGGAGCGGTCCTTGCTCCTGCTGCGCACGGCTCCAATGGCTTCATTGGCGGCGGTCAAATCGGCTACAATTATCAGATCCAGAGCTTCGTTTTGGGTCTTGAGGTTGATATCGATGGCGCCACCGGGCGCAACAGCAGGGTCGCCTTTCACGACGGGGACCTTGGTTTCGTGCCGATTGCCTCTGCCAGCGCGCAGCAGCTCGATTGGCTCGGGACAGTCCGCGGCCGGCTTGGCTGGGCGCCGATCGATCATCTTTTGATCTATGGCACCGGCGGTTTGGCGTTTGGGCAGTCCCAGGCGGCATTCTCGGTGGTTGCTCCAGCGGCAGCACCGCCATTGTTTGCCTTCTCCTCTAGCTCGGCCAATGTTGGCTGGGCTGCTGGCGGCGGCATCGAATATGCGCTGCCGGCAAATTGGTCGAATTGGTCGGTGAAAGTCGAGTATCTTTACTACGACCTCGGCCGCACGACCTCGAGCATATTCTACACATATGCACCCAATACATCCAGCGTGACGGGCTCGATCCGGCACAATGGCAATATCGTCCGTGCGGGTCTGAACTACCGGTTCAACTGGTGGGCACCGGCTCCAATCGTCGCCAAATACTGAAACCTCTGTCTTTATGGCACTACAACCCGGCCCTTGCGGCCGGGTTTTATTTTGCTCATTCAAGTAATATGAAGTTTATATGACTGGATGTTGTGATTATATCACGGTATTCCAGGGAACGTACCAATAGAAGGATTAGGAGTTGAAGCTTAGGGGGGCTTGAGTAACCTAACAGCTGCCTATTCACTTCCTTTAGGGGGACAGATCATGTTACGCCGCATTCTCTTAGCTTCCGCCGGCGCCATGGCGCTTGCCGGAACCGCTATCGCCGCCGACCTTCCGCCGCCGCCACCGCCACCACCACCGCCGTTGTGGACCGGCTTTTACATCGGCGCCAATATCGGCGGCACCTGGGGCAACAGCAACACCATCAATACGGCCACAGCGAACCTTGACCCCCTCAACGGTCTAGTTTTGGAAGCGCTCTCCAATGCAGCGTCCGCGGGATTGGCGACATTTAATCTCGCCCCGCAAACCGTCGCCTTCATTGGCGGTGGTCAGATCGGCTACAACTATCAGTTCGCCAATAGCTGGGTTGGGGGTCTCGAGGCCGATATCCAGGGCGTGTCTAGAAACGGCAACACCTCGGTGTTCAGCAATGTGAACCTTCCTGCGGCTCAGAGCATCATTCAAACGGCTGTCGCCAGCAAATCGTTGGAATATTTTGGTACGGTCCGGGGCCGTATTGGGTTCCTCGCGACCCCGACGCTTCTCGTTTATGGAACCGGCGGCCTCGCCTATGGCGGCGCCCACGCCAGCACCTTGATCGGTCAAGACTTTACCGGATCGCCATTTTTGCCCAACCTTTATACGGCGTCCGGTTCCGTGACCAATACGCGCGTCGGCTGGACAGCGGGCGGCGGCGTCGAATGGCTGTTTCTCCCCAATTGGAGCGCCAAAGTCGAATATCTCTATTACGATCTCGGCAGCGTGACCTATGGCCTCAGCCCGCTGGCGAATTTCAGCACCGCATTAGGAGGGACGCTCTTCACCCTCGGAGCGCCTGTCTCGAGAACCCACTTCAGCGGCAATGTCGTCCGCGTCGGCGTCAATTATCACTTCAACTGGGGCGCGCCGCCGGTCGTCGCCAAATACTGAACCTGCCGCACGGTCCTTTCAGGCAAACTCGAACCCGGCTCCCGTGGCCGGGTTTTTTCATTGCGGCGGTCCATTCGGCGTAGTTTTGACTTCTTTTCAGTAGCCCTTACGTTACGTCACACGTTTTGGCCGCACGGAATACGCGCTCAAGACCGCCACGCAACGATCGGGCTTTGCATGCGAGGCATGTCTCAAGAGATTGAGTTCAAGGGAGGCAACGGCTTGTCCGCCGGTCAGGGAAGCCCGCGGAACATCCTTTGCGTTTTTCCGCGCTATGTTCCGTCGTTCGGTACCTTCGAATATGCCTATCCGCTGACCGATGGCGTTCGCGCCTTCATGCCGCCGCAAGGACTGCTGGTGATCGCGGCGGTGCTGCCAAAATCATGGAATGTCCGCTTCATCGACGAAAACATGAGGTCGGCGAGCGCCAGCGATTTTGCCTGGGCGGATGCAGTTTTCGTCAGCGGCATGCACATCCAGCGCCGCCGGATGGACGACATCTGCAAGAGAGCTCATGCCGCCGGTAAAGTCGCGGTGCTCGGCGGTCCCTCGGTTTCCGCCTGTCCTGAACTTTATCCCGCATTTGACTATCTGCATGTCGGCGAACTTGGCGATGCAACCGATGCACTCATCGATATCCTCGCCCGCGACGTGGCAAGGCCCCCCGGACAGATCGTGTTGAGAACAGCAACGCGCCGCGACCTCTGCGATTTCCCGTCGCCCGCCTATGAGCTCGCCGATATTTCGCGCTATTTTCTTGGCAGCATCCAATTTTCGAGCGGCTGTCCGTACACTTGCGAGTTTTGCGATATTCCGGGACTTTATGGCAGGGTTCCGCGACTTAAAACTCCGGCTCAGATCATTGGCGAACTCGACAAACTGGTCGCCTGCGGCGTCAACGGCTCCATCTATTTTGTCGATGACAATTTTATCGCCAACCGGCGTGCTTTGCGCGATCTCCTGCCGCATCTGATCGAATGGCAAAAGCGCAATGGCTACGCGGTCAGCCTTTCCTGCGAAGCGACACTCAACATTGCTCGCTCGCCCGAGATCCTCAAACTCATGCGCGAGGCGGCGTTCGACACGATTTTCTGCGGCATCGAGACGCCTGAGACCGAGGCGCTGACGGCCATGGACAAGCGGCAGAATATGGTTGTCCCGATTCTCGACGCGGTTCGCGCGATCAACCGGCATGGGATGGAAGTTGTCTCCGGAATCATTCTCGGGCTCGACACCGACAGCCGTGATTCGGGCGCCCGGATTCTTGAGTTTCTGGAACAATCCAAAATTCCGATGGCGACGATCAATCTCTTGCAAGCGCTGCCGCGCACGCCGCTTTGGGAGCGCCTGCAACAAGAAAACCGGCTGCTCGACGAGGACATTTGCGAGCGAGAATCGAATATCGACTTCAAACTCCCCTACGATGAAGTGCTTGCCATGTGGCAAAACTGCATGGCTACCGCCTACGAGCCCGAGACTCTATTTGCCCGTTACGAATATCAGATGCGCGAAACAAGGCCCAATCGCTTAAGGCGGCCGTGGAGCCGCCAGCGTCTTTCGCCGCGCAACATTGTGAAGGGGATCGAGATTCTCGCCCGGCTCTTCTGGTTCGTCGGCGTGCGAAGCGATTACCGGTGGACCTTCTGGAAATTTGCTCTGGGCCGCCTGAGACGCCGCCAGATCGAACCGATTTTGAGCGTTGGCCTCTGCGCTCATCATCTCATCATGTTTGCGCGCGACGCCAGCGCGGGCAGAGGCAATGCGTCGCATTATTCGGTCAAGGCGCGCGGTCTCGAACTCGAGGCCAATCTGCCAAGGTGACGGGCGCGTTGCCGTGCGTGCCTGTCCATGTTAGCTGCGCTCATGCTCGAAGGCCTTCCCCCAAACAATGCGACGCATGTCATGCGCCTCTCCTGCGACGAAGCCACAGCGCGCGCCGTCGCTGATATTATCGTCGAAACTTTCGACCCGGCGACGACCGCCGCCGCAGCTTTCGAGGAAGCGCCGGACACCTGCAGCTGGAACAGCGGCGCCTGGGCGGTCGAAGTTTATTTCGGTTCGCCTCCCGACGAAGCGAATATTCGCGGCCTTGTCGCCGTTGTCGCTGGGGACAGCGCCGCCGAGGCGGCGGTTTTTGGTGAGTTGCGCCAGCGCGACTGGGTTGCATCATCGCTGGAAGGGCTGGCTCCGGTGCGGGCAGGGCGGTTCCTGGTTCATGGCGCGCATGGCCGCGGCAAGGCCAAGGCCAATGACCTCGCCATCGAGATCGAGGCTGCGCTCGCTTTCGGCACCGGCCATCATGGTTCGACGCGCGGCTGTCTTTGCATGCTGGAGCGCGTCGCGCGGCGGCGGGACCCAGCCGCCATCCTCGATCTTGGCACCGGCTCGGGCGTTTTGGCCATCGCGGCGGCCAAATTGTTCAAGCGCGCGGTGCAAGCCGGCGATATCGATCCTGTTTGCGTCACGGCGGCGTCGGCCAATGCAAGATACAATCGCGTGCCAGGCTTTGTCCGTCCCGTCCTCGCAAAAGGCAGTGCTCATCCAAGGTTACGGCAGGGGGCACCGTACGACTTGATTTTGGCAAATATTCTCGCGCGTCCGTTGCGCGCACTCGCGCCGCAAATTGTCAAACTCACCGCGCCGCGTGCGGATATTATTCTCTCGGGTCTGATCGCCCGCGATGTTCCCGGCGTCCTCAGTGCCTATCGGGGACAAGGCATGGCCTTGTTGCGGCGCCTTGATATCGATGGCTGGGTTACATTGCTCTTGCAGCGGCGTGGCGGGCCGCGCGATATCTAGAGCGGTTTCATCCGGGCGTAGGTGAGGCGGACCCTCGCAAGAGTGATCGCGCGAAGTCCGGCAACATCGAAGCTCAGAACGACGGCCGCATAGACCGCAACACCGGTTGCAACCTGCTCGATGAGCGTTGCTAGTCCAGGCTCGTGATCGCGCATGGGCAAAACGATCGCCCCCATAAGCGCATTGGCGAAAGCCGCGACGGCAAGATCGCGCGGGCGCGGCCATTGCCTCCATGCGCGGCACGCAAAGCCGATGAGCACGATGAGGGCAGTCAGCATTGCTCCTGTTTGAGCAATGGCAAGTCTCGATGCGCCGTCACCGGGATGCAAGAACAGAAGCAATAAGGGGTCGGCGGCGCAGGCCGCCAGCGCCGCGGCAATCAGCGGCGCAGTTTTCTTTTCGATCTGGAAAATTGGACTGATGGCATATTGAATCATGGCCATGCAAAAGAGGCCGGTCAGCATCAACGGCAACAGCACGTCGAAATGTCCTCGATAGGCTTCCGGCACGGCCAGTTCCTCGATCGACGGCAGGGTCAGCCAAAGTCCCGTGCATGCCGGCAGGACCATGGCGATGACAATCGTCATATTTCGGGCGATCTGCTGCCGGGCTTGCGCAGGGCCGTGCAATTCATGGGTTGCGACCGCAATCTGAAACAGGACGATGTCAAGGGCGGAGCCAATTGCTTGTATGGCCTTGGTTCCGAAATCATAAGCCAAGGAGAATTGGCCCGTTTCGGAAAATCCCTCGACAATCGCGAGGACGGAACGATTGGCGAGCGGGATTGCGAGATAAAGCAAATTGGCGCCGACGATCGGCAGACTGTAGGCCATCAGCCAGCGGGCGATCGACACCCGCGCGAGATAGGGTTTGGAGGCCGGATCACGCAACGCCGCGCGCGCCGTGACAACCGATCCGCCGAGGCTGATGATCGTGCCGATGAGCGTCATCTTGGCCGAACCGAACAGAAAAGCCCCGCCACCCATGAGAGCGAAAGCCACGGCATTCTTGACGAGCGCGAGCCGCGCGAAAAGCTTGTCATCGAAACAGGCGCGAACGAGGGCTGTATGATAATCGAAAAGTCCGTTGGCGGCGGCGACGCTGAGTGCCAGCGCGATCAAACCATAGGACAGTGTAAAATTGATGCCGGTGAAGAGGAGCAGGCAGAGACCCGCTGCGAGCCCCATCGTGATGACGGCAAAGGCGAAATCGAGCGTCGCCCGGAGCGCCGGCTCCTCGTTGCGACTCCGGCGCGAGTAAAAGCGGGTAGCGCCCAGCCGGATCCAATCGAAGAAACCCGTTTGGACGAAGATCGCGGTCGCATAGGCGAGAGCAAACCGGCCGTATTCCTCGGGGCCGAGAAATTTCGCGATCAAAAGCCCGATCACGAAATTCATAAAAATATTGCAAAATGAGACGAGGAAGACCGTCATTTGAAATTCGTGCCCAGCTTTTGTGCGTCTGCCCGCGACCGTATGCGGAAGTAAATTGGAGCGTTATTGAGGCACCCGTACCGGCTGGCGCACAAACACATCCCAAATGGGCAATCCAGCCCTGCCATCAATGTCTCCTGGTCCCAACCCGTGGCAACGATCGCATCTTAAAATTCTCACGTTAATTTTATGAAACTGGCGAAATCCGTGCCAATTCGCATAGTCCTCGCCCTTTTTCCTTATCCCAGAACCGGCTAGAAGGGCGCATGACGCATGATGTCACGCTCCCCGTTGCCGCCCTTGCCGGTCTTTTGTCGTTTTTGAGCCCCTGCGTGCTGCCGCTGGTGCCGCCCTATCTCACCTTTATCGCCGGAACAACCATCGAGGAGGTCGCCACCCGCCGCGTATCCCGCGCCCGTCGCGATATTTTCTTCGCGGCTCTGCTGTTCATCTTTGGCTTTTCGACGGTTTTTGTCGGCCTCGGCGCGACGGCCTCGGCGTTCGGCCAGGTGTTGCACGAGCATTTCGCGAGGCTCACCCTTCTCGCCGGGATCGCGATTGTCGTGATGGGCTTGCACTTTTTGGGCGTTTTCCGGTTTGCTTTTCTTTATCGCGAGGCGCGGGTCAACGTCCAGAAGCCGGTTGGAATTTGGGGCGCCTATATAATGGGATTGGCGTTCGGCTTCGGCTGGACGCCTTGCATCGGCCCTATTCTCGCGGCGATCCTCGCGGTTGCCGCCTCGCAGGAGACCGTCGGGCGGGGCATCGCGCTGCTTGCCGTTTATTCGGCCGGGCTTGGCTTGCCATTTTTGCTGGTGGCGCTGGCAATGGAGCCGTTTATCGGCGCCATCAAGCGGTTCCGGCCGTATTTTGGTGCAATCGAGCGCGTCATCGGCGTTTTGCTTGTGGCAACCGGGATCGCCTTCCTGACGGGGTCGATCCAGGATTTTTCGGCATGGCTGCTGCAGAACTTTCCCGGCCTCGCCAATATCGGGTAGCGGCATGCGATTAAGGGACGCAAGAGGACCGATTGACCGGGCTTCGCCGCGCAAGTTCGTAGTCAAGAAGCGCCGTTTGGATCTCCGGCCACGTTTGGCACATTTTGCGGACCATACTATGTTTGCTAGGGGGGACGGCTTGCCGCGCCCATCCGCGCGGCCGGTTTTTGGTGAAAATATGGAGATTGGTGATCTGATGGCCGAAATCACGAACGGTCGCGTCGACCTATGCGCCGGGCCAGATCAACGCCTTGACGGGGCACGGTTTCGCGAGGCGATGAGCCATGTGGCCGCCGCGGTTCATATTGTCTCCACCGGTGGACCCTCCGGGCTTGGCGGGATCACAGCGACCTCCGTGGCGTCGATCACGGTCGAGCCTCCCATGATGCTGTTTTGCATCGGCAAGAACTCGCCTTCGGCGGTGAGGATGATCGAGAACGGCGTGTTTTGCATCAACACGCTGAGTTCTTCGCATGAGCCTCTCGCCGATATTTTCGCGGGCCGGACCGGTCATCATCTCGAGGAAAGATTTGCAAGCGGCGAATGGACCAAACTTGTTACCGGCGCGCCAGTGCTGAAACATGCGGTGGCGGCGTTCGACTGCCGTCTCGTCGAGGTCAAGGAGGTTATGACCCATCTGATCATGATCGGCGCCGTCGAGGCTGTGGACTACGGCCGCCAGGGCTCCGGTCTTACCTACGCGCATCGCGCCTATGGAAACATCTGAGCCGGTGTTGAAGACACGACCGGGCGAGATCATCAGCTCTTTCTTTCACCCGCTGTCAGAAAATCAATAACCGCCTCTGTAAAATTTGCTGCAGCCTCGATGTTCGACATATGCGATGCTTCCAGCGTGATCAATTTGGCGCCTTCAATGGAATTGGCAACCAAAGCATTCATGCTGGGAGTTGTTCCGGGGTCGTGACGCCCGGCGATCACGAGCACGCTGTTTTTGATAGTTTTGATGGGTTCGCGCAGGTCCATGTCGCGAATGGCGGCGCAGCCAGCCACATAACCGCGCGGCGGCGTTTTTCGCACCATCTCCATGATTGACTCCACTTTTTCAGGATGGGTGTCGCGGAACCCTTGGGTGAACCAGCGCCCGGCGGCGCTCACGGCGATCGCGCTCATCCCGGCCTCCTCTACGGTGCGGATGCGGGCATTCCACATCTCCGCAGTTGGGATTTGCGCCGCCGTGCTGGCCAGCACCGCGCGTCCGAAGCGATTCCCCGCATGGGCGAGAAGCCACTGCCCGGTCATGCTGCCCATCGAAAGGCCAAGCCAATGGGTTTTCGTGATCGCAAGAGCATCCAGGATCGCAAGCGCGTCACCGCCAAGCTGCGCTATCTTATAAGGTCCCTCAGGGGCGGCGCTTGCGCCATGCCCGCGCGAATCGTAGCGCACGACCCGGAAATGCGCGAGCAACGCCGCCATTTGCGGCTCCCAGAAACGCAGCGTGCCGCCGAGCGGATTGGACAGCATTACCACCGCTTTGTCCGCGCTGCCTTCGTCGAGAACATGGAAGGTCTCGCCGCCGATCGAAATTTCCATGCGCGGTCTCCAATGAGCCGGTCCCACGCACCACAGGCGCGCCATGTCGGAACTTAACAAGCTCCTTTCGCGGTGCAAGAGCAGACAAAATCGCATAAGCTTCCGCGTTATATCCAAACCGCTTGTTCGCCTCTCGCGTTTGCAGCATGCCGCGCGAGCCATGCACAGACGAAGGGATTTTCCGTGTCAGCAGCAAACCTGCCTCTTATTCACAAGGCGCTGGAGTGGCGGCAAGCGGGGCGCGCGGTGGCGATGGCGACTGTTGTCGAGACATGGGGATCGGCGCTCGATCGCGCGGGCAGCCATTTGGTGACGGAAGAGGGCGGGGCGTTTTTGGGTTCGGTGTCTGGCGGCTGCGTCGAAGCCGATGTCATCCGCGCGGCGCTGGAGACGATGCAAACCAAGGCGCCATGCCTGCTCGAATTCGGGATCGCGGATGAGACCGCTCAACACGCCGGGCTTTCCTGCGGCGGCCGGCTAAATGTCTTTGTCGAGCCTATCGGTGCCACGGAAGCAGCTCAATTGGCTCTGCTGGCCGATGAATGCGCCGCGCGCCGGGCTTGCGTGCGCATCAGCGATATCGACTCGGGCGAGCATCGGCTCGTTCGCGCGAGCGAAGCCGCGAACGATCCTTTCGCCGCGCTGCTCGCGGCAAAGCTGCGAGAGGGGCGCAGCGGCCTCATTCAAGAGGACGGCCGGCGGTTGTTTTTCAACGTTCAAATGCCGTCCGTGCGGCTTCTCCTGATCGGCGCGACACATATCGCGCAAACGCTGGCGGGAGCTGCGAGCCTCGCCGGGTTTGAGGTCACGGTCATCGATCCACGCCCGTCGTTCGCGACGCCGGTGCGGTTTCCGGGAACGCCGGTCATCGCTGGCTGGCCCGGGACCGTACTGCCGGACCTTAAACTTGATGGGTTCACGGCGGTTGCCTCGCTTTCTCATGATCCGCGGATCGAGGACCCGGCGCTGGCCGCGGCCGTGCGTGCGGATTGCTTTTATGTCGGCGCGCTCGGCTCAAAAATAACCCATGCGAAACGGCTCGAACGCTTGCGCGCGGCGGGATTTTGCGAGGCGGATCTTGCGAAAATCCATGCGCCCATCGGGCTTGCCATTGGCGCTGCGAACGGTCCTGAAATTGCGATCGCGATCCTTGCCGAAATCGTTGCGGTGCTGCGCCAAAAAAAGCCGCGTAGCGAGGCCGGGACGCCGCGTTGATGCGGGACGTTGCCGCGATCGTCCCCGCCGCCAGGTGAAACCGCTTGTTGCCCAACTCGACGGCAAGCCGCTGGTCCCCCAGAATGAACCAAGTCGCGCTTGCGCTCGCGGGCCTTGATCTGCGCCTTGTTCAGATCTCCGATCCTTCGGGCGTGGCCTCTTCACTGCCGTGTCCGCGCTCGAAGGGGGCAAGGGTACCCGGGATTTTATCGCCGGGGCAGCAAAATCTTCTCCAAGTGCCTAAGAGGATCCGGCGATCAATATCGACACGCCCGGCGATTTGCGCCTGCTGCCTGGTCTCCGGTCAATATGAGACCGCGCCGCAACACGTACGGAATTTTCGTTCCGGCATACCGCTTGCGTAAGCACAGCGTGCAACTCTGTATTAATATGACAAGTGTTGAATGGATGTTGGAACCGTTTGCCGCCTCCGGGCGATTGAACGAATCAACGCAGCCCATGACAGGGCATGACCGCGGAGGTTGAAGCCATGACCGCAACCAAGGTGATCGAGACGCACACTGCATCGCCGGATTTTATCAAGCAGCTCGCCGGATACGGGCTTGCGACGGCAGAGATTATTTATCATTTGCCGGATCATCCGCGTCTGTTGCAGTCCTATATCTGGCAAGACTATGACCTCGCGCCGGAGTTTCCGATTTTGATCAAATTCTTGACGTTCTGGCGAGAGACGCTTGAGGGGCCATTGCACCGTGTCGTGGTAGGCCATTCCAAGCTCATCAAGCCGGCCGAAATCAAGGCGCTCGGCGCGGAGTTCCGGCTGCATTGAAAAGATAAAATCTTCGGGTAGAGTCTGCCATATTTTTTGAGCAGATATGCGTTCGAGAGTCTCCAAATAATATTCGCCTGCTGTAGCGCTGGTGAGCGCCCCCATCTATTAGGCGGCGTAAAAGTTTCAAAGATATCCCGGAGTCGGGCAGACCATCGGTTTCCGCTTCGCCCGCGTCCATAAGCGAACCCACGCGTAAATCCGTAACCTGACAATCAATTATGCATTATTTCCTGATGCCAAACGTCATATGGAATGTTTCACGGAAACGTAATACACTTATGCAGTTACGTTCCCGGTCCGGAAGCGAAAATGACAAGTTCAATTGGCATAAGGATTTATAAAGTATCGATTCACAAGGTCCGCAATCGGACAGAGCTACCCTTCGACACCGAGGGAGTGCTCACGCCTCCACCCCAGTTCTTAACAAATTTCGCCGCTACTCACTCCAATGCGAATGAAGATCCCGAGCTGGAACGGAGTTGGTTTTTTGAAGCAAAAGACGTCAAGTCACCTGATAGCAGCAAGGGGTACGTGCACTACGGCACATTCGGCTTCGAGAGTGATTTTATTGATACAAAAACGAAGACGCACAACTACAGGCGAAAGACTACTGACGTCGAGGTGATTCCCCTTTTTTACGAGTTTTGGCATCCAAACGGCTCAGATCATGCCTTTGCCGCGTTTCAATCGTTCCATGGGCGGTCCTGCATACAATTGATCACGTCAAGAATGCAGGAAGTTTTCGCTAAGAAGAACCCCGGCTTTGCCTTGCTTTTTAAAAAACTACTTCCCGTCGACACCGATGGCGGTATCTATCAATCTGCGCCAGTCAAAAGTTTGCGTTTAATCAAAAGAAATGCTTCCAGCGACATAGCTGATAGATATCTCAGCTCTCGTCCCACAGATGCAGTCGATTTCGAGTTGATAATAACTGCGAAGCGAAAAGGCATTTTGGGAAAATTGGGATCGTTGTCCAACACGCTAAAAAACGGCAAAGGAGGTGTTGCCACGCATGATGGTATCTCCTTCGAGGAAGCTGTTGCTGAGATTCAGGTCGGTGGCCGGATGCGACGCGTTGGGATATTTGGGCATAACGGCGACGCTGGTGTGATCGATTTGTCTGACGCCATTCAGAGGGGTCACGACGGACATCCCACCTTTGCGTCTATGGTGAAGGAGTCGGGTGAGCTACTGAAAGACTTCCAAGCGGTCCTATAGGAAAACAGTTGTGAAGATCGACGTACGCCAAATAATCAAAGATCACCTAAATACATTGCGTGACGTCCCCTCCGAAGGGAAATCCATCTGGGACTTGGTTATATTTTACGTTACGCCGATCCTGGTGGGTGCCTTCGCCTATTTTTGGGTTTGCAGCCTCAAAGGATATATACAATGTTTCCATAACATTTTTTGGTATCTTTGCCGCACTGCTCTTGAACTTGCAGGTGGCTGCATTTGGAATTTTTCAAAGAAAGTGGGAGATTCCCGGTGACCAAAAAATGGCGGAGATGCAGGAATCAACCCTGAAAATCCGCAGGGTGCTCTTGAAAGAAATTAATTCAAATATCTCGTATCTCATTCTTGTATCGAGTGTTGCGATTATCGTATTCTTACTCTTATACATAACAGATTGGAAGTCAGCGCTGCCTTCAGCGCTTGCAGTATGCCTCTACTGGCATTTTATCCTCACCCTACTGATGATAATCAAACGGTCCCACGCGCTTTTTCAACGAGAGTATAAGAGCGATAATTAGCGTTATGGACCAGGCGTGCAAAGTTTGATCGCACCAATTTTTCGCGCAATCCCACTCATCTCAAAGGGGGGCATGTATTCGGCCTTGTAAGGTTTTCGGCTCCAATCGGACAAAATCGTTTCACGTGAAACGTTTTGGTACGATTTGAACGCGAAATCGGACAAGTTTTGCAAAAGAAGGTTTGGTCTTTCGTCATGGCCGGGCTTGACCCGGCCATCCAATTCCCAAAACCGCGAGTCTGGATGCCCGGCTCAAGGCCGGGCATGACGGGCGGGTCATTCATAACGGGACTTGATCTAAATCATCCGCAACCCCTTTAGGCTCACATGACCATGCTTGCCTATGATCAAATGATCATGGACCGCGACCTTGAGGGGTTTGCCGATCGCGATGATTTGTTGGGTCATGTGGATGTCGTCGGCCGAAGGCTGCGGGTCGCCGGAGGGATGGTTATGGACGAGGATGATCGCGCACGCGCCGAGTTCGAGCGCTCGTCGCATGATTTCCCTTGGATACACAGGCGCGTGGTCGATGGTGCCGACGCCTTGTACCTCGTCGGCGAGCAAGCAATTTTTCTTGTCGAGAAACAGCACGCGAAATTCCTCGTGGTCGAGGAAAGCCATCATTGTCCGGCAATAATCGACCACCGCGGAAAAACTTGAAAGAGTCAGCCGCTTTTCGATCGCCGATTTGGCAAGCCGTTTGGCTGCCGCCTCGACGATTTTCAACTCGACGATCGCCGCCTCGCCAAGTCCGTCGATCTCGCGCAGACGCTCGGGCCGCGCCGACACGGTTTCGGCAAAGGAGCCAAAGCGGGCAATGAGGGCTTTGGCGAGCGGCTTGACGTCGCGCCGCGGCATGGCGCGAAACAAGATGAGCTCAAGCAGCTCATATTCGCCCAAGGCATCGGCGCCGCCTTTGCGGAAGCGCTCACGCAGCCGCTCACGGTGGCCGAGATAATGCGGCGCGCTCGCGTCCGCTTCGGTCATACGCCGCCGGGTCCGGCGGCGGCATAGGGCGGGTGATGCAGATCCTTCGGCGACAAAGTGAAGGCCTCATAGCCGGTCTCGGTCACGCCGATCGTATGTTCAAATTGCGCCGACAGGGACCGGTCGCGGGTGACCGCCGTCCAGCCGTCGGAAAGAATCTTCACATGCGGACGGCCGAGATTGATCATTGGCTCGATTGTGAAGAACATGCCGGGTTTCAGCAGCACGCCTTCGTTGCGGCGGCCGTAGTGGAGGATGTTGGGTTCATCGTGAAACAGGCGTCCCAGGCCATGACCGCAAAAATCGCGCACGACGGAACAGCGTTCGGATTCGGCATATTCCTGAATCGCGGCGCCGATGTCGCCCGTCGTTGCGCCAGGCCGCACGGCGGCCATGCCGCGCATAAGGGCTTCGTAGGTCACCTCAACGAGGCGCTGCGCCCGGCGGGGAACATCGCCAACGAGATACATCCGGCTCGAATCACCGTGCCAGCCATCGAGGATCAAGGTCACGTCGATGTTGACGATGTCGCCGTCCTTGAGCGGTTTGCGGTCGGGCATGCCGTGGCAAACGACATGATTGAGCGAGGTGCAGATGGATTTGCGGTAGCCGCGATAGTCGAGCGGCGCGGGATAGGCGTTATGCGCCATCGCGAAATCGAAGATGAGGGTGTCTAGCGCCTCCGTGGTGGCGCCGGGTGTTACTTGCGCGGTCAGGAGGTCAAGCGCCTCGGCGGCCAGCCTGCCTGCCCGGCGCATCCCCTCGAACGCCTCCGGCCCGTGCAATTTGATATGTCCAGGCTTGCGGCTTGCAACTTCGACGGCGTCGACAAAGGTCATGGGGGCGGATTCCGCTCGGGGTCTTCCGGATGGGCCGGTCTTTTATCAATTTAAGCCATTGCGGCGCCGTGGCAAGATTGAAGGCGCCGGGGCGCCATGCCGCACCCTTTTATCCGCACCTTGATCGCTGTGCGAAAATCGGGCAGAGAACACGCTTGCCGCCGGTCTTTTTCGTCTTCCCATCGGCTCCTCCGGCTCGCGGGCTTTGCATCCATGCCGTCTCCCTTGCGCATCGGCATTGCCGGTCTCGGCACCGTCGGAGCGGCGGTCATCAAATTGCTCGACCGGCAGGCCGAGACGCTGGCGCGCCGGACCGGCCGTCAAATCGTGATCCGGGGTGTTTCGGCCACAAACAGGGCCAAGGACCGGGGGATCGACCTCGCCCGCTTTGCCTGGTTCGACGATAGCGTGGCCTTGGCCAAGGCACCGGACGTCGATCTTTTCGTGGAATTGATCGGCGGGGAAGAGGGGATCGCGCTCGCAGCCGCCGAGGCGGCGCTCGGGGCGGGCAAGTCCCTCGTCACCGCCAACAAGGCGCTGTTGGCCAAACACGGCATGCGCCTCGCCCATCTCGCCGAGGAAAAAGGCGTCGCGCTGGCTTTCGAGGCCTCGGTCGCGGGCGGTATTCCAATCGTCAAAACCCTGCGCGAGGGCCTGGCCGGTAATTCCATCGAGCGTGTCTATGGGATTCTCAACGGGACCTGCAATTACATCCTGACCCGCATGGAACAGGAGGCGCTTTCCTTCGCGCAATGTTTGAGCGAGGCGCAAAAGCTCGGCTACGCGGAAGCCGATCCGACTTTCGACATCGGCGGTTTCGACACGGCGCATAAGCTGGCGATCCTGACATCGCTGGCATTTGGCACCGCGATCGATCCGGCCTCGATCTCCGTCGAGGGCATCGAGGCGATCACGCTCGCCGATCTTGATGCGGCGGCGGAGCTTGGTTACCGGATCAAGCTTCTGGGTGTCGCGCAGCGCACGCCCGCCGGCATCGAACAGCGCGTGCATCCGACCATGGTCGCCAAAACCTCGGCGATTGCGCAGGTCATGGGCGTTACCAACGCGGTCACCATCGACGCCGACGCGGTGCATGAACTGACCCTCGTCGGGCCGGGCGCGGGCGGCGAGGCGACGGCTTCAGCGATCGTCGCCGACATCGCCGATATTGCGCGCGGCGTCCGCTCGGCGCCGTTCGGCCGCCCCGTCGCGTCGCTGATCCCGGCGCGCCTCGCGCCGATGCAATTGCACGAGGGCGGCTATTATATCCGGCTTTCGGTGTTCGACCGGCCGGGCGCGGCGGCGGCGATTGCGACCCGCATGGCCGAGCGCGGCATTTCCTTGGAAAGCATCGTGCAGCGCCGCCGCCCTGGCAAGGCGATCGACGCCAATGGCGCCGTGCCAGTTGTGTTGATCACCCATGCGACGCATGAGAAAACCATCCGCCTGGCGCTCGAAGCCGCCGTCACCGATGGTTTTTTGGCCGAGAAGCCGCAGGTCATCCGCATCGAGCGGGAGTGAGCTTACGGGGATTACTCCAGAAACTGTGCGTAATAGGGCGTGGTGAAACGCGGCTTTGCCAGTTTGCGTGGAATTTTTACATCGCCCGCCTTTAGCCATTGCGTCTGGATCGGCGAGGCGTTGGCCCCCAGCCCGCGAATGGCCAGGTCATTATACTCGCGCGAAAACTGCTGCCACAAAGGCTCCGCCGGATTGGAACAAATGGGGTCGAAGGAAAAGGAAACGCCGGGGCCGCTCGAATAGAGCCCATAGGGTTTTTTCTCTTGTGCCAAGCGTTGCACGAAATAGGTGGCGAAGCCGCCGGGAACATATCCGGTTTTGTCCTGAAACGATTTCGTGAAGGCATATGCCTCGGTGACGACACGCTCGATCTGCGAGATGTCATGCTCGTAATATTGGAAATCGAGCCGCCGTTCGCTGGCGCTGGGGCGCCAATATTCATTGACGAAATCGGCTCTCGAATAGACAAGTCCCTTGGGTTGCGGAACCTCGACACCATCAAAGCCGTGCTGGATTCCAAGACGCTTGGCGAGGCGGAAAGCCTCGCATTCTGGCTGCGATTCGGGCGGCGTAAAGATGCCGGGGCCAGCCTTGTAACGCCGATCGAAAAAACTCACGAGCTGATGCAGGAAGACGATCGCCAAAAGTGCGTCGCATTGCGAACGCTTAGCTAGCAAACCGGCGGCAAGTTCCGTAGGTGAAGCGAAACCTTCGACGGATACGTCGGACCGGCAGAGCGTAGCCGGGCGCGTTTCGACGAGACATTCGACAATGATCCCCAAGAGGCCGAACGAACATTTGAATTCGTAAAATGCTGCGCCGTCCGCAAGGTCCGACAGTGTGCGCAAGGCGCCGGTTTCATCGATATAAGTGACTGCGGCGACATGGGCGGAGAAATATCCCGGACCATCGATCGAAGACTCCTTGGTGTCGCCCGCCGCGACGGATCCGACGCTGGCTTCGCCGATTTCGGCCTGGAACGGAACTTCGAGGCCGCGTGCCTGCAACCACATATTGAGTTTTTTCAAGCGGCATCCGGCCTGCACGCGGACCAGTTCCCGGCCCGTGGCGTCGCGCTCGATGCCGATCACCTCGTCGAGCTTGCGCAGACAGACCATGGTTCCGCCGTCGTTGACGAAGGTGGACGCGACCGAGAGCATCGAGCCGACCGGATTGACCGGCGAGGGGAACCGCGCGCTGTCGCGCACGATGGCCTGCACATCGGCGTAAGAAATCGGCTCGATGAAGACGGCGGGCGTCGTGCTGCGATGCAGGCCCCAATTGCTGTAGCTGGCTCCCTCGCTCCGGATCAATCCTTGAACAAGAGTCTGGCTTTGCGTCGGCACTCCGAAATCTGGCTGCTGCGTCATTTGGCGTGTCTCCCCTGCCGTTTCCCCATGCACGGAATTATTCCCGGCACAAGCGTTACACTTGGCCGGGGCCTTTGGATGCATCATGAGAAATTTTTGCGCCCTTTTGGGCTCCGGTGAAATCAACGGCAGCTGGTCACAGCTGCCACAAAAGCTTTGATCCTTCCCCGACTCGCCCCATATTGGCGGCATGGCCAAAGCTCCGAAACCCGCCGCGGGAAAGAAAGCCCCGCATTCGAAAGCCTCGCGGCCCGAGGTCACGCCGCTTGGCGAGCATCTTGCCGCCTTGCTCAATCCGGCACTAAACGAGCGCCAGCTTGGCGTTTCGGAGGCGCAGGCCAATTATGATTCAGGTTTCTACCGGCCACCGGGGACGGGCGGCGTCGCGGCGACCGCCGAATCGCTGAAAGAGCTGCTGGAGCGCGGCGACCCGAATATCCGCGAAAAAAGCCCCTGGACGCCGCACCGGCCGCCGAGACCCGACAAATCGGAAGGCGGCCAAAGATTTCGCGTCTCCTCCGAATTTGAGCCGAAGGGCGACCAGCCCGCCGCCATCGATGAACTCGTAAAGGGCATCACCGCGCAGGAACGCGACCAGGTACTGCTCGGCGTCACCGGCTCGGGCAAGACTTTCACCATGGCGCAGGTGATCGCCCGCACCAACCGTCCGGCGCTGGTTCTCGCGCCCAATAAAACCCTGGCGGCGCAGCTTTACGGTGAGTTCAAAAGCTTCTTTCCGGACAACGCGGTCGAATATTTCGTCTCTTACTATGATTACTATCAGCCGGAAGCCTATGTGCCGCGTTCCGACACCTATATCGAGAAAGAAAGCTCGATCAACGAGCAGATCGACCGGATGCGCCATGCCGCGACGCGCTCGCTGTTGGAGCGCGACGATGTGATCATTGTTGCCTCGGTTTCCTGCATCTACGGCATCGGCTCGGTCGAAACTTATACGGCGATGACATTCACCGTGAAGCTCGGCGAAAAAATCGATCAGCGGCAACTCATCGCCGATTTGGTCGCGCTGCAATATAAGCGCTCGGCGGGCGATTTTTCGCGCGGCGTCTTCCGGGTGCGCGGCGATACCATCGAGCTGTTCCCGGCTCACTATGAAGACCGCGCCTGGCGCATCGGCTTCTTTGGTGATTCGATCGAAACCATCGCCGAGTTCGATCCGCTGACCGGCAGAAAAGCCCAAGACCTCGAATTCATCAAGGTCTATGCCAACTCGCACTATGTGACGCCGCGCCCGACGCTTTTGCAATCGATCAAAGGCATCAAGATCGAACTGAAACAGCGCCTTGCCGAGCTCAATGCCGCCGGCCGCTTGCTCGAAGCGCAGAGGCTCGAGCAGCGCACCATGTTCGACCTCGAAATGCTGGAGACGGCGGGGTCTTGCGCTGGCATCGAGAACTATTCGCGCTATCTGACCGGCCGCCGTCCCGGCGAGCCGCCGCCAACGCTCTTCGAATATTTGCCGGACAATGCGCTGGTCTTCACCGACGAGTCGCATGTCACCATTCCGCAGATCGGCGCCATGTACCGCGGCGACTTCCGGCGCAAGGCGACACTCGCCGAATATGGGTTCCGGCTGCCGTCGTGTCTCGACAACAGGCCTTTGCGCTTCGAGGAATGGGACGCGATGCGGCCGCAGTCGATCCATGTCTCGGCGACACCCAGCTCTTGGGAAATGGAGCGCGCGGGCGGCGTCTTCGTCGAACAGATCATCCGCCCCACCGGGCTTATCGATCCGCCGGTCGAAATCCGGCCCGCGCGTGCGCAAGTTGACGATCTTTTGGGAGAAGTGCGCGAGGTGGCGGCAAAAGGCTACCGCAGTCTTGTCACCGTGCTCACCAAGCGCATGGCGGAAGACCTCACCGAATATCTACATGACCATGGCGTTAGAGTGCGCTACATGCATTCCGACATCGACACGATCGAGAGAATCGAAATCATCCGCGATTTGCGGCTCGGTGCTTTCGATGTGCTCGTCGGGATCAATCTTTTGCGCGAGGGGCTGGATATTCCCGAATGCGCCCTTGTCGCGATTCTTGACGCCGATAAGGAAGGGTTTTTGCGCAGCGAAACATCGCTCGTGCAGACGATTGGCCGCGCTGCGCGTAATGTCGATGGCAAGGTGATCCTTTATGCCGACCGCGAAACCGGATCGATGACGCGTGCCCTCGCCGAGACGAGCCGCAGGCGTGAAAAACAGCAAGCCTACAATGCCGAAAATGGGATCACGCCCGCCTCGATCAAACGCGGGATCGCGGATATTCTGGGCTCGGTCTATGAGCAAGACCATGTCACGGTCGATGCGGGTCTTTCGGCGCCGGAGATGCTTGCCGGGCATAATTTCAAGGCGGCAATCGCCGATCTCGAAAAGCGCATGCGGGACGCCGCCGCCAATCTCGAATTCGAGGAGGCCGCGCGGTATCGTGACGAATTGAAACGCCTGCAAGCGGTTGAACTCGCCATCGCCGATGATCCGCTGGCAAGCCAGCGCGATGTCGAATCGCAGGCCGGATCTTTTCAAGGCGAGCGCAAATATGGACGCGCGGCGAACCTGCCGGCCAGCCGTCCGCATAAACCGACCGATGCCGAGATGGGGCCGCATAATTTTGGCGGCGGCGAAGCCAAGCCGCGCGAGAATGGGAGGCCGCGTTCATCGGGGGGCAAGGGCGGGACAAGTTGGAAGGGGAAGCGGCGATAACGTGTCCTTGATCGATATTTCTTATGCATGATGTGCGAAGATGCCACCGGGTTCAGGCGGAGCTAGTGGAACTCCATGACTCAAAAAATCGAGGACTATGCAATTATTGGCGATTGCGAGTCGGCGGCTCTCGTCGGGCGCGATGGTTCGGTCGATTGGCTATGCTGGCCGCGTTTTGATTCGCCTGCCTGTTTCGCCAATCTCCTCGGCACCAAGGACAATGGCCGGTGGCTGATCGCACCGGTAGACCCCGCCGCCAAGATCACGCGGAACTATCGTGGCCATACATTGATTCTCGAAACCGCGATCGAGACCGCGGACGGTACCGCCGTGGTTACCGATTTCATGCCGGTGCGCACGCCAGGCACTCATCTCATACGTCTCGTGCGGGGCATCAGCGGCAGCGTTAAGCTGCGCACCGAGCTTGTCATCCGTTTCGACTATGGCGCGGTCGTGCCATGGATGCGGCGCCGTGATGACGGAAGTCTGCACGCGGTTGCTGGGCCAGACCGTTTGGTGCTGCGCACGCCCATAAGCCTTCGCCCGCACGGACGGACGCATGCCGGTGAATTCACGGTCACTGCCGGAGAAACAACGGATTTCACGTTGAGCTTCGGCATCTCCTACGAGGATGTGCCAAGGGCCATCGATCCATATGCCGCGCTCGTACAAACGGAGCGGAGCTGGGGAGGCTGGTCGAAACCGTTTGAAGGTGCCGGGGATTGGTCTGAGGCGGTGATCCGCTCGTTGCTAACCTTGCGCGCAATGATTTTTCAGCCGAGCGGCGGGATCGTCGCCGCGCCGACCACGTCGCTGCCGGAGCAATTGGGCGGCTCGCGCAATTGGGATTATCGCTTTTGCTGGCTGCGCGACGCGACCTTTACATTGCTCGCGCTGATGAACGGCGGCTATGCCGAGGAAGCGACACGATGGCGTGCTTGGCTGATCCGTGCCATAGGCGGCGAACCGGCGCTGGTCCAGGTTCTCTATGGGCTGGGAGGAGAGCGTTGCATTCCTGAACGGTCGCTTCCCTGGCTTTCCGGATATGGCGGCGCAACGCCGGTCCGTGCAGGAAATGCGGCGTCCGGCCAGTTGCAGCTCGATATTTATGGCGAGGTGCTCGATGCGCTTTACCAAAGCCGCAAGCGCGGGCTCGTCGCCGACGCTGCCGACTGGATGTTGCAAATCGAGCTGCTGAAACATCTCGAAACGATCTGGGAATTGCCCGATGAAGGCATTTGGGAAGTGCGCGGCCCACGTCGGCATTTCACCTATTCGAAAATCATGACTTGGGTTGCCTTCGATCGCGCCGTTAAGAGCATCGAGGAGTTTGGTTTTGTCGGGCCGCTCGATCATTGGCGGCATCTTCGACAACGCATTCACGAGGATATTTGCGCCAAGGGTTTTGATTCTGAACTGGGCTCTTTCACGCAGAGCTACGATTCAAAAGTTCTTGATGCCAGTCTCCTCATGATGGCCCTCGTTGGTTTCTTGCCGCCCAGTGACAAACGCGTGCTCGGCACAGTCGGTGCGATCGAGCGGCACTTGATGGTGGATGGTTTGGTGAGCCGTTACGATACGCGAAAGGCTAACGACGGGTTGCCCGAAGGCGAAGGCGCGTTTCTCGCTTGCAGCTTCTGGCTTGTCGACAATCTCGTGCTTTTGGGGCGGTTCGAGGACGCTCGCAAACTGTTTGAGCGGCTTCTTCTACTTCGGAATGACCTTGGTTTACTGTCCGAGGAATATGATCCTGCGTCGAAATGCCTCGTAGGTAATTTTCCTCAGGCCTTTTCGCACATCGCCTTGATCAACTCCGCCTATAATCTCGCCCGCGCGGCCAAACCCGCAGAACAACGCTCCGGTGCCAAGGCTCCAGAGGCGGGAGAAGATCGAATCGCTCTTTTTTGAGCGCTTGCCGTTCGCCAGCCGCTACTCGACTTGCAACAGCAGCGCGACGAGTTCGCTTTGCCGGTGCGTATCGGTCTTGGCGAACACGGATTTCAACTGATTGCGCGCCGTCTCGCGGGAAATCTTCAATTCCCTGGCGGCGATATCGGGAGGTGCGCCACGCGCGATGATACAGGCGAGCTTCGCCTCCGACGGGGTCAGGCGGAATGTCTTGGCGAGAATCGTTGCGGGCGGCCCCGGCCTCGGACCTAGGGCATTCAACGTCATGAGGGCATGGATTTCCTGCCCCGGGTGATGTTCCGGCCCTTCAAAGGGCCAAATCCGCACGATCACCGGCAATTTGTCAGTACGAGGGACGATCACCGGTTCCACCGCCAAGGAATTCAAACGGGGCGGGCCGGACAGTTGATCGATCGCGTCCTTGATAAGAGTTCGCGAGTCTAGGTCGCGAACGAACAGCCGCCGGTCCTTGATTTTGATATTGTTGTCGAAAACGGCTTCCGCCGCGCTGTTTACGTCGACAACAAATCCGTGCCGGTCGAGGGCGATCGCGGGGAGCCGCATCGCGTTGAGCGTGGCGGTCGGAGAAGCCGCCGCTCCGCGCGCTCCAGAGACAGCCGCGATTTCGATCAAACGCCGGGTGAAGGTAGCAAGAATGCGTTCTTCTTCAGCGCGCAGGTTGCCGATGTCGGTTTCTTTTTCCAAAACAGTCATTTTGCACCAGTAATCAGTTGATTTTAATCGGAATTAATCGCTCCGCGCTTATTCTCAATCACTCTCTTTTTTCAGACGCGCTAGCAGAACCAAAACGGGCCAGCTGGCGTCCATTTTTTTGTTAAAGAATTTTATGACGAATAACAAGCGCTAACAATCGTGTAGTTAGAAGCTCCTTTCAAAAAGGTGAGTGAAACGGCTAAGAAACCCCAAAACCTTCGTAGTTTGACGATAGAAAAAAAAGAAGCCTCTGATTTCACTCGATATATAGGAGACTTAAAGCCGCATTTTGGGCTGTTCGCAGTGTGTTTCATCACATCACAACTCCCACAAGTATCAAATTAAGATAAACATTAATCGTTTTTAACAATAAAAAATTATTTGCTCAGTAGCGAAAGTTCACTTTCAGTAGCAACCGCTCTCACAAATGTAAATCATATGATCGGGCGCATTGCAATATGTCTTATTGCAGCAAAGGCAACAGTTAAGCTTACTGCAATGAATCTTTCGTCTTTCATAGCTTGAACACAACAGTTAAAAGTCCTCAGAACATTCTGAAAGAAAGGTGTGCTTGCACCTTACGCAATACGACGGTTAGGTTCTCCCGATCGATTCGAGGGTACCCCCGAATGCGCCAGTAAATGCTTACGCCGATTGGTATCTGCGAGTGAGCAGCAAGGAGATGACCCCATGATTTCCGTAACTTTTCCGGACGGCGCAGCACGCCCGTTCGAACCGGGAGTGAACGGGTTCGAGATCGCCAAAAGCATTTCGCCATCCCTCGCCAAGCGGGCGGTTGCGATGACACTTAATGGTGCGTTGCACGATCTCGCCGATTCCCTGACACAGGATGCGGCGATAGAGTTCGTGACCCGGGACGATCCACGAGCACTCGAACTCATCCGTCATGATGCCGCGCATGTGCTTGCCGAGGCGGTGCAGACGCTCTTTCCTGGCACTCAGGTCACCATAGGGCCGGTGATCGAGAACGGCTTTTATTATGATTTCTATCGGGCGGAGCCGTTTACGCCGGAAGATTTCGCCGCGATCGAAAAAAAAATGGCCGAGATCATCGCGCGCGACAAACCTTTCACCAAGGAGATTTGGACACGCGAACATGCCAAGGCCTGGTTCGAAACGCATGGCGAGGCATTCAAGGTTGAACTCGTCGATGCAATTCCCGGACATGAAGATTTAAAAATCTACAAGCAAGGCGATTGGCTCGACCTCTGTCGCGGTCCTCACATGACCTCGACCGGCAAAGTTGGGAGCGCCTTCAAATTGATGAAGGTTGCGGGTGCCTATTGGCGCGGCGATTCGACAAAACCCATGCTGCAGCGAATCTACGCCACGGCCTTCGCCAAGCAGGAGGAACTGAGCGCCTATCTCAAGCAGCTCGAGGAGGCCGAGCGGCGGGATCATCGCAGGCTCGGACGGGAAATGGATCTGTTCCATTTTCAGGAAGAGGGACCAGGCACGGTGTTCTGGCATCCTAAGGGCTGGACGCTCTTTCAGACGCTGATTTCCTATATGCGGCGGCGCCAGGAGGCGGCCGGCTATATCGAAGTCAACACGCCGCAGGTGCTCGACCGCGCGCTTTGGGAAACGTCGGGCCATTGGCAGACGTTTCGTGAAAATATGTTTCTCACCAAGACCGAGGACGAGCGCATCTTCGCGCTGAAGCCGATGAATTGTCCCGGCCATATTCAGATTTTCAAGAATGGTTTGAAGTCCTATCGCGACCTGCCTTTGAAGATCGCCGAATTCGGCGTGGTGCATCGCTATGAGCCGTCTGGCGCCTTGCATGGGATCATGCGGGTTCGCGCCTTCACCCAGGATGACGCTCATATTTTCTGCACCGAGGACCAGATCATGGCCGAGGCCTTGAAGGTCAATGATCTCATCCTGTCAATCTATGCCGATTTCGGGTTTCACGACATCGTCGTCAAGCTTTCGACCCGGCCCGAAAAACGCGTGGGCACCAATGAGGCCTGGGATAAGGCGGAAGCGGCATTGACGCGCGTGCTCGAACACATCGCCGAACGTGGCCTCAAGACGGGAATCAATCCGGGCGAAGGTGCCTTCTATGGGCCGAAGCTCGAATATACGTTGCGCGATGCGATTGGCCGGGAATGGCAATGCGGGACGACGCAGGTTGATCTGAACATGCCTGGCCGGTTCGGCGCCTTTTATATCGGGGCCGACAGCGAAAAGGTGACGCCGGTGATGATCCACCGCGCCATGTTCGGCTCGCTGGAGCGCTTCACGGGGATTTTGATCGAGCATTTCGCCGGTCATCTGCCCTTGTGGCTGTCGCCGCTGCAGATCGTCGTCGCGACGATCACGCAGGAGGCCGACGATTACGCGGGCGAAGTGATCGCGGCGGCGCGTAAGAGAGGGCTGCGGGCGGAGGGCGATCTTCGCAACGAGAAAATCAATTATAAGGTACGCGAGCATTCGCTCGCCAAGATTCCGGTCCTCATGGTTCTCGGCAAGAAGGAGGCGGCCTCGCGCGCCGTCTCGATCCGGCGTCTTGGCTCACAGGATCAGACGCAGATGGGACTCGACGAGGCTTTGAGCCAGCTTGCTGAAGAGGCGGCGCCGCCGGATGTGAAGCGGGGTTTGTAGGTGCCTCAAAAAGTCACGCATGCTATTGGCTCGTCCGTGCGCAGCACGCTGTCTTGGCCAAAGCGCGCCTTATAGGCCGCGCGGATCGCCTCTATGCGAGTGTCCGAATCGGCTGCTGGCGCTTACCAGATCAGCAGCAGGCGCGAGGTTTCCTTGACGAGTGCGCCGGCGCTATCGCGCCATTGCCCGTAGCCCGTGAGCACGGTGAGACCATCGGGAAAGCGAGGCGTGATTTCGGTTGCCACGAACGCCGCCCATTCTTCCTCGCTGGCCGGGGTCAAGCTCTCGTGCCCCGAGCCGAACACAAGTTCGAGACGTGCCATGGGTTTCGCCGCGTTATGGCACGTAAGCCCGCCGCCCGTAAGCGCGGTCGGCGCCCGAAGATAAGGGGCAATCAGCAAACCCGCGGCCATCATGATGGCGCCAGAGACAACGGCGGTGCGCATGTGAGTTCCTTGATAGCGGAAATGATCTGCGATCATGGCATTGCGGGTTCTTGATCCGCGCGCATATCCTCGAGCGCCCGAGACAATGCGGCAAATCCTTCGATGCCGATGGCTTCCGCTCTTAATGCCGGGTCGATCTCCGCGCGGGCAAGCAAAGTTCCGGCATCGCAATCCTTGATCGTTTTCAACGACTGCCGCAGCATCTTGCGCCTTTGCCCAAAAGCCGCTTGCGTGACCTCCGACAAAAGACGCGCCTGGCAGGTCATGGGAGAGACACGCGGAACAAGTTCGACCACCGCCGAGGTCACTTTCGGGGGCGGAGTGAAGGCAGAGGGCGCAACGTCAAAAAGAAGACGTGTGGTGCAACGCCAATTGCACAGCACCGCGAGGCGGCCATAGGCGGCGCGCTCGGCCGGGCTCGCAATGATACGCTCGGCCACCTCGCGCTGAAACATCAAAATGAGCCGGTCGAACCACGGCGGCCAAGGCTCGGTTTCCAGCCAGCGGACCAGCAGTGCGGTGGCGATGTTGTAGGGAAGATTGGCGCAAACGCGTGCAGGTCTCGCCTCGCCAACCAGCCGCCCGAGATCGACGTCCAGCGCGTCACCTTCGATAACTTCGAGCCGCCCGGGATAATGGTCCGCGATCTCGGCAAGCGCTGGTAGACAGCGCGCGTCGCGCTCGACCGCGATGATTTTTTGCGCACCTTCCGCGAGCAATGCCCTGGTCAGACCGCCAGGACCTGGGCCAATCTCGACAATCAGTGCGTCGGTCAGCGGCGCTGCCGCGCGGGCGATGCGGCGGGTGAGATTAAGATCGAAAAGAAAATTCTGGCCGAGCGATTTCTTGGCAAGGAGCCCATGCGCATTGGCGACCTCGCGAAGCGGTGGAAGACCATCGAACTGGTTTCCTCCTGCAGATCGTGACACGGTTTTCGCGTTTCCCGGTTGTGAATCAATGTCCGGTGTGTTTGGCTGCACCGGCACGGCGCGCGAGCTTACCGGCAAGCCTCAAGGCCGCGATCAGGCTCGCTGGATCCGCGACCCCCTTTCCGGCGATATCGAAAGCCGTGCCGTGGTCGGGAGACGTGCGGATCAAGGGAAGCCCCAAGGTCACGTTGACCGCTGTATCGAAGGCCACGGTTTTCACCGGGACCAAGGCCTGATCGTGATACATCGCAATGACAACATCGTAGTTTTTCCGTGCGTCCGGACGAAACAGACTATCGGCGGGGTAGGGTCCGCTCACCGCGATACCCGCCGCCGCAAGATCAGCCAGCGCCGGTGCAATGACGTCTATTTCCTCACGGCCCATCGCGCCGCCTTCGCCCGCGTGAGGGTTAAGGCTCGTGAACGCAAGACGCGGCTTTCTGATGCCAAACCGCGAGGCAAGGTCATGCGCCACGACGAGGCCGGTTTCCACAAGGAGCGCGCGCGTCAACATGGACGGCACACGCGAAAGCGGAATGTGAACTGTGGCGGGGACGACAGAGAATTTCGGTGACCAAATCAGCATCACGGCCCGTGCCCTGGTGCCGAAATGGCGTTCGGCCAGCTCCTCAAGGAACTCGGTGTGGCCAGGGTAGCGAAAGTGGGCGCGATAGAAGAGTTCTTTGGCGATGGGATTGGTGACAACGGCCGAAGCCTTCTTGGCGCGGATGAGCTGCACGCAGGTTTCAATAGAGGCGATGGTTCCGGCTGCATCCCTTACATCCGGGAAGCCCGGTTTTCCAAAAGCCGCATGATCCAACGCAAACACCGGCAATGCGTGGCGAAACACCGAAGCAGCATCGGCATCGCCGACGATTTTGATCGGAACATTTAAGTCCAAGCCGCGCGCGGTGGCGGCGAGTTGCCCAACATTGGTGACGGCCAAAAAAGGCGGAAAGTCTGGATTTTCATGCGTCTTAAGCCAAGCCTTCAATGTGAGTTCCGGCCCGATACCCGCGGGATCTCCTTGTGACAATGCTAGAGGAAGAATATTTGCCGGATACGGTCGCGCCATCAATATCTCTCTGTTCGGCGATGAATGCCTAAGTTGCTGCGAAGGGACGAGTCCAAGCAGCCGATCTAGAGCGAAGGCAGCGTAAGAGCCGGGGGCTTTCTTTGCCGCCGTGCTTCAGTGCTTTACGATGACGGCTTTCGCCCGTAATTCCTTGAGTCGGCGTTCGCTGTCGGCTGCGGTATGAGCGGCAAGAATCTTCTGCGAGATCACAGCACGTGCCGCACTATCATCCTTGGCGGCGCCTTTGGAGCACACTGCGATCATTTCAAGCCCTTCGTTCGAGCGTTGCGGCGCTGTAAGGTGACCTACGGGAGTCTTGTCGAGCAATTGACGGAAAGTCTCACCGATTTCAATGGAAGTCTTGATCAGCGGATCGCGCACCGTCACGTCGTTGAGGCTGCGGGCCAGACGCAAGCCGCTGTCGCAATCGGTGAATTGCGTCCGCAATTGTTCGGCGTCATGGGCTCGCTCGTTCAACGCCGCGGGCGTTGCCGAGCGCGGTATCGCAAAGATAATCTCGCGCAAAGTATACGAGGTTCCGGCTGCTGCCTTGCCGCCTTGCTTAGCAAGTTCGGCGCGCACCTGTTCTTCGCTCGCTTCGACACCTTTGTTCAGCGCTTGCACCAGCACATCGAAAGCCATGTCGGCGCGGTAATGCGCTTTGAAGTGATCCGCGGTCACACCGGCATGCTGAAACGCCGCCACCAATGCATCTGGAGCGATTTTCATCTCCTGCGCCGCCTTGATGATTTGCTGCGAGATGTCGTTATCCCGTGGATTGATGCCAAACTTGCTTGTTTCCTGCGTTTCGAGACGATCGGTAAAGAGACTTTCGATTGCCGCATCACGGGTCGCCGGTTTGTGCAGCACGCGCAACATTTTCATCCGCTCGTCGATATCAATGTCTGTGATCGGATCCCCATTGATGCTGGCGACGATTGCCTGGGCGACCGCGGGCTTGCTAGAAATCGCATTAAACGCGGCGATTGCAGCGGCGGCGCAAATCGCAAAACGCAAATAAGCGACGCGCGCGCTGCCATTCTTAGGCGCATCGGCTTTCATCTCCATGACCCTCTTCTCTCCCTTCACGCCGGCGCCGTTCTGGGCCGCCAGATTTTAATTATACCCGGTTCAATAGTTGACGCCATCGAGCGACGTTGTGTTGAGGAAAGTCTTGTTGAACTTCGCTTCCCCCAAGGTGCGTAATTGCAGTTGCAGGAGCACGGTTTGGTTGCGCACCAGGGACCCGCTTCCGTAATCTTGATAAATCGAGCTGTAGTTCACGGAAAAACTCGTGCACTCGTCCTGATAGCCGGCACCGATCCCATAGGCGGCGATCGCGAATGCGCCAGGATTGGTATAGCCGATCACGGCCGGGGGATAGAGATGGCGGCTCATATCGAACGTGATGTTGCCCTGCGCGAAATAATTCTCGCTGATCTTATAGCGTGACGAAAACGCAAGGCCTTCGCGGCGAACGTCATACCCAATAACAGGCTGCGCCTGATAGTTGGCGAATTGAACCGACCCCGTTAGTGCCCCGAAATTATAATTTGCAATCAGGTCCACACGCCGCGCGTCCAAGGAGCTGACATCGAAGCGCGCCTTGGCGACAAAAGAGAAAATCGAATTGGGAGCGATCGTCAGGGCGCCGACGTAATCGGAGAGCCGTGTATCGAGCCCCGAACTTAAGCCGACATTGGCGGCGTCCGGTGTCGCGTAGGAATTGGTGCCGGCGACTTGATAGGATTGGCCGCCGATCAAGTTGATATACCCGCCATTGTTGAACGTCATCGTGAACTGGCCGCCGTAGTTGGCCCTGGTCCCGGTTTCAAACCGATCGTAGCCTGAATATTTGCTCCAGTCGAACAGGTTGGAAGAGTCAAAGACGAGGCTCTGGGCATCCAAGTTTACCAGCGAATTCGAGCCGATTTGCTGATCGGGACGAACAATGATCTGGCCAATCGGCTCGAAAACGATCGAGGCGAAGCTAAACTTGGCAAAGAAGGGATAACGATAATCCAGCCCCAGTCCCGGCATAAACTCGCCGAAAAAACTCGTGTCTTTGTTGCCGACAAAATTCAACTGCGAAAGGTTGAAATAGGTGGAAGAGCCGGCCGCCGATGCGAAGGTGTAGCTATTCGTCGTATTGATATCGAGCCATTCGCCATTCGCGCGTGCAAAGGCGAAGGGTGTGAACACTTCGCCGATCGGATCGATGAATTGGCGTTTCCAGGACGCCTCTAGCGTGGCGCGCGTGTAGTCGCCGCCGACACCGCGCAAAAGGCAATCGCCGATCGTTTGGCCAGGCACATAAAGACCAAAAGGATTGGTTTTTGTGACAGTACTCTGGCAAATGTCATAGAGACCATAAGCACTATCCAATTTACGTGGCCCGACCGCCTCGAAGCTCGCGGAGCTCGCGGAAAGGCTGGTGAGATTGAAGTCGAGTTCGGCTTGGCCGCCAATGCCGAAGGATTTGGCCGGGTCGATGTCGAAGGTCTTATTGTAGTCCCAGACTGGATGCGCGGTCGGCTGCTGGGGCTGAAAGTCGTGGCTCGACAGGCCCTCGAAGGAATAACCGCGAAGATCGAAATAGCCGCGATCATGTTGTCCGGTCAGATAAACGGTCGAGGTTGTTTCGCTAAAATAATTGGAAGACAGTGTCTGACTCGGCACATGATAGTCGTTGAGGTACCACTTGTCCGAGAGCAGGGTGAATTCCCAGCCAAACTTCCAGTAATCGGCGATATAAAACAGGCCCTTGCTTTCGAACGAGCCGCGCAGGGACTGATCGCCCGAGCCATAGGGCGCCACAGGGAAAACCGTGTTGTTCTGCTCGGCTATTCCCGTCGCACGGATATAATATTCGCCGCTCTCGAACCGCTGGCGCCATTCCGCCTTGGCAAAGAACCCTTGCTGGGAAAAATAAGTCGGCGTGAAGGTCAAATCGTAATCGGGTGCGAGCGCCCAGAAGATCGGAATACCGACGCCAGCCCCGAGATTGCCGCTATAGGCGAGATAGGGGGAAAGAATTCCTGACTTCCGGGTAACGGTTGGGTCGGGCGCCGAAAAAAACGGCACGTAAGCGATTGGGATGCCCAAGAACTCAAGCCAAGCATCCTCATAATAAATCATTTTTTCGTCGTTCTTATGGATGATGCGCTTGGCGCGCACTCGCCACAGTGGCGGCTTGTCGGGATTGTCCTTGCAAGCCTCGCACGCCGTGTAGGTCCCCTTGTCGAACACCGTGGTTTCGCCTTCGATGCGTTCGGCGCGAGGGGCGCTGAAATAGGTCTTGTAGGTCCCTTTTTCAAAAGTGTTCCCCGAGGGATAGTAATAGGGTTTTGGCGGGGTATCGGCGCGTAAGCTTTCGATAAAACCGTCGCGGAAATCGTCGGTGAGATCGAAGCTCTCGCCGTGAATGATAGTGCCGTCGCTTTCGGTCAATTTTGCGTGACCTTCGGCATAAACGCGGCCGGTATTGCGATTATAGATGACTCGATCGGCCTCGAGCACCTTCTCGTTGTAGTAAACTCTCGCGTTGCCTTCCGCCGAAACCGTGTTCTTTTCGGTGTCATAGCGAAGCTCGGTCGCTTCGACGAACATTTTTCGATTCGCCCCGGCCGCCTGTTGGGTGGCCGCGGCCTCAACGGCGAGGGCCGGAGGCGAGAAGCTTCCCGTCAGCAAAGCTGTACAGACGAGCGTCAGCGAAAAAAGGATATACCGCCGCGCCCGCGCAACCGGTGCGGTTAGCCCCAATTTGGCGCCGAAGGCGCGAAGCGCGGGGACGATCGCAGCACTACCGGGGCAAAAACGCCGCCCCATCAACCGTCCTCCTGATTCAACAAGGCGAAGGCGCCAAGCAGACTTGCGACGATCGCCGGAGACCATCCGGCGACAAGCGGATTGAGCAAACCAGAGCCGCCGAGGTCGCCGACCAATTTTGTCGCAACATAAAGCACGAAGCCTGCGCCCACGCCACCCAAAACCATCTTCTGGATTCCACCAAAACGAAAAAACCTTAAGGAAAAGGCCGCTGCGATTAACACCATAGCGACAAACAAGAGCGGCCTTGCCAAAAGCGTGTGGAATTGGAGCCGGTAGCCGAGTCCGTCGAGACCCGCCGTCTCGGCAGCGGCGCGCAGCGATTGTAATTCCCAAAAAGGCACGGAATCAGGCGCGATGGCGCCTTCCATAATTTCATTCGGTGAAACGCTCGCTGCAAGCAGATAGGTGCCGGCGGCAAAGGGTTCTTCTCCCGGCGACATCAGCCGCGCGTTGTCAAATTGCCACACACCCGGCCAAAGTTTGGCGGTAGGTGCCGCAATCCTTTGTTCGAAGGCCCCAGCGCGATCGTAGACATAAGCGATGGCGGAGGTGAGTTTCGTGCCATCCGCCGACGCTTGGCCAGCCTTGATGAAAGCCTCTCCATCGATTCCCTGCTGTCTGATCCATAAGCTTGCGTCATCGTTTTGCTTGCCATTGCGGCCGAAAAGCTGGGTCTCGATCGCATCCGCTCGATGCTTCATCGTCGCGGAGAGCGGATTGAACAGGATCACCGACGCAATTCCGGCCGTGACCGCGATGGCGAGCGGGGGAACCAAAAATCCCCAGACCGAGACGCCCACGGCCCTGGCGACGAGCAGCTCCAATGTGCGCGTGAGGGTCAGGAATGTCGCCATGGTGCCAAACAACACGCAGAAAGGCATGATCTGCTCGGTCACGGAGGGGACCCGGAGCAAGGAAAGGTAGGCGATAAATCCTGGCGAGACTCCTGGGATGTCGCCGCTCCGTCGCAACAACTCAACGAAGTCGATGACGTAGATCATGGTGGAAATCATGAGAAAAACCGCGCCGATCGTCTGCAGGAAGCGCGCCGACAAATAACGGGAAAGTGTCCAGCCGATCATCGCGCGGATTCCGTTTTGGCTTTTTTGGGGCAAACACATGGCGCTTCCCGCGTCCGGGCGCTCTTCAATTTTTGGAAGGACATGTCCGCCATTGTGCCTATGAAATTGCCAAATCGTGGTTGGATTAAAAGACTTATCGAGTGCAAGCCGGTAGGCTCGCGGCGGTTCTCTTCGGTGCGGCTCCCAGCGTTGGCCTTCCTATCCTTTGTCTCCTTTATAAACCTAATAAAATCAATAGTATATTCGCTATACCGGGCGGCGAACCCTTGCTGCCCCGGCGGCTTGGAATTCCGCATCCGTGAAAAAAACCCAAACAATAAGGCGTGGCGGTTTTTTGGCGGACGTGGGGCGCTGTCCCTCGGATCGTGGCGAAGACCCTCCCCGAACGTCAATGCCGGGAAAAACGCGGCAGGGTTTTGCCCAGCCACCCGGCCTTTCACAAGGCGGCCGGGCGATCACCATTCTGAAAGGGTTTCCGAGCGGCTCGCACGGGGAGTCCAACACATTGATTTTCAACAATCTATTTCATGATAAACGTTTCTATTGACGGGGAAGCGCGGTACCCGGACAAGACGCCGGATCAAACGCGCCTCCGGCGCTGGCAGAGGAACAGATGATCGAGACGATGAAAATCGAATTTGCCGCTCTTGCGGCATTACCGCCGCAAACGCCCCCGCAGGATTCACCAGGACCCGGGGGCAAGGCGGCGGCTGCGCGGACGCTTGTCATTTTCATGGGCAAGGACTTTGTTTTCGGCGCCGCGACCCTGCACCTCATCGGCGATCAAGGTGCAGCACTGGTCAAGAAGGCGGCCGCCGCCGTCAAGTTCAAGGGAAAGGCGCTGACCGCGCTTGATCTTATCGCTCCGGCCGGGCTTGCCGCCGAACGGCTCCTGGTGATTGGCACCGGCGGCGAAGACTTGGAAGGCAAAACCAAAAAGGATATGCCGCCACAGCCGGACGATTACGCGAGCCTCGGCGGTTTTGTGATGGGAAAGCTCGGCAAAGCAGCGTGTGCCACCATCGCTTTTGATCCGCCGCGCCCGCCTGTAGATCCGGCCGGAGCGGCCGCCGATTTCGCGCTTGGGATGCGGCTGCGCGATTACCGGTTCGATCGCTACAAGACCAAGAAAAAGGACAAGGACGAGGATGCGGCGGCGAAGGGACGTGCCGACATCATTATTGCCGTCGATAAGCCAGCCGCCGTCCGCAATAAGGTCAAACGGGGGGAGGCGGTGTCGGCCGGCGTATTCACCGCCCGCTCGCTTGTCAATGAACCCGCGAATATCCTTTACCCCGAAGAGTTCGCCGATCGCGCCTTGGCGCTAAAAAAACATGGCGTCGAGGTGACGGTTCTCGATCTCGCGGCGATGCGGGAACTCGGCATGGGCGCGCTTCTTGGCGTCGGGCAAGGATCGGTGCGCGAGAGCCGCATCGTCATCATGCGCTGGCGCGGCGGCAAGGGCGCCAAAGCCAAGTCGAAGCCGATCGCCTTCGTTGGCAAGGGTGTCTGCTTCGATACCGGCGGCATTTCGATCAAGCCGGCCGCCGGAATGGAGGACATGAAGGGCGATATGGCGGGAGCCGCTTGTGTCGTCGGCCTTATGCAGGCTCTTGCGGAACGTAAAGCCAATGTGGACGTGGTTGGTGCCATCGGTCTGACGGAAAACATGCCGGGTCCGGATGCGCAGCGTCCTGGCGACATCGTAACGTCGATGTCGGGCCAGACGATTGAAGTCATCAACACAGACGCCGAAGGGCGTCTCGTTCTCGCCGATGTGCTCTGGTATGTGCAGGACAAATTCAAACCGCAATTCATCGTCGATCTCGCAACGCTAACCGGCGCGATCCTCGTCGCGCTCGGCCAGGAGCACGCGGGTCTGTTCACCAACAATGACGAGCTTGGCGAGAGGCTCATCGCGGCGGGCAAGGTCACCGGCGAGAAGCTCTGGCGGATGCCGCTTGGCCCGGTTTACGATAAAATGATCGACTCGAAGTTCGCCGACATGAAAAATACCGGTGGCCGTCACGCGGGTTCGGTCACCGCCGCGCAATTCCTCCAGCGCTTTGTCAATGGCACGCCTTGGGCGCATCTCGATATCGCGGGCACCGGCATGGGGTCGCCCGCGAGCGAGACCAATCAAAGTTGGGGCTCGGGATTCGGCGTCCGCCTGCTCGACCGTCTTGTCGCCGATCATTACGAGGGTTGAGTTTTGTCCGCGAGGCCGCCGGTATGAGTGAGCGGTTGCAAGCCTTCTATCGCATTCGCGCTGACGCGTCGGTGATCGAAGACCGCGCGCTGGGAGTCGCGATCGAGCAGAGCGTCGAGGCACCGCTCGCGGCGGTCCACAATCCGCGCGTCTTGTCCGATATCGTCGGCCAGGTCGCGGCGATCGAAGATCAGGGAGATGGATGGTTTGGCGTGCGTATCGATCTTGCCGCCGAGACGATCGGCGAGGATGCCGGTCAGCTTCTCAACATGCTATTTGGAAACAGTTCGCTCTACGAGGACGTGATTCTCGATGACGCGGTTTTTCCGGCAAGCTTGGTTTCGGTTTTCGGCGGTCCGCGTCATGGCGTCCCAGGTCTCTTCGCACGCGTGAAAGCGGAGGGACGGGCGCTCACGTGCTCGGCCCTTAAGCCGCAAGGAATTCCCCCAGGAGAATTGGCGGCAATTGCGTACAAGCTGGCGCTTGGCGGGGTTGATTACATCAAGGACGATCATGGGCTCGCGAACCAGGCGTTCAGTCCCTTCGAGGAGCGGGTTCGGGCATGCGCCGCCGCCGTTCGCAAGGCCTGTGTGGCGACCGGTGGACACACGCGCTATGTGCCAAATCTCTACGGTCACTTTGGCCAAATGGAGCGGCAGCTCGGCATCGCCCGCTCGGAAGGCCTCGATACAGTGATGATCGCGCCGATGATCGCCGGTGTTGCGACGCTTCAGGCGCTGCGCCAGACTCATCGGGATTTTGCCTTCCTCGCGCATCCGGCGATGACCGGAGCCGCGCGCCTTTCCCCTTATCTGTTCGCCAAACTGTTTCGCCTTTTTGGCGCCGATGCGATCATCTTTCCCAATCCCGGCGGCCGTTTTGGCTATAGTTTAGAGTGCTGCGGAAAGATCTTAAGCGCCGCGCGCGGCACATGGGATGGGCTGCGCCCCAGCCTGCCCGTGCCGGCCGGAGGAATGACCTTGCAACGGGTGCCGGAATTGCTCAACTATTATGGTCGCGACGCAATGCTTTTGATCGGCGGCGCGCTGTTGTCATCGCCTCCGGAAACACTCGTCAACGAAACCGCTGCCTTCGTCCGGGTGGTTGCAGGCTATCGCTATGAATGAGGGCTCGATGGCTGTGCGGAAAGCGGCGTCGGATTTCGCGTGGGAAGGGGTCGGGCGTCTCCCCTATAAGGAGGCGGACGGCGTGCCATTCAAGGCGATTTCCCGTCAGACCTTATTTTCGGATCCAAGACTGAGCGGCGAGTTGCGCTATTTCGAGATTGAACCTGGCGGATTCTCGACCCTCGAGCGGCATGCCCACATGCATGGCGTCATAATTTTGCGCGGCGGCGGCCAGTGTTTGGTTGGCGCCGAGATTCATGCGCTCAGTCCTTATGATCTCGTCACGATAGAGCCCTGGACTTGGCATCAGTTCCGGGCCGGGCGCCAAGAGCCCTTGGGATTTTTGTGCCTCGTCAATAGCGAACGCGACAAGCCGCAGTTGCCGAGCACGGAAGAGCTTGCGGTGCTGCGCGCGAACCCCGCCGTGGCGCGGTTCTTCGATGAGTCCTGAACGGCTTGCTCTTCCGGATTTTGGAGCCTGCTGATTTTATGAGTGTTGAATAAATTCAAATGTCATACAAATGGGGCTGATGCTGCTATGGGTATATGTTCTGCCAATACGGCTTGCATGATCCTAGGTCCCGGACCAAACCTTGAGTCTTCAAAGAGGAGAGTTGCGTGAAAAGACTCATCGTCGTGACGGGTTGTCTCGTCTTCCTGCCATTGCCAGTCCTCGCCAAGGCGAGATCCACCGGCGTCCCGGTTTTCAATGTGGCGCCGGCCTGCCAGGAAGCCCGCGCCTTTGTCGGCGACAATAAAACCTTAGCGTATCAAAGCTGCATGAAGGACGAAAACGACGCGCGCGCCGAACTCACGCGAAAATGGGCGCATTTCAAACCGCAAGACCGGAGCGATTGCGTGGCGCAAGGCGCGGCTCCGATGCCAAGCTATGTGGAAATTTTGACGTGCCTAGAAATGAGCGAAGAGGCGGGCACGCTCTATAATCCCGATGGCACCGCCCGCGCTAATCCAGGTCCCGCGAAGCAAGGGTTGTCCTCGCCGGCCATGACGGCCCCCGCCGGCATTTCGCCGACGGCACCCGTGCCTCCGGCAGTCGCGGCGCCCAGCAGCCCTGTGCCAGATCTTGGTCCGGGTTCCATGCCAAGTGTTGCGCCAAGCCCTGAAAATGTTCTAAGCCCAGACGTAGTTGCGCCCCCTCAAAAATTGCCGGAGTAGCGGCTGTCTTCTTCCAAACGAAGCTTGAGTAGATGGTTGAATTGACGGCTAGGGCAGAAAAAAGGGCGGAGATATCTATCCCCGCCCCTTAGAGTCCTGTCCATTACCTCTTCTCTTGCCTTGCCTTCTACGCAAAGACGTCACCACGCGGTGGCGATGAGACAAAAGAACAAGCGTCCTCCCAAGACTTGGACTACGGCGCCGAGTTGAGTAACGGCTTCGGCCTTCAACGGCTTACGGCCGGAACTTAGCTCACGTGAAAGGCAATGTCACGCACAAATAGGCAGAATGTTTCTTGAAAAGCACAAATGTGAAAATAATTTCGAGGGTGGTTTAAATTTGAAAAAATAAAATTTTTGCGACGCGAAGCGCCGGAACCTGTAAACGTTTCCGGTGCTGCGGGAAAAGCCATGACGAAAGTACCGTTCGAGACACTGTCTTCCCATGAAGGAGATGGCTTGACGCCGAACCCGAGAGGCCCAGGCCTTGGCTGGCGCATTCGCAATTGGTTCTTGACCGGGGTCATCGTCGCCGGTCCCCTCGCAACGACCGCCTACATCGTCTGGTGGTTTGTCGATACCATTGACACTTGGGTCAAGCTCCTCGTCCCCGTCGGGTTTTGGCCGGATAGATATTTGCCGTTTCAGTTGCATGGCTTCGGCGTGGTTTTCGCGTTTATCGGGCTCACTCTCTTGGGCTTTCTCGCGGCCAATCTCGCTGGCCGGACCCTCATCAGGCTCGGTGAATCGATGTTGACCCATATGCCGGTTGTGCGTTCGATCTATAAAAGCGTGAAGCAGATCTTCGAAACCGTGTTTTCCCAATCTGGCACTACGTTCCGCAAGGTCGGGATGATCGAGTTTCCAGGTCCTGGCAAATGGTCCCTTGTTTTCATCTGCGCGGCGCCTGCCGGTGGCATCGCGGAGTATCTTTCAAATGAGGAGCATGTTTCGGTTTTTTTGCCCTGCACTCCAAATCCGACGACAGGGTTTTACTTTTTTTTGCCAGCTCGCGATGTGATCGAACTGCAAATAAGCCCGGATGCCGCGGCGAAGTTAATTGTCTCATGCGGCGTCATTCAACCGGACGCCAGCACGGTCGTTGCGGAACTCGGCAAACAGCGCGACCGTATAAAAGCATGATCACCTATCCCGGCCTTTCAGGATCTCGCGTTTGACCTCTTGAAACGGGGTCGTTAACAGGGGAGCGTGCCGCGATCGCGGTGCCTTGAAGCGCGCGGACTGCGGCATGGCTGTTTATACGGAAGTCAATGAAGCGGAGCTGGCGGGCTTTCTCGCCGATTACGATCTTGGCCAGGTTCTGGCCTTGAAGGGAATCGCCGAAGGGGTTGAGAATTCCAATTTTATTCTGCACGTCGAGTCCGGCTATTTCATCTTGACGCTCTATGAAAAGAGAGTCGACGAACGTGACCTGCCGTTTTTTCTTGGACTGATGGAGCATTTAGCTGATCATGGGCTGACCTGTCCCCAGCCAGTGCGCAACAGACATGGCCGTGCGCTTGGTCGACTCGCGGGACGCCCGGCGGCGGTCGTGACTTTCCTCGAAGGCATGTGGGACAACCGCCCGAGTGTCCGCCGTTGCGCCGCCGTTGGCGAAGCGCTCGGCAAGCTGCATCAGGCAGGCGCCAGTTTTGCGGGCTCGCGCGCCAATGCCTTGGGCATCGAGGCGTGGCCGGTTCTGTTCGAAGAGGCGCGGGCACGCGCGGGTGAAATCCAGCCGGACCTCGCCGAGGAAATAGAAAAAGAGTTGGCTTTTCTTGCCGGAAAATGGCCGCGTGATTTGCCGCGTGGCGTCATCCATGCGGATCTTTTTCCTGACAACGTGCTGTTCGTCGGCGATGAATTGTCAGGGCTCATAGATTTCTATTTCGCCTGCACGGATGAACTCGCTTATGACGCGGCCATATGTGTCAATGCTTGGTGTTTTGAACCGGATGGTTCGTTCAACATCGGCAAGGGGCTGGCGTTTTTTGGCGCCTATGAGAGCGTGCGCAAGTTAGACGCCGACGAGATCGAAGCGCTTCCTGTCCTGGTGCGTGGCGCGGCGCTTCGTTTTGCCCTGACCCGCCTCGTCGATTGGCTGAATGTTCCATCCGATGCCCTGGTGCATCCGAAGAACCCGCTCGAATATTTTGGCAAATTGCGCTTTCACCAACAAATCAACAACGCCCGCGAGCTTGGTTTGCTGCGATGAACGGCGAGGTTTCGATCTGGACCGACGGGGCCTGTTCCGGCAATCCAGGCCCTGGCGGCTGGGGCGCCATCCTGTGCAGCGGCGCCCACGAAAAGGAGCTTTTTGGCGGCGAATCGGCAACCACCAACAACCGCATGGAATTGACCGCTGCGATCGCCGCTCTGGAGGCATTGAAGCGGCCATCGATCGTCCATCTCCACACGGATTCGAATTATCTCAAGGGCGGCATCACCACATGGATCGGTTCCTGGAAACGCAACGGCTGGCGCACTGCCGATAAGAAACCTGTCAAAAATATCGATTTATGGCAAAGGCTCGAGGAGGCGGCCGCGCCGCACACCATCGATTGGCGCTGGGTCAAGGGGCACGCCGAGGATGTCATGAATGAACGCGCCGACGCGCTTGCGCGCAAAGGCATGGCGGCGTTCAAATAGAACCGGAATCGTCGCCGTGCTTTTGCGTAGCAACCATAAGGACCCGCCACATGATCTCATCCGTCAACCCCTTCATAGCGATTGGCGTCATCGCCTCAACCGCTGCGACGGATTCGGCCTATGTGTTCTTCAATGCCGCCGTGTCGGGAAGACGCCGTGTCTCGGCCGCCAATTGGAGCGCCATCTGGTATCTTTTGTCCGCGTTCGCGGTCATCAGCTATACGGAAAACGCTCTGTATGTGCTGTTCGCCGCGCTGGGTTCGTGGCTCGGCGCGTTTGCTTCAGTGACATGGCTCGTCCGGGGCCGCGATGCCGACACGAAGGAGCGCCATAGCCCGCCGTGATGTCGCACGACGCACCTAAAGCTGCTTCAGCAGGGCTTCGGCGCTCGACGTTTCAACTTTGCCCGCTGCCGTTTCGGGATTGAATTTCCGGACAATCCCATTGTCGACGATCATCGCATAGCGCTGCGACCTCTGCCCAAGCCCGCGCGCGGTAAGATCGAGCGAAAGTCCAAGCGCGCGGGCGAAATCCCCATTGCCGTCGGCGAGAAAAACGATCTTGTCTTTGGCTCCGGCGTGCTTTGCCCAAGCGTCCATAACGAAAACGTCGTTGACGCTGGTTACGGCAATGTCATCGATGCCGCGCGCTTGGAACTCTTCGATGTTGGCGAGAAATCCGGGCAAATGGTTTTTGTCGCACAATGGGGTGAAAGCGCCGGGCACACCGAAGAGAATCACTTTGCGCCCTTGAAATATTTGATCCGTGGTCCGCACTTGCGGTCCGTCCTCGGTCATGACCGTAAAATTTGCCTTGGGGAGAGGATCGCCCGTCTGAACCGTCATTGCCGCTCCGTCCGCCTTCGAGGTTGATCCGGTTACCTTCCCGGTTTGTGCGACATTTTTGAGATCGTGCTCGCTTAGGATCGTACCTTGCAGCCGTCAGCGTCACTTCGAGGGGGGCGTCTCGAGGTCAATCCCGAATTCGTAACTCTCGCGGGCGCCTTTCAAGGTGAGCGTGACTGGAACCGGCGCTTTGCCGCCGGCGCGGCTGGCCGCTTCCGGCTGTTCGACCGCCTCGATCAAGAACGCATCCTTGTCCAACTTTCGTGTTTCGAAATACCAGCCGGGCGGGCCTTCCGCGAAAAGATCCTCTACGGGTGTTGTTGGGGATAACCGCCAGACGGGGGACAGCGCCGTTACATCGCGATTGACCTTAACTTTGGTGTCCCGCTGTTGCGGCGTCAGGCGAACCGGGACTGCGGCTTCGGCGGCGGCAATGGCGGATGCCTCCTCGCTGGCAGCTCTCGCCGTCTGATTGGGATCGAGAGTAATGCTCACCTCGGCTTTCGAGGGCAGGCAAAGGCGCAGGCACACCGCGTAGGACAAATTCACCGTCAAAACCACTGGGCGGCTTGCGTCCTTGGGCGTGACATGAATTGGAAACGTCACTTTGTCACGGTATCCGAAAGCTTCGGTTCCGTCTTCGTCTATACGCATCGGCGCTGGATAGAAAACATCAAAACTGGCGGCGTTCACCGAGGCTTCGAAGGAAAATACCGGAGGCACCCCGGCGCCTCCTGGCATGCGCCAATATGTCAGAGCGCCAGGATCAAGCTGAATTTCAAGTCCGGCGCGATAAAAACCCTGCGGCGAAATTCTGTCAGCGGCAATCAGCCGCAACGAGGATTTCTGTCCTAAAACCCACGTGCTCGCGTAAGGAGCACCGTCTACACTGGAGGAAAATATCAGGAAGGAAAGGTTTGCACAGACAAACAGCACCATTGCGTGACGAATGGGAGTTGAAATCTGGAAAGAGATTTGCAAGGGAGGATGCCGATGGAAAGAATGAGGCCAACCATTGTGTGACAAGGCCCGGAATTTATTTTGCATTGGGAAAAGCTGCAACTTGGATTGTTTCAATTTCGTTTGACCCCTTGAGGCGCGTGACATGGCATCGATAAAGGCTCCGACGGCTTCCCGGCAAGGCGGGAGAGGGTTTCTTGACGGGCAGTTGCTGATTGCGATGCCCGGCATGGCGGATGATCGCTTTGCCCGTTCCGTGATTTATGTCTGCGCCCATTCCGAGGAAGGTGCGATGGGAATCATCGTCAACCGGCCAGCCGAAAGGGTCGATTTTCCGCAGTTGCTGGTGCAACTAAAAGTGATCGGTCCGGATGAAGCGATCCGTCTCCCCGCTGAGGCGAGTTCATTTCTGGTTTTGAATGGCGGACCCGTCGATACAAGCCGTGGTTTTGTCCTGCATTCCAATGATTTTTCGATCGACAATTCGACTTTACCGATCGGCGGCGGCGTGTCTCTGACCGCGACGATCGATATTTTGCGGGCGATCGCTGATGGATCTGGGCCTGGCCAGGCCCTGCTTGCCTTGGGCTACGCCGGCTGGTCGGCTGGTCAGCTCGAGTCGGAGATGCAGCACAACGGTTGGCTCAATTGTCCGGCCGATCCCTCACTTATCTTCGATTCCGCTCTAAGTTCGAAATATGAACGGGCGCTCCGCAATGCGGGGATCGCCATCGGGCATCTTTCCTCTGACGCCGGGCATGCGTGAGGGCGTGAGTGTCCGCAGCTCACAATCTAGCGAACTCTCTCGAAAACGCATTTCTGCTCCAGAGCGTTGTTGCGCATAGCGCGGAATAGGCGCATTCTATGTGTCAATTTGACGCAAAGCCACGGTTGAGATGTCCCGCCAACCGCGAAGCTTCAGGGAGGAAATGATGACCGTTGCTCGCATACTTGCGGCGAAGGGAAGAGACGTCGTTACAACCCAGCCGCACCGTACCTTGGCCGAGGTCGCCGCACTTTTGACGGCCAAAAATATTGGCGCGGCCGTTGTTGCCGATTCGCAAGGCCGTATCCTGGGCATGATATCGGAACGCGATATTCTCCATGCGGTCGCCGAGTCTGGCGCAGCAGCGCTCAACGATGCCGTCTCCAAGCATATGACCGCAACGGTCGTGACCACCCATGAAGACGAATGCGTCGATGTGGCCATGGAAAAAATGACCCTACGCCGCTTCCGCCATTTGCCTGTCATAGCCGATGGGAGATTGGTTGGCCTCGTGTCCATCGGCGACGTGGTCAAATACCGGCTTGAGCAGTTGGAGCATGAGCATCAGGCGATGCGCGAATATATCGCGACCGCGTAACCGCGCGCGGGACAAGACTCAGCGCGGCGCGAACACGGTCAGCGGTGGAACCGAGGCAATATCGCTGGTGATCTCCGGGAGTGCCCGGCGGGTGGCCTCGCGGCCGACCTCGATAAGTTCGTCGGCGCGGTGAAAATCGAAGAGACCGAATTTGCCGAGCCGGGCGTTGATGAGAACGTCGGGGGGATCGCCGGCGAGGCGTGACCGCGATATCCTGCCCTGTGCGATATTGAACGCATCCATCATGGCGTTTGCAATCCCCGGCGCGCCGTCTTCCCGTTTGCCAAAAAGCCGGCGCAGATTGCCGCCCATGCCGCCGAAGATGCGGGCGCCCAAGGTTCGTTCCGCCGCGGGGCCGCCGAAGCTTCGTTCGAGCGTTGTCTCGATCGACAAAGGATCGGGAAGGACGGTCCCGCGAAAGGTCGTGTCGCCAACCAGATTGACGGCGATGACAATTTCCGCGCCCAGCGCGCGGCAAAGGGTCACCGGGATGGGGTTGACGAGAGCGCCATCGAACAGCCAGCGCCCATTGATCTTGACGGGCTCAAAAATGCCGGGAAGGGCATAGGATGCACGGATCGCATCCGCGACATTGCCTTTGGTCAACCAAATTTCGTGCCCAGTGCCAAATTCCGTCGCGACGGTCGCGAAACTCCTGTCGAGTTCGTCGAAGCGGCGGCCGCCGAATTCCCGTTCGAGTTCACGCCGAAGTCTGTCCCCGCCGAGAAAGCTCACGCCCGAAAAAGACACGTCCATCATGCTCAAGACACGCTTCTTTGTCAGATTGCGTGCGAAATGCGCGATTTCCTGGAGCTTTCCGGCGGCATAGGACCCACCGACCACGCCGCCGATGGAGGTGCCCGCGACGACATCGGGATAAATTCCGTGAGCGTTGAGTTCCAGCAAGACGCCAATATGCGACCAGCCGCGCGCGGCACCCGCCCCAAGCGCAATACCAATCACTGGCCTGCGCGTGGCCGGAACGCCGGGATATTCGACGGGCTCATGATGATCCGCACCAGCAATGTTGCGGTAAAACGGAGGCACTTTGTTCAATTGTCCAGTCCTCGCGTGAGCGCCATGGCTTGAACGATCCCGGTTTGACGGTCCCGCCAATGGATCCTTGGCCTTGACCATGAACATGTGACCTTCTTCCAGATTGTTCCGCTTTTTAATTGAAAATTCTTGAAGATGGTACGCATCCAGTTACGAAAATACGAAATTGAGCAAGGCGCGAGTCCTATTCAGGGTTTTCTCTTTCACATCATTTTTATCCCGAGCCCGCCCTTTCTCAATGCCGTGCCTGGCTGCTCCGTTCCCATTTGAGATCGGAATTGCCTCAATCGAAAACAAGCTTAGCGGGTCCGCCGCCCGGCGCAATCTTACGATAGAAGCAAGAGCGGCGGCCGGTATGGCAAGCCCCCCCATCGCCGCCGGCTTCGACGGTGATCAGCAAGGTGTCCTGGTCGCAATCGGTCCTGATTTCGATGACTTTTTGGACCTGGCCGGAGGTATCACCCTTCCGCCAAAGCGTCTTTCGGGATCGTGACCAATAATGCGCGATGCCGGTTTCAAGCGTCAGCCGCAGGGCTTCCGCATTCATATAGGCGAGCATGAGGATTTCCCCGTCGCGCGCATCCTTCGTTACGCAGACGATGAGCCCATCGCCATCGAAGTGCGGCGTAAACGCCGTTCCCTCTTCCAATTCATTCATAATGGTGTGGATCGAGGCCGGGACGCCGCTTCATTTGCCGTGACGCAGCATGGTTAAAAAACGCACTTGCTCGGCGGGATCGTCGCGAAAGACGCCGGTAAATTGCGTGGTGATGGTTTCGGCGCCGGTCTTGCGGACACCGCGCATGGACATGCACAGATGCTGCGCTTCAAGCATCACGGCACAGCCGCGCGGGCGCAGATGGCGATCGATCGCGTCAACAATCTGCGCGGTCAAGGCCTCTTGTGTTTGCAGCCGCTTCGCAAAGACATCGACAAGTCTTGCAAGTTTGGAAAGACCAACGACGCCTGAGTCGGAAGGGTAGTAGCCGATATGCGCCGTACCGAAGAAGGGCACCATGTGGTGCTCGCAGTGCGACGAAAACGGGATATCGCGGACGAGAATGACATCGTCGTAGCCATGAACTTCCTCGAAGACGCGGGAAAGCACCTCCGTTGCGTCTTGCTTATATCCGGAAAAGAATTCCTCGAAGGCCTTGGCGACGCGTTTTGGCGTATCACGCAACCCCTCGCGTGCGGGATCGTCGCCAGCCCAGCGCAAAAGCACCCGCACCGCCGCTTCTGCTTCTTCGCGGGTTGGAAGGACGGGCAGGATCGTGCTGGTTTGGGGTTGCTGGCGTTCAGGCAAGGACTTAACCACGGCATCCATGTGGCGCCTCCAAAGTTATCATGAGCGTCCCAGGCTTTGCCCTCGGGAGAGCACCGGACGGACGGTTGTCCGGGGAGTTTTGCCTGGAAATTTGCCAGATCTCGTTCGCCAAACCCTCACTTCCTATATAGGATGCGGACGGCGGCGTCATCTGATCTATTTTGCCGGGCGAAACCATGCTTCCCGACCTCTACAATCATCGTATTCTTGATCTGGCGGCCAATATTCCCCGCCAGGGGAGGCTCGCGGCGCCGGAAGCCACCGCGAAAGCCCATTCAAAACTGTGCGGTTCGACGGTCATCGTCGATCTCGTCATGGCAAATGGTCAAGTCGTCGATTTCGCCCACGACGTAAAGGCCTGCGCGCTCGGTCAGGCGGCGGCGTCCATCATGGCCCGGCATGTCATCGGATCGAGTGCACCGGAACTGCGCGGGCTGCGCGATCAAGTCCGCGCGATGCTCAAGGAAAATGGGCCGCCGCCGGGCGGCAAATGGGCCGATATCGCGGTGCTGGAGCCGGTACGCGATTACAAGGCCCGCCATGCCTCAATGCTGCTCACCTTCGACGCGACGGTTGCTTGCGTGGAACAGATCGAAGCCACCGCTGGCGCCGCTGCAGATCAACTTTAAAACAAAAAACCATGAGCGATCTCGTCGCTCATGGTCTCGGAAGGGATCGGTGCTGAAGCCGCGAAAAAGCCAGCGCTCAAAACCAATTCATGTTGAAGGTGTAGGCGACGAGGGCACCGGCGGTCATACTGTCCAACGAGCCAAGCCGGTTGGGAATGGGGCTTCCGCCGGCGCTGCTGACGTAACGATTGACGCCGCCAAACACCGTAGCGCTCCATGCCTGGTCGAACTGATATTTGATGGAGCCAAAGCCGCCGACCGAGGCCAATCCGCCGTGGGCTTGATACGGAAAGAGGTTGCCGTTCAAGAACGCTTCAATCGGTGTCACCGAGAAATATTGGCTCACGAACTGATTGTCGCCGAGCTGGAAGCGCGGACCAGCGGCAAATGTAAAGGCGCCGTAGCGTGCGACAAGATCGATCTCGACATTGGAGTCGAAACCCTGGGCGCCGCTGATGCCTTGACGAGCCTCAACGCGGGCGCGAAGCCATTCGGCCGGCCACAATTCCACAAAGCCGCCAAGTTCAGCGGTGAAGCCGATGTTGTGCAGGCCGAAGAAGTTGTTGTTGTTGCCAAGTGTGCCAACGCCGCCGCTCAGGGTGCGCTCCGAAATAAAGCGCGCGACCGGGCCGGCCTTGATCCAGGGGAGGTCCAAGAGCGCGATGCCAAATCCATCGTCGGGGGACACAAAGGGTTCGGGCTCGCCCGGACGCCGGTAGGAGATGTAGCCCGTCGGCCAAATAGAAACGCTATTGGCGCCGGGAAAGGATGTGAAAACCTCGGGTCCGACGCCTAAGGTGATCGTCCAGCCCTCGACTGGGGCAGGGGGTGGAGGTGTGAGGTCCGCCGCATTGGCGGCCGATGCCGTGATCGCGATCAAGCTCGCGAAGGAGAAGCGCTGTGCAAAGGACAAGGTACTACCCATTTTTTTGAGCCAATCGAAATCCTGAACAGTATGATCTGTCGCAACTTGTCTCGCCAGTGCATATCTGCCACAGGTTCCGGAATAATGATCCGCGCGGCGTCAAGACACATGCAAGTTTGGTCCCGGATGATCCGCTACGGAGCGCATCTTGTCATCCGCGCTTATCAGCTGACACTGTCATCGATTGCCGGAAATCATTGCCGGCATTTGCCGACCTGTTCGGCTTATATGGATGAGGCCATCGCGCGGCATGGACTTTGGGCGGGCGCGGTCATGGGCGTTGCGCGCGTTCTCCGCTGTCATCCTTGGGGGACGTCCGGCTTCGACCCGGTGCCCGAGACTTTGCCGCGCGATGCGCGCTGGTGGCGGCCCTGGAGTTTTGTCCCGCCAAGGCACGATGAAGGCGGCAGCGTTAGCTAACCCGCGAGGCCCACGTGCACCAGTGTCAGCGCCACAGCGCAGGCATTTGAAACATTCAGGCTCTTGATGGCGCCGGGCATCTCAAGCCGAACCAAGACATCGCAATTCTCCCGGCTAAGTCGGCGCAGACCCTTGCCTTCGCCGCCGAGCACCAGCGCGACAGGCCGCCGCAATGGAACCTCTGCCAGGCTTGTTTGGGCGTCTGAATCGAGTCCGAGGCGCAAATAACCCATGTCGCCCAATTGTTCGAGCGCCCGCGCAAGATTGACCACTCTGACGATTGCTACATGCTCAAGACCGCCGGACGCGGCTTTCGCGACCACGCCAGTGAGCTCGGGGGCGTGACGTTCCGTCATCACCAAGGCATCCACGCCAAACGCCGCCGCCGTGCGCAGGATCGCACCGGCATTGTGTGGGTCGGTGATCTGATCGAGCACCAGCACAACACCGCTTTGCGAAACGATGCTGGAGAGATCGAGAGGCTCCAGCGGCTGCGCCTCAAGCATGACGCCTTGATGCACGGCACCCGCGCCAAGCCGCCGGGCGAGATCCTCGGCCGTCACGAGATGGAGAGAAGGGCCCGCGCGGGCGATTTCGTCTTCGAGCCGATGCGCGGCGGCTTCCGTGGCATAAACATCGAGGATTTTTCGCCGCTGGACACGCAATGCTTCGCGAACCGCGTGAAAGCCGTAAAGGACAACCGTGCCGCTTCCCGCCTGGCGGAACTTTGGCGCGTGAAGCGGTGCGTAGATTTTCTTGGCTGCGATGGTCTGGGCCGCGCGAGGCTCCTCTCGACGGCTTTCGGCGGACGCGTTTGGGCGCAACGGTGAATTTGGCGCGTTTTTATGTTTGGCGGAGGCGGGGGACCGGGCGCCGGGGCGATTTGATTTGTGGCGCGTCACCTTGGCAGGTCCAAAAGAGGTTAAGACCCTTGTTCCTGTCACAATACGCCTGGCCGGGCAATGCGGATGGGCAAGGCCGCGGCAAATTCCGCGCCGGATTTTGGGTTGACAGCGGCAAGCCCGGTTCGCATAAGCGCGTGCGCCCGTGCAATTGGGTGCTGGGGGAGTGTCCCGAGTGGCAAAGGGGGCGGACTGTAAATCCGCTGGCTATGCCTTCGTAGGTTCGAGTCCTACCTCCCCCACCAGTTTCCCGTTATATTTTCAAATTTAACGCTCTTGGATGCCTGAGCGAATCAAGCATTTTGCCTGTTGAAGCGCAGCTTCCGCTAGTTAAAAATCGTGAGCGGCGACGCCGGGCCGCGCGGGCTCGAAACGCCCTGGGGAAGGACGGCGCGTAGCTTACATCCCCTGCCATAGACGGGTCATGCAGCTATCCGCCGTATCTCACAAGAAAGACGCAAGTATAAATTCGACGTGATGCAGTCGAAACTAGAGCGCTTTCCGATCAGGTGGAATCACCTGATCGGAAAGAAATCGCTCAAAATCAAAGAGCTGGTGCATGTTCAGAAAAAGTTGATCAACTTTTTCTGAACATGCACTCAGTCACAAGCCAACAGCTAGCCTGTCGAATGGCACCAGGCCACCGCTTGTAACGATCTAATGATCAGCTTGAGCGACGGTCGAAAATCCGGCCCTCAGATCCGCAATCGCCTTGGCCGCGCGTTCGGCAGGCGTCAGGGCTGCTTGCGGTTTTGCTGGTGACGGGGCCGCGACGGAGTTCTGCGGCTTGCCGTTGCTGGTGGTGTCGCGCGGCTTACTGCTCGCAGACGGCGAGGCGTCACCGCGCTTCGGCGGCACGCGAGCCGGGGACGCTGCCGGAACCGCTGTTTCTGCGGTGGAACTCGGCTTTTCGGCGGGAGCCTGAGCGTCAGCTTTCGTATCCGAGGGTTTCCCGCCCCAGATGCGGTCAAGCCACGAGGATTTGGCGGGCTCGGGAGGGGTGGCTGCCGCCAGCGTGACCGGTTCGCTCGGCTTTACATCCGCGCTTGGGGCGGCATTGGCGAGCGCCTTGGCCGCGCCAGGTTTGACCGCCGCCTGCTTGCTCGCCACCGTCATCCGGCCCTTTTTCCCTTTGCCCTCATTGAGCGCAACATCCACCGGACCTTTGGCAAGTGCCTCGGGACGGCTTGCGTAGCTCAACAGCGAAGCGAAATCGGGATGCTGCCCGCCATCGACATAAACCGTATGGATGGGACGTACGCCGCTGGTGACGAGTTCGGCCACTTTTTCGTCGTCGCGTTTTTGCTTGGCCGTCACTTCGGCTTGGGTCTCGTCATTGTGCTTCAAGGGCGGGCAGGCGCTGGTCGCCTCGAAATGCGAGCCATCGGCGGGGACGGCATTGAAGACATAATGTTTGTTGCAGACGCCGACCGCGACGTCCTGCTTGGTCACTTCGAAATTATCGGAACCTTCCTTCAACTGTTTCCAAAAACCGATATTCTGATCGAGCCGGTATTTGGCGAGGTTTTCCGCGGTCATATGAAACGGATAGGATTGCATCTGGATGGCGCGCTGACCGCTGGCGAAGGATTCCCTTGCGATCGCATAGATCTCGGCGATTTGACCATCGGTCATCGAAAAACAGCCGGCCGACGAACAGATGCCATGCACCATGATCGAGCCGCCGGAGTGTCCAAGCGCGCGATCATAGGCATTGGGATAGCCGACGTCGAAGGAGAGATAATAGGCGGAATTCGGGTTCATATGGGCTGGCGTGATCGAATAGAAGCCTTCCGGAACCTGGCGGTCGCCTTCCCGCACCTTGGGGCCGAGCTGCCCGGACCAGCGGCACATCGGATAGGATTTCAAATAGGCATAATGCCCATCCGCCTTCATCTTCCAGATCTCGAACTCCGCTTCCTTTTTATAGGTGCGAATGAGGATCGGGGCACTCTTTGAACTTCCGATCGCCTCCATCTCGGCGACGGTCTTCGGTGAAACCGGCGTGAGGGATCGTGAGGTCACGGGAGAGAGACTGGACTCTTCGCAGCCTGCCAGAAAACCGCCCGAGAGGGCAATCACAGCGAAGGCCGGGAGCCGTTTCATGAAGGGGTTATGCCGCATGGATATTCTCGCCTGCCGAGCTAATCGTCTAGGAATGCCAGCTTAATGCCGGTATCCTTGTGGGAAGGTTACCGGAACCTTCATCCAATCGACGACATTCTAAAGCTCGGTTAATGGCAAAATAAGGATTTAAAACCGGCGAACACAAGGTACGCGCGGATTTCCAGCGGGGTGTGTCTTGGATGCACCGGCGGCTTATATTTTGCGGCCGATATTTAAGAATTTCGTCGTTCGCACGGCACGGAGTTCGGTGGGTGACATACCCCAATACTCCTCCAACGCCATGGCGATGGCATCGCCGGCGGCCGTGATCGCCGCGTTCGGATCGCGATGGGCACCGCCCATCGGTTCCCCGATGATCCCGTCGATGATTCCGAATCTGTGCAGATCTTGTGCAGTGATTTTCATATTCACAGCGGCATCCTCGGCGCGCGAGGAATCCCGCCAGAGAATGGACGCGGAGGCTTCCGGCGACGCGACCGTGTAGATCGCATGCTCGAGCATCAAGACGCGATTGCAGCTCGCGATTGCGATGGCGCCGCCGGAGCCGCCTTCGCCGAGAATCAGGGCGATGCTCGGCACTCCCAGTGCGAGCGAAGCGTCGGTCGCCCGGGCGATCGCCTCGGCCTGGCCGCGTTCCTCGGCGTCCACGCCGGGAAACGCCCCCGCCGTGTCGACCAGGGAAACGACCGGCAAACCAAAACGGTCGGCAAGATGCATGAGGCGCACGGCCTTGCGATATCCTTCCGGCCGCGCCATGCCGAAATTATGCTTGATTCGGGCCTCGGTGTCGGAGCCCTTTTCCTGGCCTATGATGCAGATCGAACGGCCGCGAAACCAGCCAAAACCGCCAACGATCGCTGAGTCCTCGCCAAATTGGCGATCACCCGACAGCGGCGTGAAATCCTGCACGAGCGCCTTGACGTAATCGCTGAAATGCGGCCGTTGCGGGTGGCGCGCGACTTGTGTCTTCTGCCATGGCGTAAGATTGGCATAAAGGTCGGCGAGGGCTTTCTCGGCCTTGCCTTCGAGCCGCGACAGTTCCTCGCCAATGGCAACGGCATCGCCCTTCGCGGCGAGCACGCGCAATTCCAATACCTTGGCTTCAAGTTCGGCGACGGGTTTTTCAAAATCGAGATAGGTGCGCATTGCTGCCGGGCATGTTTGCGAGGTCGTCGCCTCGATCGTTGTGTCGCGACGCCAATTTTGGAAAATTCGCGCGTTGAGCCAACGCCCGGGGAGTTCCGCTCTTCGGCCATTGCGGGGCTAGGGAGCGCGGAAACTGGCCATTTTGAACCGCGAAGTCAAGCAGGAGTGTGCGCGGCACCGTCAGCGCGGCAAATGAGTGTCAAGCCGCGTGCGAGGCCGTCTCGCCAATCAACACCGCGTATAGCGCGCTGACGTCGCGCGCGGCACGAAGTTTTGACGTGATCTTTGGATCGCGGAGCATACGCGCCAGCCGCGCGAGCGCCTTCAAATGGTCGGCGCCAGCCTTTTCCGGTGCAATCAAAAGGCAAATGAGATCGACCGGCGCGCCGTCGAGGGAATGGAAATCGATCGGCCGGGCGAGCCGTGCAAAAATCCCAAAGATCGAGTTTGCCTTGGCGAGCTTGCCGTGCGGAATGGCAATCCCCTCGCCAATGCCCGTCGATCCAAGACGTTCACGCTGAAGCAAGGCGTCAAAGATTTCCCGCGCATCCAGTCCGGAAATCAGGGCGGCCCGATCGCTCAACTCTTGAAGAGCATGTTTCTTGGTATTCACCTTGAGCGAGGGGACAACCGCCTCGGGGGTGATCAAATCGGTCAGCAGCATGGTTTGAAGTAATCCGGTATTGGTCCGCTAGAGGGACAAAATTGCGAAGAGACGGCGGGGACAGCCCGGTGGCGGCTCGCCTGCCTCCGGTCTTTTCATTCCCGGCCGGGGTCAATCCAACCGATATTTCCGTCAGGTCGGCGGTATACGACATTGGTCCGCCCATCGGAAGCGCGACGAAAGACCACAAGCGCGGCGTTGGTCGAATCGAGCTCCATGGCGGCACCGGATACAGTCATTTCCCTGAACCCCGAAGATGGCTCCGCGATGACAGCCGGGAAAAGATCAAGCGGGTTTTCGGTGTCCGTTGGGAAAGACTCCGGGGCCTCCAAGGGCGCCTCCCCGGTTAACGCGTGATTCATCAGGGCCTTGCCATCCGCCGCCGGGCTGCCATGACGATCCGCGAGCCGATCCCGATGCCGCCGAATCTGATTTTCCACGAGGTCAGCGGCCCGGTTGAAGCTGGCATAAGGTTCCTGTGCCTTAGCGTCCGCCTGCAATGTTGCGCCGGAGCTGAGGTGCAAGGTGCAGTCGGCCCGAAATCCAGAGCCTTCCGGTTCCACCGTGACATGGCCAGCGACCATCGCCGTCCGGTATTTGCTCAAAACAGAATCGATTCGTGTTTCAATATGGGTCCGAAAAGCCAAGCCGATGTCCAAATTCTTGCCCGAAACTCGCAATGTCATCGCCTACTCTCCTTTGCCGGAGGCCTTTTTGCATATCGTTCGTGCAAACGCCGTTGGCGCAAATCCACCAAATATCTGGCAAATTTTACGCGGCTATCCCGTTGCCCGGCAGCTACGGCCAACAGTTCCAGATTTGAAATATCGGTATTGCCGATCTCAAAGGGAATATAAGCGGGAAAATTCAAAAAATGTACCATAAGCGGAGCTGGCATCGCGAAATCCGGTACAGAGCCTTCACCATGCCATTGAAACATCCCGCCCGCCACCCTGGTGGCCGCCGGACAATCGAAGGGTTAGGAGGCTCTCCCCCATGAGTCAATCACCCGGGAAACTCTCTGCGGCTTGCTTGGCAAGCTCCAGTATGGGGCACAGGCCAGCAAAATAAGCATAGGCACTTTGATTAAGAATGCATCCGCATACTGCAGCAGCACCCAAGCCTCGCCATCGTCAGCTCCTTGCCTTTTCCCGCCGCCGCTCGACGGAAGAAGGGATTTTGAGGCTCTCCCGGTATTTGGCGACGGTACGCCTGGCGATGTCGATATTGATGGCCTTCAATTTTGTGACGATCGCGTCGTCGGATAGAATTTGTGCGGGATTTTCCTGATCGATCATTTGCTTGATCCGGAAACGCACCGATTCCGCCGAATGGGCATCGCCGCCGTCCCCTGCCGCGATCGAGGCGGTAAAAAAATATTTGAGTTCGAAGAGGCCGCGAGGCGTCGCCATATATTTGTTCGATGTGACACGCGATACCGTGGATTCATGTACGCCCACCGCCGCTGCGATCGTCTTGAGGTCAAGGGGCCGTAAATATTCGACGCCCCGCAAGAAGAAGGCTTCCTGTTGGCGGACGATTTCACTGGAAACCTTAAGAATCGTGCGAGCCCTTTGCTCAAGACTTTTCGTCAGCCAGTTCGCCGATTGGCGGCAAGCGGAAATGAAATTCCGCTCTGACTCTTTCCCCTTTCCCTTTCCGACACGAGCTACATAGGATTGATTGACCAAAATACGGGGAAGCACATCCGTATTCAGTTCGACATGCCACAAGCCGCCTTGCAGCGGCCGCACGATGACATCGGGGAAAATCGTTTCGATCGAACCGCCGCCGAACGCCCGTCCAGGCTTTGGGTCAAGCTGCCGGATCTCGCCGAGCATGTCGAGGACATCTTCTTCCTCAACATTGCAAATCTTACGGAGCGCCGTGAAATCACGTTTGGCGAGCAAATCCAAATTTTCAATGAGCGCTTGCATGGCCGGGTCGAAACGGTCGCGCTCACGCAATTGGATCGCGAGACATTCGGCGAGATTGCGTGCCCCAACCCCGGACGGATCAAATCCCTGAATGAGGCGGAGGACGCTTTCCACGCGCTCGAGCGGTGTGTCAAGGCGATTGGCGATGTCGTCTAGGGAACCCGTGAAGTAGCCATTTTCATCGATTGAATCGATCAAGATTTGCCCGATCATCCGGATCGCCCGGTCGGCTGAAGCAAGGGTCAATTGGCCTTCCAAATGATCCTTAAGGCTCGTCTGTGCCGCGACATAGGCCTCGATGTTGGCGGCCTCTCCGTCGCCGCTTCCGCCCGAAGTCCCGGACCAAGACGTCGCCGATAGGCCCGAGCCCTCCGGTTCGGGGGCCAGTTCAACCGTTGCCCGCGGCTGGCCATCATCGAAACTGTTTGACAATTCGGTGCCAAGGCTTGCCTCCAAGGCGCCACGGTCCGTCGCCAAGTCGTCGCGATGCCAGTCACCGTCGGCCGCTTCGGCAAAGCCCTCGCCATTAAGCCCGCTAAGCTCAATGCCACCGTCCACGCCGGCATCCTCGCCGCGGATTTCCGGCTCGGGTCCGTCGTCGGCGCGTTCAAGCAACGGGTTGCGTTCGAGTTCTTGCTCAACAAACGCGGTCAATTCGAGATTGGAAAATTGCAGCAGCTTGATGGCTTGCAGGAGTTGCGGCGTCATGACCAAGGACTGGCTCTGCCGCATGACAAGCTTTGTGGAAAGCGCCATGATTACGCGAACCCTCAAACAAACGCCCCGGCACGGGAGGCGAAAATGGCCTTCGTCGGCCCGTTTCTTGCATAAATTCAAGGTATAGCACAGATTTGTACGGCGTCTACCGGTGCCAATGCAAGGCACCGCTGACCTCGGGGTCCCTCCCCCTTAGGCCTTATCTCATTGTTTTAAATGTGGTTTACCGGCGTCTGCGGGGAAGACTGAAGCCTGATACTCCGCACCAGCGCGGAAATTAATGGTCCGGAATCCTTCAGATCAACCGACACTGCGCCGTCAAAGACGGAAGCCTTCGCCGAGATAAAAGCGACGCACGTTGGGATCTTCGACAATATCGGCGGGAGTGCCTTCGACCAAGACCCGGCCGCTATGGATGATGTAGGCACGATCGATCATTCCGAGAGTTTCCCGGACATTGTGATCGGTGATGAGAACGCCGATCCCGCGTCGTTTCAGGTGTTGGACCAGAAGTTGAATGTCACCCACCGCTATCGGATCGATTCCGGCGAAGGGTTCGTCAAGCAGCATGAAGGATGGACGGCCGGCCAAAGCGCGGGCGATTTCGCAGCGGCGCCGCTCGCCGCCGGAAAGCGCGATCGAGGGCGTTTTGCGCAAGCGCTTGATGTCGAACTCTTCGAGAAGGGCTTCGAGTTCGCTGGCGCGTTTGCGTTTGTCGGATTCGATGATTTCGAGGACGGCGCGAATATTGTCCTCGACGTTGAGGCCGCGGAAAATCGAGGCCTCTTGCGGCAGATAGCCGATCCCAAGGCGGGCCCGCCGGTACATGGGCAGCCGGGTCACGTCGTGACCATCAAGTTCAATGAGCCCGCCGTCGGGCCGGATCAAGCCCGTGATCATGTAAAAGAGCGTGGTCTTGCCGGCGCCGTTCGGGCCAAGGAGGCCAACCACCTCGCCGCGTCCGACTCTCATGCTGACATCTTGGACGATCTGGCGAGCCTTGTAGGCTTTACGCAAATGATGCACCGCGAGCACCCCATGCGCCGCAGGGTCCGCTTCACGGCTCCGGGTCATCTCTTTCGCCTTTTCGGGGCCAGCGCCAGGCATCCCGCGCCGTGCGGCGGTGTCAAGGTCCACGATATCCTGATCTGCTTCCATTATCCTCTGATCCAGCGCCGGAACCGCCATTCGTGGCGCCCCTTCCAGCTGGAATACGACGCGCGGCCACGCGGTGACGAGGGGACACAACAGGGACGCGGAGTACAAGACGCAACGATCCTCGTCAAAGCGGCACCGACCGTAGCTGCTCCAGCTCCCATTTACGACTCATGAAATTTCCACCCGATTGCCGCAGCGCGCAACCAATTCTCATTGCGTTTTTGGTTCTTGCCCGGGTTTCGCGGGGGCCGGCCGCTTTTCTTTCGCCTCTCCAGTGCCGCCGTTTGGCAAAAACATGCTGCGGACGCGCCCGGTGACCGCGGCTTGCTTGGTTGTCAAGTCGTATATTAATTTGTCGCCCTTGGTCACGTTCGGGCCCTGCGTCAAGGTCACATTGCCGATGAGATAGACCTTGTTTTCGGATTTTTCGTAGATGCCGCTGTCGCCGGTGCCAATCTGATCCTTGGAAATGATGGTCACGGGACCCGCTGCTTCCATGCGGCGGACCTGGCTTGACGAGGACGGCGCTCCGGCTGCGGCCGACGCATCCTTTGGAGTTAAATAAATGACAAGTGTCGTCGCCTCCAATTTGCTCTGTCCTTGCGTCGCGACGACATTCCCGGTGTAGACAAGCTTCTGCTCCTTATCGAAATAATCGAGTTTGGCGGCGTCGATGTTGACCGGCTCCTTGGAATCGCCGCCCGGTAAGACTGCGCCCGAATGCGGCTTTTCCGCAACCGCCGGAAACACCGGGAGGGCTGTCACGAGAAAGGCGAGAGCGAGCAGACAGCAACACCCGCGGCTGCTCACCTCAGGGAGTCCGTTGAGTCATTGCCTGGCACAGGCTCGTCCGCCCCCGAATCAATGACCGAATTGACATCGCCGCCGAACGAAACCTTGTGGCCATTGTCGCTGACATCCAGCTGCTGTGCGGCGACGGTTCCCCCGGCCAGATTGACCTTGACAGGGCCGTCGGAAACGAGACCGCCCGTCTTGAAATCGATCCGCGCAGTCTTCAAACGGATATCGTAACCAGAGCTATTTTTGATTTGAACGTTGCCTTCCAGCGTCATTTTGTCGTGCAGATTGTCGTAGACCCCCCGTGCGGCGCGCACCCATGTCGTCGAGGCGTCCGCCGCGCCAATCTTGGAATCGATGTCGAGAAGTTCGGTGATGTTCGGCACCGCGATGTCCTGGATTCCGGATCGCGCCCTGATTTCGAAGGGATGGCCATTCTTCTGGACACCGGTGATTTTCGGCGACTCGACGGTGATTTTGGTGCCATCGACGCCAACCTTGCCGATCGAAATATCGACCGGCAGGCGCCGCAAGGGGTTGAGCAGGACGGCCGCCGGAATGAGCACGACCGCGAGGAGCGATCCGGTGATCGCGACGCGGCGAAACCAGCGCACGCGCACCGTGTGCTGGCTGGCCGCCTTGAAGCCGCCCCGTGAACGCGCCGGGCTCATGTCGAATCCCGCCGCGCCGAAGCTCTGATTGTTTCGCGAGCCGGGATCAGCGCCGCCGGCAGCGTCGCGAGCGGCGCGGCTATCCGCCCGGCCCGGGTTGGCCACCGCAAGCTGTCCCGTGCCACTCAAGGGAATCGCCCGTCTGCCAGGAACATCTGACGGCTTCCTTGTTTGCAGGGCTTCAGACTGAGACAAACTATCAAGCTCCAACTGCGGTCAATACCTTAAGCCACGATCGGCCATGAAACGCAGGTTTAGAAAATCCTTCAAAGATATTAATAATTTGGCGAGACGGCCTTGAGATGGCGCCCGCGGCTCGCCGTGCCACGTTTGTTCAAACAGCAAGCAAGCAAGGCAAAGTCATGGCAGGTATAAGCCAAAGCATGGCTATTCATGCGAGAATATATCCGCATCCGCCCACCCCATGAGGTCGAGGCGTGCACGTTCCGGCAGGAAATCGAAACAAGCCTTGGCAATGCGGGCGCGGTTTTCGCGTTGCAGCATGACGTCGAGGCGCAGACGCAAAGCATGCAAATACAACACGTCGGACGCCGCATAGGAAAGCTGAGCCTCCGACAACGTGTCGCCGCCCCAATCGGAACATTGCTGCTGTTTTGACAAGTCCACACCGAGCAATTCTCGGGTCAAATCCTTCAAGCCATGCCGGTCGGTGTAGGTTCGCACGAGCTTGGAGGCGATTTTCGTGCAGTAAATGGGCGCCGCCATGACGCCGAAGGTCTTGAACAGAACCGCGACATCGAAGCGCGCGTAATGGAACAGTTTGGTGACGTTCGGGTCGGCCAGAAGCCGTTCGATATTTTTTGCCCGCGTCTGCCCCGCCGCGATTTGAACGACATCGGCGGACCCATCGCCGCGCGACAATTGGACCACGCAAAGCCGGTCGCGATGCAGAACGAGACCTTGGGTCTCGGTGTCGATCGCCACGCAATCGCCGAAATCGGCATCGTCCGGCAGGTCGCCCTTATGAAATGTGATGCTCATTGGGCGCGCCTATCACTGGCAGGCAAACTTAGCAAGCTGCATTGGGCCTTCCACCCGCACAGGCCCAACAGAAATTTCTTCGATCTGCCACGATCAAAATTTCCGGAGATCTAAGTTAAGGGAACTTCCCGGCAAGGCCGTGGTTAGCCACAAGTCGCGGACAAGATGGAGAAACAAGGATGAGGAAGAAATTTGGAATAGCCGTGGTCGCGGCCCTGCTCGCCGCGCCAGTCGCCGCTCATGCTCAGGGCGTTTTCGGCGGAATGCAGCGCGGCGCGGCGGAAGGCAGCTACGCCGCTGGCCCTGTTGGCGGAATTGTCGGGGGCGCTGTGGGGGGTGCGGTCGGCGGTGTGAATGGCGCGCTTGGCGTCGACCCGGGCTACGCGCACCGTTCGGCGTATTACCATCACCGGTACCGCTACCATCGCCGCGGGTATCATCACTACCATCACTACTGATATCATGGCACCTGGCGCCGATGAAGCGGCGCCATTCTCATGTCAAAAGACGAAAATCGGCCAGCACCGGCACATGATCGGACGGCCGCTCCCAGTTTCGGCTATCGCGAAGAACGCGCGCACCCTCCAGGCAGGGCTTGAGGCTTTCGCTGACCCAGATATGGTCGAGCCTGCGGCCCCGGTCCGATTTTTCCCAATCCCGCGCGCGGTAGCTCCACCAGGTATAGAGGCGTTCCTCGGGCGCAACAAAATGACGGATCGCGTCAACCCACGGTCCCGCTTCGCGCAGAAAATTAAGCTTATCGACTTCCACAGGCGTGTGGCTCACGACCTTCAACAGAGCCTTGTGATTCCAGACATCTGTTTCGAGCGGCGCAATATTGAAATCCCCCACCATGACGGAGTTGCCCGCCGCAACCTTGCAGGAGCCCGTCCAGGCCGCCATTTCGTCTAGAAACTGGAGCTTATGGGCGAACTTCGGATTGATCGCGGGATCTGGCTCGTCACCCCCTGCTGGTACATAGAAATTATGCAATGCAATCAATTTGCCGCCTACGCCCGGGGGAGCCAAAGCTATGGCGATATGGCGCGCATCGCCTTTTTCACAAAAGGAACGGCGGTCGATAAGCTGAAACGGAATTTTTGAGGCGACCGCAACCCCGTGATAGCCCTTCTGGCCATTGATGGCGACATGCGGATACCCGAGCTTATGGAACGCGGTCAGGGGAAACTCGCTGTCCCTGCATTTCGTCTCCTGAAGGCAAAGAACATCGGGCGCCGCTTCGCTCAAGAAGCGGGCAACAAGATCGATTCGCAAACGGACAGAATTAATATTCCAGGTGGCAAGGGTGAGACGCACGCACGACTCCGTTGGAACCAGTGCGCCCGATTGATCACGCAATGACCCCTGCCGCAAGCGCGGCAGCCAAAGCCCCACAGCTATTTATGGGTGCGGAGACCCGCGGACTCATTGGACCACGTTCCGCGAAAAAAAAGGGCGCCCGGCCAATGGCCAGACGCCCTTAGGAGCGAGACATCACCGGGAGGGGTCCGGTAACTTTAAGATCCAGGCGGAACGGGGGGGTACGCCTGATGACCTGCTTCGCTCACATCCAGGTAACATAAACTGTCGCCACCGCGTTTCAACCCGTCCCGCAGCCCCCGCCCGCCGGGAAATGTGGCCTCGAATGTTTGTTTTGGCTCTTCAAAATCTTCCAAATGATTGAAAAATATCTAATTTCGGAGTGCGGGCGAATGCCGGAGGATCTTTTCGCCGTCTTCCTCAATTATTTGTGTTCAGGAGTCTTTCCTGGGTGATCTGGAACAGATTTGGATCAGGCTTTTTGGTCAGATCGATATTGAACAGCGAGACCAGCGTCTCATAACCTTGCGGATCGATGACTTGCCACTGTTTGAGGGTAAATTTCGCCGGATCAAAGAGCAGCTTGATTTGCGAGGTTCCGCCGAATGTCGCTTTGTCCTCGACGAGAATGGTGACCGCTTCGGGCTCGCTCTTCACATCGATGACCTTAACGTCGCGGCTGAGATCGACCTGGTCCTTGAGCAGAAATTTCAGCGGCGTCTGACTGATAAAGTAAATGTCCTTCGTCGCGGTCTTGCGGTCATGCACCGCCACCGAAAGGCCGTCGGCAACGATCTCGAGCGTTGAGGGTGCCGCATATTCAAAGCGCAACCTGCCGGGCCTTTGGACGAAGATCTTGCCTTCCGAGCGTCGGCCGTCCGGGCCGATTTGCACGAAATCGCCGCTCATCGTCGTGGCGGAATTGAAATAGGCATTGGCCTTTTGGATGGCGGCCAGAGGTTCCATTGGAACAAATGGGGGCGGCGCTTTGACCGGCGCAGCCGCCGGCTTGGCAATGGCCGCCGCTGGCTTGGCCGGTTTGGGATTACCAGCGGAAGGGTCCGCCTGAAGCGGTGCCACTCCGGCGAGAACGACAGAAAATACAATAATAAATACCGTCCGCTTCATATGGCCCGCCTTGATTCGTGAGAATCTGCGCAAATAGACCCTGATCCCATCAAATACGATCATTCAAGGTCTTATCACGTTGTTTTCTCCCGCGATCTCTTAACTCTGCACCTTTTTACCATCATGCGCTAGACAGACCGTAACGATCCGGGGAGTTGGAGAGGTCCTGGTATTGCGCGCCCGCAACCTGCGAAATCCGGCAGAGGAAGTCCAGATGCCGGCTATCTCTTTGAAATCACTCTCAGAGCAGGACGCAGCCCCGTCGCCAGCACTGCGGATCGGGATCGTCATCGCCCATTTGGGCAGTGGCGGCGCAGAAAAAGCCGCGGTCGTCCTCGCCAATGGCCTTGCCGAGAGGGGCTATTTTGTCGATTTGCTCACGTGGCAAGCAGCAGGGTTCTATCTCAAAGATGTGTCGCCAAAGGTCTCGAGGATAGACTTGTCAGCTGGGCGAAGACCCAACACAATCCAAGTCATAGCTTCCCTCATGCGATATCTGCGGCAGAAACAACCTGCAATTATTTTCCCTCATCTGGAAAAACCCTCGCTTTTGGTAATTGCCGGCGGTCTGCTGTCCGGCTACCGCAGAATCGTGCCGTGTATTCAGATTGATCTTATCGCTTACGCTGCGATTCATCACAACCCGCGACACCGCTTACGCCGCTGGCTGCTGATTTGCTTGGTGGCCATCCTTTATCGTCTGACTCCCCGAGTTGTTGCCGTTTCGGAGGGTGCGGCGCAAACTGCACGCCGGCTGCTGTCGCCGTTCGGGCCATCCATCCAAGTCATTTACAATGGTCTCGACTATCCGGGGCTTGCGTCCCAGGCGCAACAACAGGTCGAGGAGGCGTGGCTGCTGGAGAAGACGGTTCCAGTCATCGTGACTTGCGGCCGGCTGACACAGCAGAAAGCACAAGACACTTTACTGCGCGCCTTTGCCGAATTGCGCCGGGCGATGCCGGTGCGGCTGGTGATTTTGGGCGAAGGCGAAGAGCACGAGGCTCTGTTGGCGCTTGCACGTCGGCTCGGCGTGGCCGCAGATGTATTGCTGCCGGGGACTGTTACAGAACCAATCGCCTGGTTTGCCAAAAGCGACCTATTCGTTCTTCCGTCACGCTGCGAAGGACAAGCGCTGGTGCTGATCGAGGCGTTGCTTGCGGGCGTTCCAATTGTCAGTACCGATTGCCCCTCCGGGCCTCGCGAAGTCTTGGCGCACGGACGCTTTGGCACGCTTGTGCCAGTGGACGATGTCGCGGCGCTGACTGAGGCCATGTCGTTTGTGCTAAAAAGCGCACCGGATATCGACAAGGGTGCTCTGACACAACATCTTGAAAAATTCACCGCCGATCGAATGATAGACGGATATCTGGCCGCGGAAATGTTTGTGGCCGCTGGGCAACCGCTGATTCGATAGCTTCGTGAATAGGAAGCAACGCTTCAACCAACAACCAATTCATGCACGCTGAAGAGTTTTCCCGCGTCGGTCCAAACGCGGCCCCTGTGCCAGCCCGCTGTGCGCGCGAGTTCTTGAAATTGGCCGATCGTATATTTGTAGGAGTTCTCGGTGTGGATGGTTTCTCCGGCGTGAAACCAAAACCAGCGGCCCCGCACGCTTGCCGCTTGATCTTTGCAGCTGACAAGATGCATCTCGATGCGGCCCTCGCGGGGATTGTATATCGCTTCATGGCGGAAGCATGCGAGATCGAATGAGCCGTCCAGCTCGCGATTGACACGCGCCAAAAGATTGAGATTGAAGTCCGCGGTCACGCCCTGCGCGTCGTTGTAGGCTTGCACAAGCGCGCGGGCATCCTTCTTCAGATCAACGCCAACAATAAGCCGCCCGTCCGGCGACAGCAATTCCCGCATCGCGGCAAGCAGCGCGCTTGCGGCAGGCGGGGGAAAATTGCCGATGGTCGAACCGGGAAAAAATCCGAGCTTTTCCGCGCTGGCAAGATCTTCTGGTAACGCGAGCCGCTGTGAAAAATCGCCAATGATCGGGCGCACGGGAAGCGTAGGGAAGCTCCCGGAAAGCCGCTGCTTCGCCTCAGCGAGGGCGCTTTGGGAAACGTCAATCGGCACATAAGCCGCCAATCCGCGCAAACTGCCAAGCAAAATCTCGGTCTTGCGGCTTGAACCGGATCCTAACTCGACGAGAACCGCGTTCTCGACCGTGTTCCCAGCCATCTCAGCTGCATAGGTTTCGAGGATCGCGATCTCGGCTCTTGTCGGATAATATTCCGGCAGCCGCGTAATCTCTTCGAACAACTCGCTGCCGCGCGCGTCATAGAAAAAGCGGCATGGTAGACTCTTGCGGGGAAGCGACAGTCCGTCGATCACGCTCGCCGCGAAGTCTTGATCCGGGCCAGTGATGACGTCGGGCAGAAGCCGGGCTTTGGTGTCCATCCACATCATGCGATCTCCGAGGCGAGGCGCAGTCCCATGAATTGCCAGCGCTGGTGAGGATAAAAAAAGTTTCGATAGGTGGCACGCACGTGCCCTTCCGGCGTCACGCAGGAGCCGCCGCGCAGGACATGCTGGCCGACCATGAACTTGCCATTGTATTCGCCCAGCGCCCCTGAAGGCGCGCGATACCCAGGGTAGGGCAGATAGGCACTCCCCGTCCATTCCCAAACGTCGCCGAACATTTGCCTGGGCCGCGTGTCATTGCTTGCGGGAGCCGGCAGCGGCCGCAGCGCATTCGAAGCGAGCGTGTTGCCTGTCGCGGGCAAGCCCCGCACGGCCAGTTCCCACTCGAACTCGGTGGGCAGCCGGTGACCCGCCCAGCGGGCAAAGGCGTCGGCCTCGTAATAACTCACATGCGCAACGGGCGCGGCGCAATCGAGGGGACGCAAGCCTTCGAGCGACATGGCCAGCCACTCTCCGTCGCGCTCCTCCCAATAAAGGGGCGCCCGCCAGCCTTCCCGGTTGACGATTGTCCAGCCATCGGCAAGCCAGAGGGAAGCCGTGCGATAGCCGCCGTCCCCGATGAAGGCGAGCCATTCGGCGTTGGTAACGAGGCGGTCGGCGAGACGGTATGGATGGATCAGCTCGCCATGGCGCGGCGTTTCATTGTCCCACGCAAAACTTTCGCCGCCGTGGCCGATCTGATGGATGCCGCCCGTAAAGCCGATCCAGCGCAACGGCTCTGGCTCGCCGCGATCCTGGCGTGGACGCGGTGCAAGATAAGCCGGACGCAACGGATTAGCGGCAAAGAGCGCAAGAACATCTGTGAGGAGCAACTCCTGATGCTGCTGCTCATGATTGATGCCAAGTTCGAGAAGACGCGCCAGTTCCGATCCGGCTTCAATGCCGCGTTCGACAAGCTTCTCGAGTCCTGCGTCGACATGGGCGCGATAAGCGAAAATCTGCTCGCAGCCCGGCCGTGTGAGAAGCCCGCGTTGTGGCCGCGGCTGGCGCGGGCCGTGCGTTTCATAATAGGAGTTGAAGCAAAAATTGAAGGCCGGATCGAAAATCTCATAGCCCTCAAGGTGCCTCGAAAGAATGAAGGTCTCGAAGAACCAAGTGGTGTGGGCGAGGTGCCACTTCGCCGGGCTGGCGTCATCCATGGCCTGGACGGTCATGTCCTCGGCACTCAGAGGCTGTACAAGGCGCAAAGAAAGCTGACGGCTTTCGGAAAGCCGGGACCATATCGCACGGGTTTGGGGTAGCGGCAAAATCGACGAAGTGATCGCGGACGATTGCGCCATAACTACCTCCCATGCCGCCAAGCGTCCCGACAGCAATTTTAGAATAAACAACTTTGGCGTGACTGGGTTAAAGCGCTTGGCTGTTGTTTCAATGCAGAAATGCTATGATGGGATAACTCGCGGCAAAACCGTGTCCATCGAAAGGACCAGTTGATAACGCGGGGAAGGCAATTGGGTTCCGCACCGCTTCAGCTGATGTATCTCCATAAATTTGATCAAATAACTGCTACAATCATGCCCAAACGTTCTACGTGAAACGTTTGGATACGATTGGCAGGTCTGAGAACTCATAGCGTATGTCCAGTGGCACGCAGAACAGCAGAAAATCGGTAATTTTGGACAGCCGATAGCGCGCGGCTTGACAATTTGCCGTTGTCCTAATTCCGGTTGGGGTGCGCCGCGAAGAGCAAGCAGGAGACCCCATGCCAGAATCTCTGTCACCTGAACTCCTCGAGAAAATGCACGCCTATTGGCGCGCGGCAAATTACATCTCGGTCGGGCAAATCTATCTGCAGGACAATCCGCTGCTCGAATCCCCGCTCAGGCATGAACATATCAAACCCCGTTTGCTGGGGCATTGGGGCACCACGCCGGGGCTAAATTTTCTTTATGTGCATCTCAACCGGCTGATCAAAGACAACGATTTGAACATGATTTACGTCATCGGTCCCGGTCACGGCGGCCCAGGGATCGTGGCGCAGACATATCTTGAAGGAACCTACACGGAATTTTATCCGGCGATTGAGCGCAGCCGCAACGGTTTGCAGCGGCTCTTCCGGCAGTTCTCCTGGCCCTATGGAGTTCCAAGCCATGTATCGCCGGAAACACCCGGCTCCATCCATGAAGGAGGTGAGCTCGGTTATTCCTTGGCGCATGCCTATGGCGCGGCTTTCGACAATCCAGATCTGATCGTTGCCTGTGTTATCGGCGATGGCGAGGCGGAAACCGGGGCACTGGCGACCAGCTGGCACTCCAACAAATTTTTGAACCCCGCGCGCGATGGTGCTGTTCTTCCGATCCTTCATCTCAACGGGTTCAAGATTGCCAATCCCACCGTGCTGGCCCGCATCAGCCGGCAAGAACTCACGGAACTCATGTGGGGCTACGGCTATGATCCCCATTTTGTCGAGGGCGACGAACCGATGGCCGTGCATCAGTCTCTCGCCGGGACGCTTGATCGTATTCTTGCGCGGGTCCACGAAATTCAGGCTAAGGCACGGTTGGATCCGGAGAGCGAAGACGTCGAGCGCCCGCGCTGGCCGATGATTGTGTTCCGCACGCCCAAGGGTTGGACCGGACCGAAATTCGTCGACGGCGAGCCCGTCGAAGGGACATGGCGCGCGCATCAAGTTCCGATCGCCAAGTTTACGAACCCGGAGCACATCAAGCTGCTCGAAGATTGGATGTTGAGCTACCGGCCGCGTGAACTCTTCGACGCGCATGGCAAATTGCGTGAGGACATTGCGGCGCTCGCACCAACGGGCCATCGCCGCATGGGTTCGAACCCGCACGCCAATGGTGGCGAGTTGCTGCAGCCGCTTTCGATGCCCCACTTCCGCGATTATGCCGTGGTGGTGCCTCACCCCGGCTGTATCGAAATGGAGGCGACGCGGGTCCTCGGAAGCTATTTACGCGATGTGATGAAACTCAATCTCGACAAAAAGAATTTCCGGCTGTTCGGGCCGGACGAGACCGCGTCGAACCGCTTGAGCGCCGTCTTTGAAATTTCGGGCAAGGAATGGATGGCCGAGGTCGAAGCGGTCGATATTAATCTCAGCGTCAAAGGCCGCGTCATGGAGGTTTTGAGCGAGCATCTCTGCGAGGGCTGGCTCGAAGGCTATCTTCTCACCGGCCGCCACGGTCTGTTCTCCTGTTACGAGGCCTTCATCCACATCATCGACTCGATGTTCAATCAGCACGCCAAATGGTTGAAAACCACCCGCAAAATTCCATGGCGCAAGCCGATTGCGTCATTGAATTATTTGCTCACCTCGCATGTCTGGCGGCAAGATCACAATGGCTTTTCCCATCAGGATCCCGGCTTCATCGATCATATCGCGAATAAGAAAGCCGATGTCGTGCGCATCTATCTGCCGCCCGACGCCAATTGCCTGTTGTCGGTCGCCGACCACTGTTTTCGTAGCCGCAACTACGTCAATTTGATTGTTGCGGGCAAACAACCGGCATGGCAATGGCTCGACATCGAGTCGGCCGTTCAGCACTGCACGATCGGTGCGGGTGTCTGGCACTGGGCCAGCAACGATGACGGCGATCCCGACGTCGTCATGGCCTGCGCGGGCGATGTTCCTACCCTCGAGACGCTGGCCGCCGTTACACTTTTACGCAGCTATGTGCCGGACATCCGCGTCCGGGTCGTCAATGTCGTGGATCTGATGGTCTTGCAGCCTCAATCCGAGCACCCGCATGGTTTGGAAGACCGGGATTTTAACGAGCTGTTCACAACCGGTAAGCCGGTGATCTTCGCTTACCATGGCTACCCGGCGATGATTCACAAGCTGACCTACCGGCGGCGCAATCATGACAATATTCATGTGCGCGGCTACAAAGAAGAGGGGACCACCACGACTCCCTTCGATATGGTCGTCTTAAACAATCTCGATCGCTATCAGCTCGCACTGGATGCGATTCGGCGTATTCCAAGGCTCAGCGATCAGGTCGGGACGGCGGAGGCCCGGTATTGGGCAACGATGGAGCGGCATAAGCTCTATATCAGCGAGCATGGCGACGACATGCCGGAGGTTCGCGACTGGCGCTGGAACTTGTGAGAACGCTCGGGTTTGTCCGAAACTGGCTTTCAATCGTACCAAAATGTTTCACGTGAAACGTTTGGCGATTATGCACTTGACTGAACAAGATAGCCAAGCTAGCGATTCGCGTGTCGCGTCCGATGATTCGGATGTGGCTGGCGCGCCCGCGAATATCCAATCATTTGATAAACCCGAGGCGGCGGCACTCTGCTTCCGCACCCACCAAGACGCGCTCGACTTCGCTCGCCATGGCGTTGAGGACTCTCGTCGCAGGATTGCCGCTCTGAGTCTCAATTCCCTCGATGCCTATATCGAAGGTGAATCTGCCATTTATGTAGGGATTAAGATCAGAGGCAACGATCGCCAATATCAATTCCTTTTTGTCCGGGTTCCAGCTCGATCCGGAGAGCCCGGTGCCGACGACGAAATTGTTAGGGAGACGGGCCGAAAATTTGGCCTCAGCCTTGGTAACGTTAAGCGGAACCAAGGCGCAATGTTTCTTGGTGTTACACAGCTTGTTCAAGGCCCAAAGGGTGTCATTTCCTCCTTTGTATGGCTTGAAGTTGACAAACAACGTCACGATTTCCGAGGGGATATCTTGGGCGACGTTCCGTCGTTTGAGATTGTTATCGAGCCCGGCAAGGTCGTCTGCAAACGGGAAAGCGGTCCTTTTGGGAGCGGTCTTTCCGCTGGCGAGAGCGGCAGCGTAACCCGATTGATCCAACACAGATCGCAAATTGATGGCAACGTCGAACAAGACGGATGGCAGAGTATTTGGGGGTTGTATCGAGAACTGAATTTTGTGGATATTCTGTCCAGGTTGAGACTCTTTATCGATAACGTAGGACCATGGCTTGCTATTGAGAAAATCTCCAACGATTGCTTTGAATTCGGTGATGTGTTGATGTGCGCGTCTGAGTGTCGCGCGAGGGCTATCGAAAACATCTGCCATGGTCGAAAAACCTGATCCAACAAAAGATCCTGAATTCCAGAAGGTGATCCGTCACTTTGTGACGACGCCGCATAAGACCCACAAGCCGCTTGGAAAGCCTAAATCCAAAGCGACAGCCAGTCCGAAAAAGCGGGGACAGCCGAAGATATCTACTGAGGCTTAGTCCCGACAAAAAGGACCGCGCTATCTTCGCTAATACCACCGTTTCCCGTCATCATGGCAGTCGGCGGAATGGCATTCTTTCCGAATGGAATGCCAGAAGATTGCAAAGCAGATTCAATCAAAGGAGCATCCTCGCTTTTGGAATTAGGAACAGATATCCCGAAATAAATTGCCCCAGATAGGGTTAGTGATTGAAACCCAATTGTCCACTTAGCTTCGCTAAAAATATTTGCGATTTGAATAGCTAGATATAGTGATTCTGGGTCATTTGCCACGTGGGCAATTGTAGCTGTGCCAGTACGCTGAGATAAGCTTGCCAAAAGCATCTGATGTTGTGGTTGGGTTAGTACCCGCCATGCGAGCTTAGCTTTAAGGCGTTCGGTTTCGAGTTTGGCCTTTTCTGTTTCAAGTTCGAGAGTCTTTGCGCGCTCGTTCGCTAAGGAAGAAGCCTCTTGGGCTTGCCGTGCCGCAGCTTCGGCTTGCGATATTCGCTCGCGAGCGTCGGTCTTATAGCGTTCAAGTTGGCGATCCTTATTCTCCGACGAAATCGCAGAAAGTCTCCAAAGTGCTACACTGAAAAACAGTGCCGCTGCGACAGACGCAAGATACAGGACATTCGTCCAATTCAAGAGCCCCTCTACGGAGAACCCGAAAATGGTGCCCTCCTGGTTATTCATTGGCTTTTCCATTTTCATGATGCTCACGATTGTAGTTGTCGTGGCTTTCGGAATTTCTGATCAATGGCACAAGAATCATCGGCGCCATTGATCGTAAGGGTAGATGCCGTCATTTGTTCATCATTTTCCGACGCCATCTATTGAAATATTTGGCCTGCTGTTTAAACGGTCGTGGCTTCACGAGGTATGCGATACGTGAGACGCTTGCCCTCGATACCCTTGAGGGCTTTCGCCGCACGTTCTCCATCCTCGACGCCTAAAGCTGTACGATTGTTGTAGCGAAAATCAAATTCGCTTAAATAGCGATGCAAATGCTTCTCTGAGCAGTGTTGATAAACGCCTTTCATGCCGCGTTTGAAGACGCTGAAATAGCCTTCAACGGTGTTCGTGCTGATGATGCGATCGCTCTCGTAGCGCACATATTCATCAGCTTTATGCTGGACAGTTTCATGGCTCGCGAAGTCAGAGCCAAGGCGGCTATAGTGACCGCCTTCGTCGGTCATCATTGCAGTTTCGCGTGCTACATTCTTGCGGATGATCGGCATGACATCGGCGGCGCTGGTTCCATCGACATGAAAGGAGCGAACTTGCCCGCCACGCTCGACAAGAGACAGCACCGCGTTTTTGTGCCCATGGCCGCGACGTTTTGTAGAGCCTTCTTTCTTTCCGATAAAGGTTTCGTCAGCCTCCACAATGCCGCCAGCGCCGCCCATAGGCGCAAGACCGCCAGCGCGCATACCTTCGCGGATGCGCATTGCCATAAACCATGCTGTTTTGTAGGAGCCAAAGCCCATCATGCGGAACAATTGATGCGCGCTCATGCCCTTTTTGCTGGAAGTCAAAAGATGCGTGGCCAAAAGCCATTTGTGCAACGGAATGTGCGAACGCTCGTAAAGGGTTCCGGTGCGAACGGTGAACTTCTCGCGGCATTGGCGGCAGTGATACCAACCCGGCCCCATGGACTTGCCGCCAAGTTTGCTAACCGTCTCAGACAGGCCGCAATGAGGGCAAGTCGCGCCATTCGGCCAGCGGGAAGCCTCTATCACTTCGCGGGCTTTGTCTTCGTCAGTGAAAGCTGGATTGGTAAGATCGCACATGGTCAGCTCCTATGACGCTAACTCTGTCACAAGAGCTTTGTTCAGTCAAGTGCATAATCGCCAAACGTTTTGGTACGATTAGGGAGAAAAAACGGTGCAAGGCCTCATACCTCTGACGGGCTTTACGCGAGTCGGATTCCACGGAAATTTGGTCTTTTGTGCGGGTTTGTGGCGATCCTCTACGCGGAAGCCTCTCCGCTATTCCTCAAGATAATTTATAGGATTAAGTTAGGGATCCCGTGATTCGCGGGGCGGGACTTTTTCCATGAAAGACTTTTTTGAGAGTTATTTGCGCCTCCTGCGCCAAGACCGCGACGACAAAACCGAGCACTCGGATCGCGGCGCGCTTTTAACCCTCTTGAACGCGGCGGCTCATGCGGCCGACTCGGGCATCCGAATTATTCACGAGGCGAAAAAGGTGCACGGCTCTGGTGCGCCTGATTTCAAGGTGATGAAGGCGGCGATGATCCTCGGCTATGTCGAGAACAAGACCGTCGGCGAAAACCTTGATCAAATTCTCAAGTCGGATCAGATCAAGCGCTACAAAGCGCTGTCGAAAAACATCCTTCTGACGGATTACCTGCAGTTCATCTGGATCAAGGACGGAAAGGTCAACGCCCGCGACATCATCGCCTTCCAGGACGATCTCGAAGGCAGGCCAAAAAAGCCGCGCGAGGAGCGCGTCAAGGCGGTTCCCGACTTGTTACGCGGCTTCTTCTCCATCGCGCCGGAAGGCATCGGACGCGCGCAGCAGCTTGCGTTGGCCCTCGCCACGCGCAGCCAGTTTCTGCGCGACTTTCTCGACCTTGAATTGCGGCGCCAGGAAAAGGAGCACCGGGAAGGGCGCCTTTATGGCCTCTATCAGATTTTCCGCGATCAGGTTTTTCATGAACTCGCGCTTGGCGAGTTTGCCGACGCCTTCGCGCAAATGCTCGCCTATGGACTTTTTCTCGCGAAGCTCAATTCCAACGGCGAAGTGATCACGCTCGTCAATGCCCGCCAGTTCGTGCCGGGTTCGTTCCGCCTCATCCGCGAGCTGGTGCAATTTCTCGACGATCTTAGCGCGCCGGAGTACACCGAAATTCGCTGGGTGGTCGAGGAACTCCTGTCCATCGTGAACGGGCTAGACCTGCACGCGATCCGTGAAGACCTCTCGTTCAAGCACCGCAAGGCGATCAGCCGCAAGGTGAGGGCGCAAGACGAGGAAGAGCATCGGCTCTTCGAGCGTGATCCATTCATCTACTTCTACGAGGATTTCCTCGCAAAATATGATGCGAAAATGAAAAAGGCGCGCGGTGTCTATTACACGCCGCCTCCCATCGTGAATTTCATCGTGCGCGCGGTTGACGACATTTTGAAAGACACCTTCGGCATCGCGCAAGGCCTCGCGGACCACAAGCGTGTCACCGTGCTCGATTTCGCCTGCGGTACCGGCACGTTCATTCTCGAAGTGCTCGAACGCATTTTTGAAAATATTGGCGGCGCGGATTCAGCCAAAGCGGGCCTCGTCGTGCGTGAGCATATGCTGAAGAACGTGTTCGGCTTCGAATATCTCATCGCGCCTTACACGATCGCACATCTAAAACTCTCGCAATATCTCGCCGACAAGGGCCATGCCTTGGCGGATGGTGAGCGGTTGCAGGTATTTCTGACCAACACGCTTGAGCCAATGGAGGCGCAGAGAAATTTGCTCCTACCCGCGCTTTCAGAGGAATCTGCAAATGCACAACGCGTCAAGGAAAAGCCCATTCTGGTTATTACCGGGAACCCTCCTTATTCCGGTCATTCCAAGAACAAGGGGGCGTGGATAACGGCATCGATTGAGGAATACAGGAAGGGCTTTCCAGAGCTATCGAAGCCCGGACAAGGAAAGTGGCTACAGGACGATTACGTGAAATTCATTCGCTTCGCGCAAATGAAAATGGACGGTGGAATATTCAAGGTTGAAGATAAAAATGGCCAATTACGCGAAGTCCATGTCGAAGGTGTCGAAGAAGGTGTCGTCGGCATTATCACTAACCATTCATGGCTCGATAACCCGACTTTTCGCGGTATGCGCAAGTCGCTGATGAATTCATTTAATCAGATTTATGTCCTCGATTTGCATGGCAACGCAAAAAAGAAAGAGCGCGCGCCAGATGGCGGTGATGACAAGAATGTTTTCGATATCGAGCAAGGCGTCGCGATCAGTCTATTTGTAAAAAAGAAAGGGCTGGAGCTCGGCATTTCCCATGCCGACCTGTGGGGGAGCAGATTATCCAAATATGAGACTGTGGCGGAATCAACTAAGGACGACGTCGAGTGGCAATTTTTTCAACCTGCCGCGCCAGACTTTCTGTTTGTCCCGCAGGATAATGCCCTCGCGACCAAGTACCAGATGCTTTGGTCGGTACCGCAAATTTTTGCGCTAAACGGGGATCCGGCACCTTGCCTGGTCACAACCCACGATCAATTTGCGATTTCTTTCTCGCCAAACGAATCTATCTCGAAAGTCCAGGCTCTTTTATCCACAAATGATGAGAGCGAGGCTCGCAGGCTGTTCCGGCTTTGCTCGCAAGGCCAGTGGGACTACCAACAGGCGAAAGCAGCGCTTGCTGTTCTGAATTTACCCAAATTAACGGCTACGATCACATACCGGCCGTTTGATAAGCGTTGGACGATTTGGAACTCTCACGTTGCTGTGCATAGGCGCGAACGCGTTATGCACCATATGATGCACAATAATATTGGTCTCCTTACATGCCGACAAATTGCTTCAGGGCATTGGGAGCATGTATTTGCAGCCGGTTGTGCCGCAGATGATTGCGTTATTTCTAACCGTACAAAAGAACGGGGTTACCTGTTCCCGCTGTACCTCTATCATCCGCCGGAAGGCTCGCGCCGCGCGAAAGCAGATCTCTCCAGAATCACCGAATCTCTCGTCGGCAAATCCCGCATCGAAAACATCGCGCCTGCCTTCCGCAAATGGCTCGATGAAAAATATGAACTCCATTTCTCGCCAGAGGAATTGTTCGGCTACATCTACGCCATTCTCCACGCGCCGACATACCGCACCAAATACGTTGAGTTCCTGCGCAATGACTTTCCGCGCGTGCCATTTCCCGAATCGGCCGACGATTTCGAAACCTTGTCGGTTTTAGGTTGGGCGCTGGTGCAAGCGCATCTGTTGCGCGATTCTCCGCGACGAGGATTGGCCTCCTATCATGGCAAGGGCGGCCACACGGTCGAAGCCGTGCGCTATTCGCCAGAGCAACAGGCGATCGCGATCAACAAGACCCAGTTTTTCAAGCCGGTGCCACAAGCCGTGTGGGATTTCCACATCGGCGGTTATCAGGTGCTCGACAAATATCTGAAGTCGCGCAGGGGCCGCACGCTCTCGCTTGACGAAATCAATCATGTGTCCGCTATCGCCGACAGCCTCGTCTTCACTATTGAGCAGATGGCGAGGATCGACGAAGCTTATCTCGCCGCCTTTCCTGATCGGGGATAACTCAAAACCCGGCTCGCATCGGCCGGCGCCTTGGGGCATTATCATGTTGATTCATCTCTCCGAGCGCGGTGAACTCATGGCTCGCGGCCGTCAAACCGACCTCTTTGCAAGGGAAACGCCGTCCGACCTGTTCGGCGCGGAGGCCGTTCCCGCCTATCGGCCCGATTCCGACAAGGTACGCGCGAGATTGCACAAAATTCTCGCCGAGGCGCGGGCGGCGCAAACGTCCCCCTTGGAGCCCGCGCGCGTTTCGCTCTATCGCACGATTTTCCCGCAGATGACGCTCTTTCTGCCCGAGGATGAAGCCGCCCAATTGCGCTTCGAGTTCGAGGCGGAAATGGCGCGGCTAGAGACAGCCTGAGCGTCCCTCACCTCGAAAATTTCTTATATTTCAGCCGGTGCGGGATGATGCTGTCGATGCCGAGGCGGCGCTTTTTGTCTTCCTCGTAGTCAGCGAAATTTCCTTCGAACCATTCGATGTGGCTGTCGTCCTCGAAGGCGAGCATATGGGTCGCGATGCGATCCAAAAAGAAGCGGTCATGCGAGATGATCACCGCGCAGCCGGCAAAATCGGTCAAGGCTTCTTCGAGGGCGCGGAGCGTATCGACATCGAGATCGTTGGTCGGTTCGTCGAGCAGCAGAACATTGGCGCCGGATTTCAGCATTTTGGCGAGATGCACGCGGTTGCGCTCGCCGCCCGAAAGCTGGCCGACTTTCTTTTGCTGATCGGCGCCCTTGAAATTGAAGGCGGAGGTGTAAGCGCGCGAATTGACCTCGCGCTTGCCGAGCGTGATCAGCTCATGGCCGCCCGAGATCTCCTCCCAGACATTTTTTTTGCCATCGAGCGCGTCGCGTGACTGATCGACATAGCCGAGCTTGACGGATTCGCCGATTTGGATCGTCCCGGAATCCGGCTTTTCCTGCTTGGTGATCATGCGGAAGAGCGTGGTCTTGCCGGCGCCGTTGGGACCGATCACGCCGACGATGCCGCCGGGCGGCAGTTTGAACGACAGATCGTCGATGAGCAGCTTGTCGCCAAAACCTTTCGAGAGATGGGAAAATTCGATGACGTTATTGCCAAGCCTCTCGGCGACCGGGATGACGATCTGCGACGCGGTGGGGGCTTTGTCGTTCTGTTTGGCGACAAGATCCTCGTAGCGCTGGATGCGGGCCTTGGATTTCGCTTGGCGAGCCTTGGGGCTCGATGCAATCCATTCGGATTCGGCCTCGAGCTGCCGCATGCGCGCCTCCTCCTCGCGGCCTTCCTGCGTGAGACGCTTCTGCTTTTGCTTTAGCCAAGCGGAATAATTGCCTTCATAGGGGATCCCGCGGCCGCGATCGAGTTCGAGAATCCAGCCCGTGACATTGTCGAGAAAATAGCGGTCATGGGTGACGATCAGGATGGCGCCGGGATAAGCGCGCAGGTGTCCCTCAAGCCAGTTGACGGTTTCGGCGTCGAGATGGTTGGTCGGCTCGTCGAGCAGCAAAAGCTCCGGCTGCTCCAGCAGCAAGCGGCAGAGGGCGACGCGGCGGCGCTCGCCGCCTGAGAGTTTACCGACCGCGGCGCCGTCGGGCGGGCAACCGAGTGCCTCCATCGCCTGATCGACCTGCGCATCGAGATCCCAAAGGCCCTTGGCCTCGATCTCGTCTTGCAGCGTGGTCATTTCATCGGCGGTCTCCTCCGAATAATTCATCGCAAGGTCGTTGTAGCGGTCGAGGATTGCTTGCTTCTTGGAGACGCCGAGCATCACATTGCCGCGCACGTCGAGCTTCTCGTCGAGCACCGGCTCCTGCGGCAGATAGCCGACCTTGGCGCCCTCGGCGACGAAGCCTTCGCCGGTAAACTCCTTGTCGAGCCCGGCCATGATCCGCAAAAGCGTCGATTTGCCGGAGCCATTGATGCCGAGCACGCCAATTTTGGCATCCGGATAGAACGACAGATTGACGTTCTCGAGAACCTTTTTGCCGCCGGGGTAGGTCTTGGTCAGACCTTGCATATGATAGATGAACTGCCGCGCCATGAAGAACCTTGGTCTTTCGTTGAGAAGATAGGCTGGGGAGGGTTTACCTGCGCGGGGCAGGGCGGTCCAGGCCGCTCGTGGAAAGCTCATCGCAATGACAAAAAACTCGCGACCTTGGTACAGCGGGGCAGGCGACGAATCTATTTCGGCTGATTCGCAGGCTCCCGTTTTTAAGCTGTAACGCTACAATAGCGAGCCGCCAGGCCCCGCTGCCGCTGTATCAAAATGACGCATGTGACATCTTGCGCAGTCCTTCAGCCCATCATTTATCACAAAGGTCTGATGGTGAGGAGCAATCGTTATTCGTGCGGCGGCTGATGTTTGAACCCATATGGGGGAAGCGAGAGGCTTTGGCGCCGGGCATATTGCGCCGATGCTAAGGATGGATCCGAGAAACATGAGCACTTTAGGTGAAATTAAACAAACCGGTAGTGCCCCCAAAACTCATTTGGGGGAAGCGCAAGCCCCGCGTCCTGACAATAGTCCAGGTGATGTTCGGCAGGATGGTCAGATGATGCGGACGGAAAGAGAATCCAAGGAGAAAGACACTCATAAGCTGATTGTCGAGGTCGCGGAACGTTTGTTCCGTCAAATCGGGTTTCAGAAAACGACGGTCGCGGATATCGCGCGCGAACTGCATATGTCGCCGGCGAATGTCTATCGTTTTTTCACGGCGAAGTCGGAGATCAACGAGGCCGTCTGCATGGACCTCCTCAGCAAGATCGAGGCCGAGGCGGAAAAAATTGCCGCGTCGCGCGGCGGCGCCGCTCAGAAAATCCGCAATCTGTTCAGCTCCGTGGAAAAAACCCATCGCAAACTGTTTATGTACGACCGGAAGCTGCATGATTTGATTGATGCGGCGATCACCGAGAACTGGGCCATCATGCGGCGGCACGCGGAACGCATGGCGGCGATCTTGGAGCAGATCATCGCGAGCGGCATGGCCTCGAACGAGTTTCCGAAAGGAGACGCCGCGCTGGCCTCGCGGCTCGTCAACACCGCCTGCATAAGATTTTGTCATCCGCGGCTGATCGTCGAATATGAACAGGAGCCAGAGCCGACCCTCGACCAAATGATCGGCTTTTGCCTCGCAGCGCTGGCTAGGCCGACCGCTTGAACTCAAGCCCGCGGGGGCCTCTCTCCGCGGGTTGTCCCGGCCCCGTGCCCCACGGCGTTAGTGGCTTGAAACCTTGCCGATCGCCTGACCAGCCACGCCAAGGGTTAACTTTTTCCCCATTACCTCAGCAAAAACGTGCGCCGACCGCTCAGGCTGGCCAGCTATGCTGCAATCCATAACCCGCCCTGTCAAAAAGCTCATCGCAGGCTTTCGTTCCGAGATGCCTAATGCTGGGATTTTTTGAGGGATTTCCGTATATGACATAATTTTATAGGGTCCGGAGCCGCTATAAGGGGATCGCGAATCGGCGGCATTCCGGAGGAAGAATTGGCGATTGAAGATGCTGGGCTGGCCGGAAGGGGTGCCAAAAAACGGCTGCACGATCTGGCACTCGGTCTCGAGCGGATTGGCCTCGTATCTTTGTATTTTCCCCGTGTTGTCGCAATTGTGGCGGTCATTCTCGCGATTGCGGCGGGTTTCGGTGTCACCCGGCTGAAGGTCGATGATTCGCTCAGCCAATTGTTCCGTTCCGATACACCGGAATTCAAGCAATATGAGGAAGTGACCCGGCAATTTCCGTCGAGTGAGTTCGACGTGCTGGTGGTTATCGAAGGCAAAAGGCTGCTCGACCGTGAATCGGTTGAAAAGCTCCGCGACCTCATCACGGACTTGCAACTGATCGATGGCACGCGCGGCCTGATTTCAATTTTCTCGGCGCGCCAGGCGCCGCGCACTAACGAAATTCCGGCACCTCTTTTTCCTGATCCGCTGCCTGAAGGGCAAGATTACCAGTCCCTTATCCATCGCGTAATGGCCAATGAGATCATCCGTGGCAAGCTTTTGTCGGAAGATGGCCAACTCACCTTGGCCGTTGTCGCACTCGATCCTGCCATCGTTCAGAGTACCAAGCTCGGCACGACAATCGGGGAGATCCGCAAAACCATGCGCGAGGATCTCGCTGGGCTCGGTCTCAACGCGGAACTGTCCGGCGTTCCCGTCATGCAGCTCGAGATACGCACCGCGGTCGAGCGTGACCGGCTGATCTACAACATCGCAGGCTTCACCGCCGGCTGCCTTATTGCGATTCTCTTTTTCCGCCGCGTTTCCTTCATGATCATCGCGGCAGGACCGCCTTTGATCGCCATAGTGTTCGCCCTCGGAACCCTGGGATGGCTCGATTTCCGCCTGAACATGTTCCTCAATGTGATGACGCCGCTCATCATGGTGATCAGTTTTTCCGACAGTATGCAGCTTACCTTCGCGGCGCGGGACCGCCTGCTGGCTGGGCAGGACAAATACAAGGCTTTGAAAGGCGCGCTTTTGGTCGTCGGCCCGGCCTGTGTTTTGACCCATGCGACAGCCGCCGTATCCTTCACGGCGTTGCTTTTTTCTGAATCGGAGCTGATTCGGAGTTTTGGCGAAGCGGGAGTGATTGCGACCATCATCGCGCTCGCCGCCGTGCTGATCCTAATGCCGCTGCTTGGGGTCCTGCTGTTGCGGAAGGAAACAGACTTCGCGTCCACGGTCGCCGGCTCGGATCTTGGGGTTGACGCCTTGCGCCGATTTTGCGGCTTCATTGCCGCCCGCATGATTCACCGACCGGCCCTTTACAGCCTAGCGGGTCTGCTGGTGGTCGCCGGGCTTGCGTTCTTCTATGCCCATATCGAGCCGCGATACCGGCTTGCCGATCAGGTGCCGGACCGGCAGCAGGCAGTCGCCGCGAGCCATCGTCTTGATGCCAAACTCACCGGCGCCAATCCGATCGACGTACTCATCGAGTTTCCAAAGGGGGCATCGCTTTACTCACCGGAAACGCTCAGTGTGATCGCGGAGGTCCATTCCCTTATCGAGAAACAAGCGGGCGTCGGCAATGTCTGGTCTCTCGAAAGCTTGCGGCGGTGGCTGGTCCAGGCCGACAAACCCGGCAGCGCTACCTTAAAGAGCTATGTCGCCATACTGCCGGAATATTTGACACGGCGGTTCATTTCGGCTGGCCAGGATGCCGTTGTCGTCTCGGGCCGCATCCCGGACTCCGACGCCAGCCAGCTCCTTCCCATCGTCGAGACGCTGGACAAATCGCTGACGGCAGTCCGTGCGCAACATCCAGGATACCAAATTTCCGTGACGGGTCTTTCAGTGATCGCGGCACGCAACAGCGCCATTATGATCGAAAAATTGAATCGCGGCTTGACGGTTGAGTTCGCCTTCGTCGCAATCTTTATTGGTGCGGCATTCCGCTCTGTGGTCGTCTTTTTGGCCGCGATCTTGCCCGGTATTTTTCCGGTCGTTGCCTCGGGGGCATTGCTGCGGGCAACGGGGCAAGGCCTGCAGTTCGCCAGCGTCGTTGCCTTGATCGTCTCGTTCGGACTGGGCCTCAGCGCGACGATCCATTTTCTCAACCGGTTGCGGCTGGAGGACGATCCAACCCAAGATCCAGGCGTTGCCGTCGAGCGTGCGACCGTTCTCGTCGGCCCCGCGCTGATTCTGACATCGGTGGTGCTTGCCTGCGGCTTGGCAGTCACGGTGTTTTCCAGCTTGCCGTCGCTGCGGCTGTTTGGCTGGCTGAGCGCATTCTCAATGTTAGCGGCGCTGACCGCCGACCTCTTCATTCTGAGGCCGACAGCCACGGTTCTGCGCCGGCTCTCGCGCCGCGCGTTGGCTTGGCGCAAAAGTCAAAGGATGCCTGGAAACTAGGCCCCGACGCCCTTATCCCTTGCGCAAAGCGATCGATACAGCCGAGATATCGCTGTCGCCTTGCGGCCTGATCGTCACCGATTGCTTGTCGCCGTGGGTCCGGACATCGAGATGCGCCGCGAAGCCGGCTCCCGTTACATTCACCGCGATATCCGAACTTCTGACACGGCCGGATAAGCTCCCGGACATGCCTCGCGTCGCCTCGCTCCATGAACCGGAAAGTAGGCCCGCTTCCGACTGAACATTGCTGGTGATTTCCAGCCGGTAGCTGTCGCTTGCGCAGCGAAGAGTCTGTTGAATCGCTTTGCCGGTCGCGTTAACCGCATACGTTGCCCTGCAGCGAATGCGTTCGGCAGCGCCGCTTGTCAGGGTGACTGTTCCCGAACCGGACCAATGCCCGGATAATCCAACGAATGGATTTTCGGCTCCTGGTTCGGCATGGATCTGTGGAGAGAGGCACAAAATCGTGCAGGCCGCAACCGCACCTTTGAGCCGGCGAACAATGAGTGTCGAAAAAAATGAGGCCATAATCCTTGATCCTAATGTCAGATAAGAATCATCAGCATTGATATAACGTCAATTCACTTCTTTTATGCTAACAGTTTTGCAAACTAAACGCCAGTTTGCCGGGACTGGTTGCAAGATCCGTGGCAATTATACTGCGCCTGATTTTAGCCCTGCCCTAAGTTGCCCGCCCGGCCCTTCGACTGGATAAGCCCCAGCCCGAAGATTGCAGCCGACAACAAAACCATCGCAGGGCCGAAAATGCCAACACTGATGAAGGCAAGATTCATGAGTGTGACGAGGCAAGCTCCCGCCGCTGCCGAATAGAACGAGTCCCGGCCGCGCCGCGCCGCGCCGCGGAGCAAGATAAACACCGCAAATGACGCCGCTAGGACAGCTGCCCAGAGCATGGCTTTTCCCATCTCGATCGAAAGCTTTGCCGCTGCGGTCACGGCATCCCGCGAACCGGCGTTCACTGTTTGGTATACAGGTAACAGTGCGGGGAATGTGCCGGCCCCATCCCCAAAGAACGGGGCATCGTTCAGGATGCGCTGGGTGAGTTCGATCGCCACCGGATCTTTTTTGACGAAAGCGAATCGTGGGTCGGGATCGCCTGCCGCGACTCCCATCAAAGCTGTTGCGATAACCGCCGCGGTGACGCCGATCGCGGCGGCGCCCAACCGTCCGAGTGCCCAACGGCGGATCGCCACGATGGCGATGAAGGTGAGAAAACCAGAGCCCGCTGCGAAAGCCAGTGACCCCGCCCGTGTCGCCCAGACGGCGGCCGCGCAAATCACAAAGGCGATCAAGCATGCGGCCATTGCAACTGGAAATTTCTTTCGAGTTTTGCTTGTTCCGGAGCGGCGAGTCTCGTGTCGCTCAAAAACAAGCATGGCGCAAGCGGCCGTCAGGGTTACACCAAGACAGGCGCAGTCGCGCGCTTCATCGCGCATCGCGAGAACATTGAGCCCGAAAAGATCTCGCAAAAGGGAGGCGACGGAGATGAAGACGGTAACCGCCGTCGCGCCAATCAGCAGCGATTCGGCACGGTCGCGATTGATCGCGACCGCCGCCGCCAGCGCGACCATGCCGACCGCCGACAGATAGCTCACAAGGGCCACCGCAGTTGCTCCAATGTCGACGCTAATGCTGCCAAAGACGCCGCGGGTGAAACCGGGGTTCACGCTCGTCCATACGGGATTTGCCAAAAAGGACAACGGCAAGATCTGCACGATCATCAAAACAGCGGGGAAAGCCGCAGCCAAAACAAAGGGCCGCGATATGACCGTGGACATGTGCTCGGCCTCGCCGGGTGCCAATTTGAGGGAGACGAGAATCAGGCCGGCAGCGAGCAACAGCGGAATGAAATAAGGAATAACCGGTCCGCCCACCGTTACGATCGCGGGGCAAAGTGCGAGGAGTCCAAGAAGGATGGCTAGGGCGAAGGGCATGGATTTATAATGTTCTGGGAGGAATTGAAACGGGCTTAATGATCGCGGTGATACAGGAGATTTCCCCGCAAGTCACGTGGCTGCTGGGAGACTGGGGGCTTTGCGGGATTCCGTCTCCGCGTACCACCGGTAAACTTCCCGGATGCCCTCCTCGAGGCCTGTTTTTGGTCGCCAGCCGAGCGCCGCCAATCGGCTTGAATCCATCATCTTGCGGGGCGCGCCATCCGGCTTGCTGCGATCGAATATAAGTTTTCCGCCGAACTCCGCCGCCCGTCCCACCATCTCCGCAAGTTCGCGGATGCTGACGTCGAAGCCGGCGCCACAATTGATCGGTTCGCTCACGACATAGTGATCCATCAAAAATACCACGGCGTCCGCCAGGTCATTGGCATGAAGAAACTCCCGCAAAGGTGTACCGGTGCCCCAGATGACAACCTCGGCGTCGCCAGCCGCCTTGGCCGCATGGAATTTGCGGATGAGGGCGGGTAAGACATGGCTGGTTGAAAGATCGAAATTGTCGTTCTGGCCATAGAGATTGCAGGGAATGACGCTGATGTAGCTGCGGCCATACTGGCGCGCGAGCGCTTGGCACATTTTGATGCCGGCGATTTTCGCGATTGCGTACCATTCGTTGGTTGGCTCAAGCGGTCCGGTCAACAGGGCGTCTTCCTTGATCGGTTGCGCCGCGAATTTTGGGTAGATGCAGGAGGATGCAAGAAAGATTAACCGCTCGACACCGGCGAGATGGGCGGCTTGAATGACATTTGTTTCAATCGCGAGGTTATCGAAGAGGAAATCCGCGGGACAGGAGTCATTGGCGAGGATTCCGCCAACCTTGGCCGCGGCGAGGATAATGACATCCGGTTTGGCCCATGCCACCCATTGCCGGACGGTGTCTTGCTCGCGCAGATCGACATCCCGGCGGTCCACTGTAAGAAGTTCGGCGTCAACCTCTGCGAGGCGGCGCAGGATCGCCGATCCAACCATTCCGCGATGGCCGGCGACCCAGATCTTCCGTTTGGCAGTTGCATGGACCGCGAAATTTCCCATAAAATATTCTTCGGGTTCGGCCGCGTATTTTTGTCACGATTGCACCGGGATTTGCCGGTTATTTTCGTAGCTGCAAACGCGCCTCGCAAAGCTTCAACCCCGGGTCACCCTTTACTCGTAAGAGAAGGCTAACGCTGCGTCCGGCTTACGCGAGAAACGCTGCCGAATCAGCCTCAAGCTGCGTTGCGAAGGACCTGCCTTTCAATCCAGGCATAAGTGTATTCCAAACCCGTGCGCAGAGGCTGCGCCGGAGCCCAGCCCAGCCGGTCCTTGATCAAGCGGTTGTTTGAATTCCGCCCCCGGACGCCCGTTGGCCCAGGCTTATGTTCAACATCCAGCTGTTTGCCAGAAATGTCCATAACGACGCGGGCGAGCTCATTGATTGTCACCATCTCTTCAGAACCGATGTTGACCGGGCCGGTGAAGCCCGAGCGCATCAGGCGGGTCGTGCCTTCGAGGCACTCGTCGATGTATAAAAACGAACGGGTCTGCAGACCGTCCCCCCACATCTCGATAGAGCCGCCATTGCGGGCAGAGGCAACCTTACGGCAGATGGCCGCCGGCGCTTTTTCCTTGCCGCCCGTCCAAGTCCCTTCCGGTCCGAAGATATTGTGATAGCGGGCGATGCGGACTTGAATGCCAAAATTCCGCTGATACGCAAGATACAGCCGCTCGCTAAATAGCTTCTCCCAGCCATATTCGCTGTCCGGCGCGGCAGGATAGGCGCTTTCCTCGGCGCAGTTCGGATTGTCGGGATCTTCCTGATTGTAAGCTGGATACATGCAGGCGGAGGACGAATAAAAAATGCGCTTGATATTTCGTTTATGGCACGCATCCAGCACATTGAGATTCACGGTGGACGAATTGTGCATGATGTCGGCGTCGTTCTCGCCCGTGAAGATGTACCCGGCGCCGCCCATGTCCGCTGCGAGCTGATAAACTTCATCAAAACGCCGGTCGATAATTTGCCGGCAGAAGCCCGCATCCCGCAGATCGCCGATCACAAAATCATCGGCCGCGGTTTCCGAGAATTCATTGAATTTAAGATCGACACCCCGGACCCAGAAGCCTTCGTTCTTCAGGCGGCGCACCAGATGACCCCCAATGAAGCCACCGGCTCCAAGCACAAGAGCAGCTTTCAATTTTACCTCCGTCGTTATGTTGAAGCGATGCGCGGAACCACGCGAACGTCCATCTTCATGGCACGTTTCCAAATTCGAACATCAATATGAGTGAAGCAATTCAGATCTAGATAATTTGCGCAAGACCCAACATTGCGGCAATCGAAATCGCGCGGAACTCCGCAGGCCGGATCAAGGGAACATGGGTTGAACAGCGTCACGCTTCTCACTGCCGGAACAACTTCCCCGGAGGCCCAGTTCGTGCCCCCAGCAACCAAGACCGCTTTGTTGAATCCATGCGCCACATCAACCTCAAACTTTGGCCTCCGCGCCGCCAAATATGGAATATTTACAATAACATTCCAACAATAGCACAAATGCAATGTTTGTGCCTCGCCGCAGGACTGCGTCAAGACCGCGCGGGCGCATGCTGGAGACCGGGATGGCGAAGCATACGGCCCGCGTTAAGCCTGCCCATCTCCTTGCGCTTGGGCGACCGAGACAGCCGTCATGTTGATGATGCCGCGCGCCGTCACCGATGGGGTCAGGATGTGAGCTGGCTTGGCGCTGCCAAGGAGAATCGGGCCAACCAGCAAAGCGTCGGCCATGATCACCATCATCGTATAGGCAATATTGGCGGCATCGAGGCTTGGCATGATGAGAACATTTGCTTCGCCTTTCAGACGCGAGGATGGCAGCACGAGGTCGCGCATTGCCTGGGAGAGCGCGGTATTGGCCTGCATCTCGCCATCGGCCTCAAGATCGGGAGCTTGCTTCCGCAAAATTTCCAGCGCCTCGCGCATTTTAACCGCCGACGGCGCATTTTCGGAACCGAAATCGGAGTGCGAAAGAAGAGCGATCTTCGGCTCGATCCCGAAGCGGCGGACATGCGCTGCGCACAGCAACGTCATTTCGGCGATCTCGGCCGCGGAAGGATCGCGCCGGACATGCGTATCGGCGAGAAAGAATGCGCCTTTGCTGGTGATCATGAGGCTCATCGCGGATAGATCCGTCGCGCCAGGAACAAGCCCGATGATGTCCCGGATGTAGCGCAAGCGCGAACCGAAACGTCCGTCGATTCCGCAGATCAAGGCATCGGCATCGCCGCGCTTCACCGCGATCGCCGCGATCACGGTCGAATTTGTACGCACCAGCGCCCGCGCCGCCTTGGGTGTCACGCCGCGGCGTCCGGCGCTTTCGAGATAAGCCGTGACGTAATCGCGAAAACGCGGATCATCGTTTGGGTCGACGAGCGTGAAGTCCTTGCCGGGGCGCACGGACAGGCCGAACCGGTCAAGGCGGCTCTCGATGACATCGGGACGTCCAACAAGAATCGGATAGGCAATCTCTTGTTCGACGACGGTCTGGGTCGCCCGCAACACCCGTTCGTCTTCGCCTTCCGCATAGATCACCCGCTTTGGGCACGCTTTGGCGGCGTGCATGACCGGCTTCATGATAAAGCCGGACCGGAAGATGAAGCGCGACAAACTTTCATTGTAGGCTTCAAAATCGACGATCGGTTTTTTGGCAATGCCTGAGTCCATCGCGGCCTTCGCGACCGCCGGGGCGATTCGCAAAATCAAGCGCGGATCGAAGGGCGCCGGAATGAGACTGTCCTTGCCAAAATGCCGGGTTTCGCCGCCATAGGCCTTGGCGACCGCGTCGGAGGGAGGTTCATGCGCCAATTGGGCGATGGCGCGCGCCGCCGCGAGCTTCATGGCCTCATTGATTCCTGTCGCCGCGACATCGAGCGCCCCACGAAAAATATACGGGAAGCAGAGGACGTTGTTCACTTGATTGGGAAAATCTGACCGCCCGGTGCAAATCAACGCATCCGGGCGCGCAGCGATCGCCTCACTGGGTTCGATTTCCGGCGTGGGATTGGCGAGCGCCATGATCAGCGGCTGGCCGGCCATCTCTTTTGTCATCTCCGGCGTCAAGATACCGCCAGCCGATAGCCCGAGGAAAATATCGGCGCCGCCGATGACATCCTTGAGAGTTCGCGCGTTGGTGTCCTTTGCATAAATTTCGACATGGCTGTTCATCAGAGCCTTGCGGCCGCGATAAACGACGCCTTCGATGTCGGTGACGAATATATTTTCGGTCTTGGCGCCGAGAGTGACGAGAAAATTGAGGCAGGCGAGAGCCGCCGCGCCAGCCCCCGAGGTCACGATCTTGACATCGCCGATGGTTTTGCCAGTGATCTCCATGGCATTGAGGATCGCCGCGCCGACGATGATCGCGGTGCCATGCTGATCATCGTGAAACACGGGAATCGACATGCGTTCGCGCAGCTTGCGCTCGACCTCGAAACATTCGGGGGCTTTGATATCCTCGAGATTGATACCGCCAAAGGTTGGCTCCAGCGCGGCCACGATATCGACCAGGCGATCAACATCGTTTTCAGCGACTTCGATATCGAAAACATCGATCCCGGCGAATTTTTTGAAAAGAACCGCCTTGCCTTCCATCACCGGTTTGCCGGCCAGCGGGCCGATGTTGCCGAGCCCCAAGACCGCGGTCCCATTGGTCAACACCGCGACGAGGTTTTGCCGGATGGTGAGGTCGGCGGCCGCATGGGGATCGGCGGCGATCGCAAGGCATGCGGCGGCGACGCCTGGCGTATAGGCGAGCGACAGATCATGCTGCGTGGCCAGCGGCTTGGTCGCCACGATCTCAAATTTGCCGGGGCGCGGCGAACGGTGGTAGAGCAGCGCGCTTGATGCCAAATCGGAGCTAAGGGCGTCGGTCATGTACGGGCTTTCTTGCGGGGATCAAATCCGGGATAGACCGGCCCCGTGCCTATGTCCACCATCGTATGGGTTCCGCTTTCAACTTTAAATGCAGACGGTTCGTCTTTACATGGCAGCAGGCACAAGCCCGTTTGAAATCGCACATGACGTGACAAGCCTCAGGGTGCGGCTTGCGGAGTGGCGGCGTGAGGGTGAGACGATCGGCCTCGTGCCGACGATGGGCGCGTTGCATGCCGGGCATATGTCGCTTGTCGATGAAGCAAAAAAACACGCGCGCAGAATCGTTTTGTCGATTTTTGTCAACCCCACTCAGTTCGCGCCATCGGAAGATTTTTCCGCCTATCCGCGAACTCTGGACGCCGATGTGGAGAAATTCGCGGCGGCTGGGGGTGACTTGGTTTTTGCGCCTGTACAAGCGCACATCTATCCGCCAGGCTTTGCCACGACGCTCTCTATGCGCGGCCCGGCAACGGCGGGGCTGGAAGACCGATGCCGTCCAACCCATTTTGCCGGCGTCGCAACCATCATTGCGAAGCTCTTCAATCTTTGCCGCCCGGATGCCGCGATATTTGGTGAGAAGGACTATCAGCAGCTGAAAGTCGTGCAGCGGATGGCCCGCGATCTCGATTTCGAAACGCGTGTTATCGGGGTGCCGACAATGCGCGAGCGAGATGGTCTCGCGCTGTCGTCGCGCAACGTCTATTTGTCCGCAAAAGAACGCGCTGCCGCACCCGCGCTTTACGCGGCGCTCGCCCGCTGCGCGCGCGAAATCAAAGAAGGAGTTGCGATCGAGACGGCTCTCGAAACTGCCCGGAAAGAGGTCACCGCGGCGGGGTTCGCCATCGATTACATCGAAGCCCGCCACGCGGACACATTGGCGCCCATCGCGTCGCGCGAGGCGGGGCCGGTCCGGCTGCTCGCAGCAGCTGCATTGGGGAAAACCCGGCTTATCGACAACATCGGTCTTTAAATCGTTTCCCGAGTATATCCTTATTGGCAACGGCACGCTCGATCGTGCTCCATCTCGTTCCATGCCGTTGCAGAGGAGCAACCATGCTTCAAACGTTGCGTGACCTTACGCCGAAGCAGCGCGGCACGGTTTTGGCGAGCTATCTCGGCTGGACGCTCGACGCGTTCGATTTCTTCATTCTTGTTTTCGTCATGGAAGATATCGCCAAGGAATTTGGTGCGAATATCACGGACGTTACCTTCGCGATCTTTCTGACGCTCGCGGCACGGCCGCTCGGCGCGCTCCTCTTCGGCCTCGCCGCCGACCGGTTTGGCCGGCGGCCCGTGCTGATGGTCAATATTCTTGCCTATTCCTTGCTCGGATTTGCCTCCGGCTTCGCCCCGAGCCTTGCCGCGCTTCTCGTCATTCGCGCGCTTTTTGGGGTGGCCATGGGGGGCGAATGGGGCGTCGGCGCTTCGCTGACCATGGAAAGCATTCCGCCCCGCACGCGCGGCGCGGTGTCGGGCCTCCTCCAGACGGGGTACCCCAGCGGCTACTTGATCGCCTCGATTGTCTATTTCGCTCTGTACGGCGTGATCGGCTGGCGCGGCATGTTCATGGTTGGCGCGCTGCCCGCGCTGCTCGTCGTCTATATTCGTGCCAAGGTCGATGAATCACCAGCATTCCTGGCGAGAACCTCCGTCAGGCACGAGCCCAGCCTCATGCGAACGCTGCGCGATAATGCCGGGCGCTTCCTCTATGTCGTCGTGCTGATGACTGCTTTCAATTTTTTCAGCCATGGCACGCAAGACCTCTACCCGACCTTCTTGCGGCAGCAACATCACTTTGATCCGCACACTGTCGGTCTTATCGCGATCGTCTACAACATCGGCGCGATCCTTGGCGGCATCACTTTTGGCACCTTATCGGAGAGGATTGGCCGGCGCCGGGGCATCGTGATCGCGGCGCTTGGCGCACTTCTGATTATTCCGCTATGGGCCTATGGCACGAGCCCCGTCACGCTTGCCACCGGGGCCTTCCTGATGCAATTCGCGGTGCAGGGGGCGTGGGGCATTGTGCCGGTGCATCTCAATGAATTGTCTCCGCATGAAATACGCGGAACTTTCCCAGGCTTTGCCTATCAGACCGGCAATCTGCTCGCTTCGGCGAACGCGACCATTCAGGCATCTGTTGCCCATGCCAATGGCGGGAATTATGCTTTCGCGCTGGCTCTCGTCGCGGCGATTGTCGCGGTGGTCCTCGCAGCGTTGACCGCGCTCGGCATCGAAGCGCGGGGCGTCAAATTTCCGGGTGGCCCGGACAATCCCATGGACGCTTAGGTATGGTCAGGCCCAGCGAAAGGATCGTCCAGGTGACGATCAGCGGCCGGGTCCAGGGTGTCGGCTATCGCTTCTGGGTAGAAAGGGAAGCCGCCGCGCGGGGCATTCGCGGCTGGGTACGAAACCGGTCGAACGGCGATGTCGAAGCGCTTTTTGCTGGCGACCCGGATGCGGTGGAGGCGCTTTGCGCCGCATGCTGGCGGGGTCCCTCGCACGCCAGGGTCGCCCATGTGGAGGTCACGCACGCCAGTGCGGCAGCGCTCGCCGAATTGGGCGCGGGATTCTGCCAAATAGCAACGCTTTAGTACTCACGCTCCTAGAACAAGTCATGTACGATCGGAGGCCGTGAATTCAAGGGACGCTGACGGATCAGCTTCGCCAAGACCAGAAGCTGTGCCATTTGCGATGTGATCGGCGGATTCGCCGGGCAAAAATGCGTCAAAGGCCGCCCAGAAACACTCGCGGAAGGAATCTTTTTCCATCAGGATTTCGTGCCGGGCGTGCGGCAAGGTGATGCATTTGCCGGCCTTAAGGCGGCTGGCGAACTGTTCCACCGACGCCGTATCGACCAAACGGTCGCCGCCCCCCGCCAAGATCAAGACTGGGGTTAAAATGCGGCGCGGATATTCCACATCCTCGAAGCGCCGCATGAGCAGGAAAGCAGCATTGGTCCAGCCGATCGTTGGATCGGCGATGGCAAGATCGGGCGCCGCCTTGAGGATCGCCGCGCCGCGCGCATGGCGCCCTGGATCGGAGGTCAAGACATTGCCTTCGAAGTTCAGCGACATGTAGGGGACTGGGCCGCCGCCCGGCACGAAGCGGCGGCCTTGGCCGAGCATGACCATTGCCTTGACGAAAAACCGCTTGGCAGCCCCGAAGCGCAGCCCGTAGATATTGATCATGGGCGATGTCAGCACCATGCGCGCGAATGGCAGGCGGCCGCTATGCGCCATGGATAACGCGACCGCGCCGCCCATGGAATGGCCGAGTGCGAACCACGGTGGCCGGCAGTATGGTGCGACGACCTGTTGAATCAAGGCGTTGAGATCGCGCTCATAGGCCCGGAAACTGCCTATATGGCCTTTGCGGGGGTTGTTCGTGAGGCGGCCCGAGAGTCCTTGCCCACGCCAGTCCAAAATCGCGACATCGAAGTGCCGGCTGAGCAATTCGCCAATAACCTCGAAGTATTTTTCAATGAATTCCGTCCGCCCCGGAATGATCACAATCGTTCCAGCGCAAGCCTCGCCGCAACTCCAGCGCGCCGTCCGTAAGGTCCAGTTGTCGCGAGTCGTGATGGGCGCGGCGACGGCGCCGGGCGGTGCCGGATTTTCCAAAATCGAACAAAGTTCCATCGCGAAATTTCGTAGCTCCTGGGCGGTCCCTGCTAGCGCTCCCAGGACGAAATGGAAACCTCCCCGAGCTGCCCGCGCCTCTTTATCTTAACGGCGATATTTTTGCTTGTCTTGTCCTCTTGCAACACCGGCCCCTCTCCCTAAATCAAGATTGCGCGGGCCTGTTTAGGACGCGCACTCTAGGCTGGTCGTCGGTGTGGCGGCCGGTGACTTAATTGGTGCAACCACTCTTGTCGCTTCATCAAGGAGGATAGCGAGATGCGTCAGTTTGATCTTTCCCCCCTCTACCGCTCGACCATCGGTTTCGACCGCCTGTTCAACATGATCGACCAGGCCGCTGGTCTTGAAGCCGTGCCAAGCTACCCGCCGTATAATATCGAGCGTACTGGCGAAAACGCCTACCGGATTTCGGTGGCGGTGGCGGGCTTCGCCGCGCAGGATCTTTCGATCGAGACCAAGGAAAATACCCTCACCATTCGCGGTTCGCGGGAACGTGAAACCGAGACCGCAACGGCGAAGGCGGAAGTGCTCTACCAAGGTATCGCCGCACGGGCGTTCGAGCGTCGGTTCCAGCTTGCCGATCACGTCCAAGTGACCGGAGCGAGCCTTGAAAATGGCCTGCTCCATGTTGATCTCCTTAGGGAGCTCCCCGAGGCGCAGAAACCGCGCCAGATCGAGATCGCAACGAGTGGCGCAAAGCCAGCCGTTGCCGCACAAAAAGCAGCCTAAGCCCGCAATCTGGGCATTCCCCTCCCATGCCTAGATCAGCGGCCGAAGGGCGTCTCTCGCGAGACGCCCTTTTTTATTTTAGGAATTTGAAGTCTCGTTCAAATTGCCGCGGCAAGCGTTTCTGCTCGCGTTAAATAGGTTTGTGCCCGCCGCTCCGCACGAGAGCGAGGAAACGATCCACATCGGACGGAAGCGTCGCAAAGGAGGTGACCAGCCGCACGAAAACTTCGTCTGCGGCGGGGGGCGGGCTGGCGGCGCTGGAAGCGTGGAATTTCCAAGGATAGTAGTGTGCGCCGGCCTCCTTGAGCGCCGTATCGATCGCGTGGGGCAAAATAGCGAAGATTTCATTCGCCTCGCAAGGCCAAGGCAGGCGAATGCTGGGGATTTGTCCCAAACCTTGGGCGAGACGTCTCGCGTGGCCGTTCGCTGCCGTCGCCAGACCGAGCCAATGGCCGTTCTCAAGATAGGCGGTCATTTGCGCCCCAAGATACCGTCCCTTGGAGAGGGTATGCCCGCTGCGTTTGCGCTGGAAGGGCAGGCTCGCGGCTCGCGCGGAATCGAAAAATAGCACCGCCTCGCAGGCGAGCGCGCCATTCTTCGTGGCGCCGAATGACAGGACGTCGATGCCCGCCTTCCAGCTCATTTCGGCTGGTGAGCACGGAAGGGACACGAGGGCGTTGGCGAAACGGGCGCCGTCCATGTGGACCATCAGCCCGGCCTCATGCGCGAGCGTGGTGAGTTCGGCCAGCTGATCGCAGGTGTAAATGGTTCCGCATTCGGTGACTTGCGAAAGGGACAGGGTGGCGGGCTGGACCTGCTTTTCGAGTCCACGCGGAAAATCGGCGAGCACCGGCTTAAGATCGGCTGGGGCGATCTTGCCCGCCCAGCCGGGAATACCGACGAGCTTGGCGCCTCCGGTGAACATTTCGGGTGCCCCGCATTCATCATCCATCACATGAGCTTGGGAATGACAGAAAATCGCGCCAAATGGCGGCGAGATGGCGCCAAGCGCGAGGGCGTTGGCGGCGGTTCCGGTGCTGACCAGGAAACCCGTGATCGGGTGCTCGAAAATGTCCTCAAGAAGCCGCAGGGCCTTCGCGGTCAATGGGTCGGTGCCATAGGCCGGAAGCAAGCCCTCATTCGCGGCAAGAATCGCCTCAAGAATGGCCTGACTTGCCCCGGCGGTATTATCGCTCGCGAAATCCATTCTCTTCCAGGGCCGGCGGGGTTGGGGGAGTTCGGTGCCTCTCGCGACCAGTTGCGCGAGCGTCACTCTTTGCGCGGGGCCACCTTGATTCGCAATGATAATTTTCGGCGCTTGTTAAACTTGCGGAAATCTGCAATCTTACCCATGTTAGGACAGCGTTGCTGACCATTTATGGTCTTGATCGATGGCAGCGGCGCAAATTCTCAATCGGATCGATTGCCATTCCTGGCTGAAGCAGCGCCCTTGGCGCGGGTCCGGCATGGCTCGGTTCTTGCGAGAAGATGGGGCGCCTCGCTTGCGCTCTTTGGCCAGCACAATGTCCCCGCGGCGGCTGTTATATGGAAGGTGAGAGATGACCGATCCGATCTTGCCCGGCCCGTTCCACCTCGATCCGGGGCTGCCGCCCGCCCAAGGTCTTTATTCGCCTGATAACGAACATGATGCTTGCGGAGTCGGTTTCGTGGCCGACATGCACAACCGCAAGTCGCATGAAATTATCGGCATGGGTCTCGAGATTTTGCTCAATCTCGACCATCGTGGCGCCGTCGGTGCCGATCCGAAGGCGGGTGATGGCTGCGGCATGCTGGTCCAGATTCCGCATCGCTTCTTTGCCGAAAAAGCAAGAGAGCTTGGCTTTGCCTTGCCGGAGCCCGGTGACTATGCGATCGGCGCATTGTTCCTGCCGCGCGATCCGGAAGGCCGCCGGATCGTCGAGGCCATTGCCGAAAAAATGGTCGCGGCGGAAGGCCAGATTCTTCTTGGCTGGCGGGATACGCCGGTTGATTCATCGGTGCTCGGCGAGAGCGTCAAGCCCGCCGAACCGGTGAGCCGCCAAATTTTCATCCAGCGTGGACCAGATACGGCCGATCAAGAGGTTTTCGAGCGGCGGCTTTTTATTCTGCGCAAGACGATTTCGAACGCGGTTCACAATTTGAACGACCGGCGTACCGCGGGTTTTTACCCGGTCTCGGTGTCATCCCGCACCATCGTCTACAAAGGCCTCCTGCTCGCGACCAAGCTTGGCGTCTATTTTAAAGACCTCGCCGACCCCTTGTTCGAATCGGCGCTTGCGCTCGTGCATCAGCGCTTTTCGACGAACACTTTCCCAACCTGGTCACGGGCACATCCCTATCGCTACGTCGCCCACAATGGCGAAATCAACACCTTGCGCGGCAACCTCAACTGGATGGCGGCGCGCCAGGCATCGGTGGCGTCCGGTCTATTCGGTAATGACATCAGCAAGCTCTGGCCGATCTCCTATGAGGGTCAATCGGACACCGCTTGCTTCGACAATGCGCTCGAATTTCTTGTCCAGGGCGGCTACTCGCTCGTCCATGCGATGATGATGCTCATTCCGGAAGCCTGGGCCGGCAATCCGCTGATGGACGCGGAGCGCCGCGCCTTCTATGAATATCACGCGGCGATGATGGAGCCCTGGGACGGGCCGGCCGCTGTTGCCTTTACCGACGGCCGCCAGATTGGCGCGACGCTCGATCGCAATGGCTTGCGTCCGGCGCGTTATATCGTCACCAGCGACGGCCTCGTGGTGCTCGCCTCGGAAGCCGGTGTGTTGCCGATCGCGGAAGACCGCATCATCACCAAATGGCGCTTGCAGCCGGGCAAGATGCTGCTCGTCGATCTGGAGCAGGGCCGCATTATCTCCGACGATGAGATCAAGCACACGCTTGCCGGGTCGCATCCCTATGCCGATTGGGTCAAGCGTACGCAGATCGTGCTCGAGGATATGGATCTTGCGGTGCATCCGCGCTCGCCGCGCGGCGATGTGACGCTGTTGGATCGTCAGCAGGCGTTCGGCTACAGTCAAGAGGATCTCTCGATGCTGCTGCCGCCGATGGCGGTGACGGGTCAGGAAGCCGTCGGCTCGATGGGCACCGACACGCCGATTTCAGCCTTATCGACGCAGCCGAAGCTGCTCTACACGTATTTTAAGCAGCATTTCGCGCAGGTGACCAATCCGCCGATCGATCCGATCCGCGAGGAATTGGTCATGAGCCTTGTGTCGTTCATCGGGCCGCGCCCCAATATTCTCGATCATGAAGGCAACGCCAAGAAGAAACGACTGGAGGTCCGCCAGCCGATTCTGACCAATGGCGACCTCGAAAAAATCCGTTCGATCGCCCATTTCGAGGAGGCTTTCGACACCAAGACTCTCGACATCACCTATGCTTCGGAAGATGGCGCATCGGGTATGGCCGAAGCGTTGACAAAGCTTTGCGGTCGAGCCGAGCAGGCGGTCAAAAGCGGCTTCAACATCATCATTCTGTCGGACCGTCAGACGGGTCCCGACCGTATTCCAATCCCATCGCTGCTCGCGACGGCGGCCGTGCATCATCATCTGATCCGCAAGGGTCTGCGCACCTCGGTCGGACTCGTCGTCGAGACTGGCGACGCCCGGGAGGTCCATCATTTTGCGTTGCTCGCGGGCTATGGGGCGGAAGCGATCAACCCTTATCTTGCCTTCGAAACGCTGGCCGCGATGGCCGTCGATTTCCCCGATGAAATCGATGGTCAGGAGGCGTGCAAGCGCTACATCAAGTCGATCGACAAGGGCCTTTTGAAGGTCATGTCAAAGATGGGCATTTCAACGTATCAATCCTATTGCGGCGCTCAGATCTTCGACGTTGTCGGACTCGCGGAGGAATTCGTCGATCATTATTTTACTGGGACCGTATCGCGAATCGGCGGCGCCGGTCTTGCGGAGATTGCACAAGAAACCGTGCGGCGGCACAAGGAAGCGTTCGGCAATGCGCCTCTCTACCGCAATGCGCTCGAAGTTGGCGGCGATTATGCCTTCCGCATCCGCGGCGAAGCACATTCCTGGTCGCCGCAATCGGTATCCCTTCTGCAGCATGCCGTGCGTGGCAACGATCCTGCGATCTACCGTGCCTATGCCGCCGTTTTAAACGAGGAATCCGCGCGGCCTTTGACGATACGCAGTCTCTTCCGCATCAAGACGGCGGCCGAGGACGGCCGTGTACCGGTGCCTTTGGAGGAGGTCGAATCGGCGCAAGCGATCGTCCGGCGTTTTTCCACCGGGGCGATGTCCTATGGCTCGATTTCGCGGGAGGCGCATACGACACTCGCCATCGCGATGAATCGCATTGGCGGCAAATCGAACACAGGGGAGGGTGGCGAAGAGTCCGACCGTTACAAACCGCTCCCCAATGGCGATTCGATGCGCTCGGCGATCAAGCAGGTCGCATCCGGCCGCTTTGGCGCGACCGCCGAATATCTTGTCAATTCGGACATGATGCAGATCAAGATGGCGCAAGGCGCAAAGCCAGGTGAAGGCGGTCAATTGCCTGGCCACAAGGTCGATGCGGTGATCGCCAAGGTGCGGCACTCGACGCAAGGCGTTGGCCTCATCTCGCCGCCGCCGCATCATGACATCTATTCCATCGAGGATTTGGCGCAGCTTGTTTTCGACTTGAAGAACGTCAATCCGGAGGCCGACGTCTCGGTCAAGCTCGTATCGGAAGTGGGGGTTGGAACGGTTGCGGCCGGGGTCTCCAAGGGCCGGGCCGATCATGTCACCATTTCCGGATTCGAGGGCGGCACCGGAGCCTCTCCCTTAACCTCGATCAAGCACGCCGGCATCCCTTGGGAAATCGGGCTCGCTGAGACGCAGCAGACACTGGTCCTGAACCGGTTGCGTTCGCGGATCGCGGTCCAGGTTGACGGTGGCTTGCGCACCGGCCGCGATGTGGTGATCGGCGCGTTGCTCGGCGCCGACGAATTCGGCTTCGCCACAGCGCCCTTGATCGCCTCCGGCTGTATCATGATGCGTAAATGTCATCTGAATACGTGCCCGGTCGGCATCGCGACGCAAGATCCAGTCTTGCGCAAGCGGTTTGCAGGCCAGCCGGAACATGTGATCAACTTCTTCTTCTTCGTGGCCGAGGAAGTGCGCGAGTTGATGGCGCAGATGGGCTATCGCACGATCAGCGAGATGGTTGGTCAGATGCAAATGCTCGATAAGCAACAAGCGATCGCGCATTGGAAAGCACGCGGGCTGGATTTCTCAAAACTCTTCCACAAGGCCGCCGCTGCGGCGGGTGAAACGATCTTCAATTCAACGCGGCAGGATCATGGGCTCGACAAGGTGCTCGATCGGAAGCTGATCGCGGCAGCCAAGGACTCAATCGAAACGGGTGCCATAACGACGATCGAAACGCCGATCCACAACACGGATCGCACGACGGGTGCGATGTTGTCGGGCGCCATCGCGCGCCGCCATGGCCATGCCGGACTTGCCGACGGGACGATCCATATCAAAGCCAAGGGGACCGCTGGGCAGAGTTTTGGCGCGTGGCTCGCCGCCGGGGTCACTCTCGAACTTGAGGGCCAAGCCAATGATTATGTCGGCAAGGGTCTCTCGGGCGGCCGCATTATCGTCTATCCGCCCTCTGACACGCGGATTACACCGGAAAAATCGATCATCATCGGCAACACCGCACTTTATGGCGCGATCGCCGGAGAATGCTATTTCCGCGGCGTCGCCGGGGAGCGGTTCGCCGTCCGCAACTCCGGCGCGATCGCGGTTGTCGAGGGCGCCGGCGACCACGGCTGCGAATATATGACGGGTGGCATCGTCGTCGTCATCGGCGAGACCGGCCGCAATTTCGCCGCCGGCATGTCGGGCGGCATCGCTTATGTCCTCGACGAGGATGGGAAATTCGCGCAGCGCTGCAATCTTGCCATGGTCGAACTCGAGCCGGTCGTGGAAGAAGAAGAGTTGATGCAAAAGAACTATCACCACGGCGGGGATCTCGATTTCCACGGCCGCGTCGATGTCATGGGCGATATGACCAGATTCGATGCTGAACGGTTGCATCAGCTGGTCTCGAACCACGCGCGCTATACAGGCTCGGCCCGGGCACGCCACATTCTGGAGCAGTGGGACGAGTACAAGCCGAAATTCCGCAAGGTGATGCCGGTCGAATATCGCCGGGCCATCGAGGAATTGATCGCGCGCGGCGGCCAGCCTAGTCTCGCCGCGGCGGAATGAGCGAAAAACCTATCAGGCTCTAGAGGGTTTGGGGACGCATGGGCAAGGTAACGGGATTCCTCGAAATCGACCGGCGCGACCGGCGCTACGCGCCGGCGTCCGACCGGATTCGGCACTACAAGGAATTCATGATTCCGCTTTCCGAGGAAGCAACCAAGGATCAAGCGGCGCGCTGCATGGATTGCGGCATTCCGTTTTGTCATACCGGTTGCCCGGTCAACAATCAGATTCCAGATTGGAACAACCTCGTCTATCAGTCCGATTGGGAAGAGGCTGCGCGCAATCTCCATTCGACGAATAATTTTCCGGAGGTCACCGGCCGGATTTGCCCGGCGCCTTGCGAAGCCGCGTGCACCCTGAACATCGACGATCATCCGGTGACCATCAAAACCATTGAATGTGCGATCGTTGACCGCGCCTGGACGAACGGCTGGGTCAAGCCCGAACCCGCCGATGTGAAGACCGGCAAAAAAATCGCCGTGGTGGGCTCTGGGCCGGCCGGGCTCGCCTGCGCCCAACAGCTCGCGCGGGCGGGGCACGACGTTCACGTCTTCGAGAAGAACGCCAAGCCCGGCGGTTTGCTGCGCTATGGCATTCCCGATTTCAAAATGGAAAAACACATCATCGATCGCCGCGTCGTCCAAATGCAAGCGGAAGGCGTGCATTTCCACAACGGCGTCAATGTGGGGGTCGATCTTGATCCCGTCGCCATGCTCGAAGACTATGACGCGATCGTTCTCGCAGGCGGCGCCGAAAAGCCGCGTGATCTTCCGGTCCCTGGCCGCGACCTCTCCGGCGTGCATTTCGCGATGGAATATTTACCGCAGCAGAACCGGCGCATCGGCAAGGAGCCGATCCATACCAACGAGCCGATCCTCGCCTCGGCCTTGCATGTCATCGTGATCGGCGGCGGAGATACCGGATCGGACTGCATCGGTACGGCCATCCGCCAGGGTGCCCTGTCGGTGACTCAACTCGAAATCATGCCGCAGCCGCCGGAGAAGGAAAACAAGGCTCTGACCTGGCCGAATTGGCCCCTGAAGATGCGCACGTCTTCGTCTCAGGAAGAAGGCGCGGAACGGGACTTTTCGGTTCTGACAAAGGAATTGCGCGGCGAGAATGGCGCCGTCAAAAAGTTGGTGTGCGTGCGGCTCGACTCGAATTTGAAGGAGATTCCGGCCAGCACTTTCGAGCTTCGGGCCGATCTCGTCCTCCTCGCCATGGGCTTTGTTTCGCCGGTGCATGAAGGGCTGCTCGAACAGCTCGGCGTTGCCTTCGATCTGCGCGGCAATGTCGAGGCCGATCAAGTAAGCTACAAAACATCCTGCGATAAAGTCTTTGCCTGCGGCGACATGCGGCGCGGTCAATCGCTGGTCGTCTGGGCGATCCGCGAAGGCCGCCAAACGGCACAAGCCGTCGATACCTTCTTGATGGGATCGAGCCAATTGCCTCGATAGGGCGCGCTACATGACGACGACCTTCGTGCCAACGGCCACCCGCTGGTAAAGGTCGATCACGTCGGCGTTCATCATCCGGATGCAGCCCGACGAGACGGCCTTGCCGATCGAGTCGGGTTCGTTGGTGCCGTGGATGCGGAACATCGTGTCCTTGTCGCCTTTGAAAAGATAGAGCGCGCGGGCACCCAGCGGATTCTCAAGGCCGCCCTCCATCTCTTCCGGCAAATCGGGACGGCGCTGCAGCATTTCCTTCGGCGGAATCCAGCGCGGCCATTCGGATTTGCGGCCGACTCGCGCGATGCCCTTCCACTCAAACCCCTGACGTCCGACGCCGATGCCATATTGGATGGCGCCGCCGCCAGGCTGAACCAGGTACAAATGCCGCGAGCGCGTGTCGATCACAATCGTCCCAGGCGCCTCACTGGTTGGGTTTTGCACGGCAGCCGCGGTCTTCTGGCTCTGATTGATGCTGAGTTCGGGATCCTGGCCCCCATAGGGTTGGCCGCGCGATGCCGACTCATAGGGGTCCCCGTACGAAGGCGCCCCATAGGTCTGGCGCCCCCGGTAATGTTGAGCCGGCGGCGGATCGCCCGGATACACCTCGTAAGGTTCGGAATAGGCAGGATACGCCGGATAGGCGGGATAGGACGGGTAGCCCGGATAACCATTGGACGGATAGGCAGGATATGCTTGGTACCCCGAATAATCATGCCATTGCGCAAAAGCCGGCACGGCCGGCAGCAGCAGCGCCAATGCCAGGGCGGCACCCAAACTTACTTTCAGGACAAATAATCTTGCACTCATGATCAGACTCGAGTTCAGCTACCACCGCATTAAAAATGCTCAGAATAATCTAAATTTACGGCAAAAATGGACGGCCGCATTCGAGATTTTGTGCCCAACACGCGGATTTGAATGCAAAAAAAGACCGGTTTGGCAAGCCACCAAACCGGTCCCTGTCTGTCTCGATCACTGAATGGCGGTTTAGAGCACGTCGACGGGGGCCCCGACTTTGACCCGGTCATAGAGATCAACGATATCGTCGTTCAAGAGGCGGATGCAGCCGGAAGACACTGCCCGGCCAATCGTGTTGGGCTCATTGGTCCCATGGATGCGGAACATCGTATCGCCGTGACCATTGTAAAGATACATGGCGCGGGCACCGAGCGGATTGGCGAGGCCGCCCTCCATCACTTTTGGCAGTTCCGGCCGGCGCAGCCGCATGGCGGGGGGCGGGGTCCATGCCGGCCATTCGGCGCGCCGCCCGATGTGGGCACGGCCATTCCAGCCAAAGCCGTCGCGTCCGACTCCGACCGAATAGCGCATCGCCTTGCCGCCATCCATCGACAGATAGAGATAACGTTCCTTGGTATCGATGGTAATCGTGCCCGCACGCGCATGTGTCGGATCATCGACCAATACGCGGGTTGGCTGGACTTGCCGCTGCACATCTGTTGGCAGGCTTGCCGGCTGAATTTGGCTGTTCATCAGTCCGGCGGGCGAACCTCCGTCGAAAGCTTGCGCCCCCGTGGCGAGCAGCGTGGCCAGTCCGGCAACGGCAAACATATTTTTATTCGTAACAAGTATCTTCAACATTCGCTGGGTATCCCCGTCCAAAAAAAACTGCAATCAAGGTTGCTGCTTTATTAACGCGGAAGCTGTGCGGTTTGTTCCATGACGGCGATCAGCGAATCGCAATTTTTTGGGCGGGTCTGATTCGGGATGCCTGACCCATCGCGGCCGGATCAAAAATCCCCGTAAGCGGCGATCTTCATCAGCTAGGGACTTCGTTATCTAAGGCCGTCGTTGCCTAAGGTCTTGGCCACGAGAAATCATCCGCGCGGCCCGGCTTGGAAGCCACCGGATTTCCCTGCTGCAGAGTCTGGTCAATCAATTTCCGCGCCTCGGTATTCGCGGCCCCCGTGGGGGCCACCCGTGTCGCAAGTTGACCCCCGGGGGCAAGGACAGGAGCGGTCAGCGGCAGCACTGGGCCGGCAATGGGTTTGGGCGGCGGCGCGGCCTCGGTGTTCGGCAGCGCCGATACGGTCGATGGCGTGGTGGCGCCGTCCCCCGGACCAGCCTCTGGACTGGACGCGGCAGGAGGCGTCATGTCGGGCTCGATTTTCGGCTGCATCTCGTCGAGCTTTCTACGAATTTCCGGTTCAACGAAATGCGCCAGCTTGCGGGCGCCGGCCTTCGTAAAGTGCACCCCGTCGGCGGCGCGCAAATGCACCGTCTGGCCATTGATGTCGGGACCCGAAACGCTGTAGTGACCCGCCTCGTCGGCGAAGGCTTCCCATACATCAACATAAGTGGCCCCCGCCTTTTCGGCGTAGGCGCGATAGAATTGGTTGAAGTTCAGGGCGTTGGCGGAGAGATGCTCGCTTTTGAGGATGGGAAGCCCGACCCAAATCAACGGAATTTTCTTCTCGCGGAACAGCGAAGCGATCGCCTCGATCCTTTGCGTGTAGGCGGTCTGCCATTCCGGTGATCCAGGCTCATAACTGCCATTGGCATCGCGCAAGGTTTGCTGGTCGTTGCTGCCGATCATCATGACCGCGTAATCGATTTTTTCGCCGCTCGCGAGCAAATCCTGGGTTGCCTTGATCCAATCGTAGAAATCGTCGCGGACGAGACCCGAGCTTTCCTTTGCCTTGTGGAGGATAGCGACCTCTGGCCGGTTTTCGAACGCTTCGTCCAAGCCTTGCGCCAGCATCTGGCCAAGGCTGTCGCCCAGCACCGCGACAAAAAAGGTAGGTGGAACAGCGGACTTGGCAGGCGACTTTGCAATTTTACTTCCCCCCGGCCGATCGGGGGAGCGGCGGGAGGCGCGCTCGCCCGATGGATACCGTGGCCGCCGTGCCTCTGGACCTGCGCGGCGAAATTCTGACCTCGGCCGCGCGACACGGCTTGACGGGGGTGGGCGGAACAGTTGCTCGAACCAGGCGAATGGATCGGCCTGCGCGAATGCGGGGTCGCTGTCCGCTATACAAAATGCCAAAGTCACTGCCACCAATAGCGCAGCCGACGACTTTCGCAAAAGCTGCCACGCGGATTGCCTGGGCTTAAGATTTTTCATCATCATCAGCATTCTACCGTACCCTTTCGCCGGATGCACGCGGGCCGTTGAAATCCGCGTGCAGCTGAGTCTATGCCGGGGACGTCAGAATTGAAAAACCACTGGCTGGACATTGGTCTAGCTGCTAAGGAGCGAGGGCTTTACGCTGCTTATCTCGATGGAATGGCCTTATGGCACGCGGTCATCTGGTCTTTGCTGAATCGAATGAGGTTTTATGCAGCCTGCTTGAAGCCGTCGCCGGGGGCGACCACAAGGCTTTCCGGACCCTTTACGATAAATCCGTGCCAGTCCTGTTCGGCATTTGCGTGCGCCTCATGCGGAATCGCGACCTAGCCCAGGACGTACTCCAGGAAGCGATGACCCGAATTTGGCACAAGGCGCATCTTTTCGACGCTTCCAAGGGTAATGCTATGGCGTGGATGGCCGTGGTGACCCGGAATTGCGCCTTAAGCCGGATCGCCGCCGCGCCGCCGCCGTCCGCCTCGCTCGATGAGGCGGGTGTGCTGGCGGCGGTGGAAGCGCGGTCCTCCGACGATCCGGTTGTGGCTGCCGACGTACGGCAATGTCTAAAGAAGCTAAGTGAAAAATATAGAAAGTGCGTTACTCTAATTTATCTGCAGGGACTGACTTACGAGGAGCTTGCTGCGCAAATGGGAGCCCCGCTTGGAAGCGTAAAGTCGTGGGTTCACCGCGCGATTGGGGAACTCGCGCAATGTATGGGTAAGTAAATGTATGGTAGGTAATGGTATGGAAAATGATGTCCGAGGATCTTGACCTGACCGCCGCCAGCTATGTGCTTGGCCTCTCGCGCGGCGCAACACGTGCAGAAAGCGACGCGCGGCTCGCGAGCGATCCGGCTTTGCGGAGCAAGATTAAGCTTTGGCAGGACAATTGCGCCGTCCTCGATCTTCTCGCGGCCCCGGAGCTTCCGCCGGCGGATCTTTTCGACAAGATCGCCGCCGGGATCGATGCTGATCTTCGGGAAGTTCCCGTCCCTTTGACGAAGCGGGCGGGCACTGGCGATTGGGAGGAGATGTCACCGGGCGTGACGTTCACGGTGCTGTTCGAGGATCTGGTCGCCAGGCGCCGCTCGATTCTCGTGCGCGCGTTGCCCGGATCTATTTATGAATCCCATCTTCACGATCAGGGCCACGAGGAATGCCTCGTCCTCGAAGGCGATCTCGTCATGGGCGATCTGACATTGTTGCCCGGCGATTTCCATCTCGCGCCGCAAGGCAGCGCACACCCCGCGGCGACGACGGTGTCGGGTTGCCTGCTGTATCTTTCGACGCCGTTTTAACGTGTCCCGCCGTTAGCGTCCCCCATCGCTGGATTCAGAGGGTCTCTCAATGCTCTCCCATGTCTTTGTCGGGGTAAACGATTTCGACGGCGCCTTTAAATTTTATATGGCGATCATGGATGCCCTCGATTTAAGGCTGACGTTCTATGAATCCGACAAACCTTGGGCTGGTTGGAGGGCGAAGGATCATCCGCGGCCCCTCTTTGTGGTCGGATCGCCCTTTAACGGCAACGCGGCGGCTCCCGGAAATGGCCCAATGGTCGCATTGCTCGCCCCGGATCGCGAAACGGTCCATTCCGCTTATGTGAGGGCTATGGAAAACGGAGGGTCTTGCGAAGGACCGCCCGGTTTGAGGCCGCACTACCACCCAAACTATTATGGAGCGTACTTCCGTGACCCAGACGGAAACAAAATCTGCGTCAGCTGCCACGATGCTTTTCCGATCGCTGAAACACGGTAAATTGTCGAGGTGCCTGCCGCGTTTTGCAAGTGAGCCGCTCCGATGCAGGCCTTAAGCGATGCGTTTTTCCAAGGCGAAACGCTGACCTATGTCATTGCGGCACTCGTCTTCTTTGCCGGGGCGCACATCCTGCAATCGACGTTTGGCCCGCTGTTCGGACGCAAAATCCCCCAGCCAAAGGGTCTTGCCACGGGCCGCCTTGGCATCGTTAAGAGCGCCGCGCTGGATGGACAACGGCAGCTTGTCGCCATCTGGTGCGACGAGAGTGTCCATCTCGTCGAAATCGGCGGTCCCAACGATCTTGTGGTCGAAACATATTTTTCTGGCGCCGGGGGCGGCTTCGAGGACATTGAGGAAACCGCGCCGGGCGAGGATGCGCTGGAGGCGGTGCGGTTTCGGCGCCTGCGTTCCTATATCCAACCGGCGTCGCGGATTTTCGTGGGGCCGGGATTGGTCCCGCTGGCTGTAGTATCGGGCATCGCGGGGGCTGGCGCCGGACTGATATGCGGCCTTTTCCGGATGTCCCTGGAGGCGGCTGATCGTTTCCGCCTTTCCCTGCCCGGTGTGTGGCAAGGCGAGCCGCTTCTCGGCGCCAGCCTCTTGATCATGGGCGCTGCTGCGGCGGGGGCGCTCAGCGCTTGGCTGGTGCGGCGTTTCAGCGAAAATGCCGCCGGCAGCGGAATTCCGCATGTCGAGGCTGTTCTCAACGGCGAGTTGCCGCCTGCACCCTTGATTCTGCTGCCAGTCAAATTCTTCGGCGGACTGCTGGCGATTGGCTCCGGCTTCGCGCTTGGCCGCGAGGGGCCTTGCGTCCAAATGGGCGCGACTCTTGCGAATTTGCTTGGGAAATTTCTTGGCCGGGATCCAGCCGACTGCCTATCCCTGCTCGCAGCGGGCGCGGGTGCTGGGCTTGCCGCCGCGTTCAATGCGCCATTCGCCGGGGCGGTCTTCGTCCTGGAAGAACTCACGCGGAAATTCGACACGCGCAACGCCATCGCCGCGCTCGGAGCTTCAGGGAGCGCCATCGTCGTGGCAAGGCTCTTCACTGGCCCGGCGCCGGATTTCGCCGTGACGAATGTGGCGTATCCTGTCCTCGGCGATAATCTTTGGTGCCTTGCATTGGGCGCCGCCGCTGGACTGCTGGGCATTGTTTACAATCACGTGCTGCTTGGCGCGCTCGCGCTCGCCGACCGTCTCGCCCGCTGGCCGGTGGAAATTCGCGCCGCGTTGGTCGGCGCGGCTGTCGGCGCGCTGGCGTGGTTCGCGCCGGATCTCGCCGGGGGCGGCGACGCCCTCACTCAAAGCGCTCTCGACGGCAAAGCGGTGCTCGTTCTTCTTCCTTTCATTTATGTGCTCCGTCTCTTCCTGGGCGCCGCCTCATATGCAGTTGGAACGCCGGGCGGGGTGTTCGCGCCGCTTCTCGTTCTGGGAGCGCAGATGGGTTTCATCTTTGGCGGGCTTGTTGACCTAAGCCTGGCTGGTTCCGGCACCCACGCGACTGCCTTCGCGCTGGTTGGCATGGCGGCTTTGTTTGCCGCCGTGGTGCGGGCGCCGCTCACGGGCATGATCCTCGTCACCGAGATGACCGACAATTCCAGATTGCTTTTGCCGATGCTGGCGGCCTGCTTTTCGGCAATGGCTGTGGCGACGATCCTGCGCGAGCCGCCGCTTTATGATTCCTTGAAAGAGCGGACCTTGGAGCAGGCCCGCAAGAAAGCTGAATTGCTCTCGCGCAAGTCCGCATCGGAACCGGTCCGGATCAAAGTCCGCTGAACCAATTGTAGCCGTAGGTTTCCCAATAGCCGCCGTTAAACTCATTGCCGATTTCGATCTCGCCAATATGCTTTGGATTTTTGAAGCCGAGTTTTGTCGGGATACGAAGTTTCATCGGGAAGCCGTATTTGCGCGGCAGCACTTGGTCATCGAACCAGAACGCAAGTTGCGTCTGCGGATGCAGCGCGGTCGGCATGTCGATACTCGTGATATAATTGTCGTCGCAGCGGAAGGTTACATATTTGGCGCTGGTGTCGGCCCCGATCCGCGTCAAGAAATCCGAGAAGCGGACGCCAGTCCATTTGCCGATGGCGCTCCATCCCTCGATGCAGATATGCCTTGTGATCTGGGTGAACCTCGGCAGCGCATAAAGCTCTTCGAGCGTCCACGGCTTCTTGCTCCCGGCAAGGCCGGTGATGTCCAGATGGAAATCGCTTGGGTCGATCACTGGCGCCTTATCTTCCGGATAAAAGGCGTTGAATGGGAAAGGCCGCGTGATCGCACTTTCGGGATATTCGGGCGCGAGCTTGTTGGAATCGAACAATAGAGCCTGCACGCGGTCGTTGAAATCAGAAACGCTTTGTAGCACCCGCTCAGCGGAAAACCCATCGACCACATCGCAGCCGGTCAGAAGCGTCAGCGATCCAAGGCCGACCGCATTGCGCAGGAACACTCGGCGCGCCGGCATATCGAGGCTGCGGGCTGCTTCCTTGAGAATGACGCCAGTATCTTTGTTGGGCGCGCGGAGTTTTCCGAACATGATGGCTCCAAAAATGTCAGCGGCCGCGAATCATCGCGCGGAGACTCTTTGGCACGGCCAAGGCCATCGCGACGTGAAGAATGAGAAACAGAAAAATCGCGCACATCGCCAAAAAATGGATGATCCGCGCCTGGCCGAAATCCCCAAAGAATAAGGTGAGAGTTTGCAGTTGCACCGGCTTCCAAATCGCAAGTCCGGTCAGGACCGCGACAATGCCAGCAAAAATCACCCCGCTATAAAGAAGCCTCTGCACGGCATTATAGATCGACAAATCATCGTGCGAGAGCCTGCCCGAAAGCGCCGCCTTGATGTCGGCTGCGGCCTCGCGCGGCGAGATCGGCAACAACTTGCGTTTGAACCGGCCCGAGACAAAGCCATAGGTTACATAGATGAACCCGCTTATCATCAGCACCCACATGGCGGCGAAATGCCATTGGGTCGCACCGCCGAGCCAGCCGCCGAGCGTCAACATGAGCGGTGCTTTGAAGGGCAGGGTTGGATAGGCGTTGTGAATCTCCAAGCCGCTCATGATCATCACGATGATCGCGCCGGCATTGATCCAATGGGTCAGGCGGACGATCAGCGGGTGGATGAGCGGCCGGCGGGCGCTTGCGTGCGGCGGCAGAAGAGCGGCGGACGGCACGGACATGACAAGAACCTCACCGAGGCGGCCGGACCACACCAGTTTTTGGAATGGTCCAGCCCGGTCAGAGTGATCAGCTTTTCGGCAGAAGCACCGTATCGACAACGTGAATGACGCCATTCTTTTGGTTGACGTCGGCGATCGTTACGAAGGACTTATCGCCCTTGGCATCGATGATCTCGAGTCTGCGGCCATTTTGTTTGATCGTCAGCTCTTCGCCCTCGACGGTTTTGTACATGGCCTCGCCGCCACCTTTCTTGACCGCCGCGATGAAATCGGCGGCAGAAATTTTCCCGGGGAGAACATGATAGGTAAGGACAGCAGCCAAAGTTGGCTTGTTTTCGGGTTTCAGAAGGGTTTCGACGGTGCCCTTGGGCAATTTCTCGAAAGCCTTGTTGACCGGCGCGAAGACCGTGAACGGCCCATCGCCCTGCAAGGTTTCGACGAGATCCGCCGCCTTGACCGCCGCGACAAGTGTCGTGTGATCCTTCGAATTGACCGCGTTTTCGATGATATTCTTTGAAGGATACATCGGCGCGCCACCGACTTCCACGGTCATTTCCGCGAAGGCGGGGGTCAAAGAGGTGAGCGCAGTGCCGCCGAGCGCGGCAACGCCCACGGCAGCGGCAAACGCCGCGTTGCGAAAGAACGACATGAAATTTCTCCCATTTTTACAATTGCCGCCGGGCGGCTGTGAACAACGAAACTGCGCTTTCGCATTTCAGTCTCGTTAGAGGCAATTACCGGCGTGGGAGCGAAAAAGTTGCGAAGGCTCACCAGGAAAGCCGTTTTGGCTTGCTTGACCAAATTTAAAAGCAAGAGCCGGAGTGCGGAGCGACATGCAACGGGTTAAATAAACCTCAAGATCAAACCCACGACGGAGCAGGGCCGTATGTTCGACAAACCGGAAATCGCCGGAGTTTCCGCCACTCAGGACTCAAGATGGCAGGCCCTCATCGACCGCGATCACAACTTCGATGGTCAATTCTATTACGCGGTGAGGACGACCGGCGTGTACTGCCGGCCGTCCTGCGCTGCACGCTTGGCCAAGCCGGAAAACGTCAGCTTTTACAAAACTCCAAAGGAGGCCGAACGCGCGGGCTTCCGTCCTTGCAAGAGATGCAGGCCGCGTGAGCCTACTTTGTCCGGGCAGCACGCCGCGAAAGTCGCGGAAATCTGCCGTTACATCGAGGCCGCGCCGGAAATCGCAAGCCTCGAAGAAATGGCGGGCAGGGCAGGGTTGAGCCCCTCTCATTTTCACCGGCTCTTCAAGGTCGTCACTGGGCTGACACCGCGCGCCTACGCGAACGCTGATCGCGCCAAGCGTGTCCGGGACGCGCTTGTGAGGTCAGGCGCGACGGTAACGGATGCGATCTATGGCGCCGGGTTTAATTCCAGCGGCAGGTTCTACGAAACCTCAAATGAGATGCTGGGCATGACTCCCACGGCCTACCGGGATGGCGGCGAAAATATCGAAATCTGTTTTGCCATCGGAGAAAGCTCGCTGGGCCCCATCCTGGTGGCGAGAAGCGAGAAGGGCGTTTGCGCCATCCTTATGGGCGATGACCCGGGCGTCCTCGTGCGCGACCTTCAAGACCGTTTTCCGCGCGCGAGGCTGCTCGGCGGCGACAAAGGTTTTGAGAAGCTGGTCGCCAAGGTGATCGGCTTTGTTGAAGCCCCGCAGCTCGGCCTCGATCTGCCGCTCGACATCCGCGGTACCGCGTTCCAGCAAAGAGTCTGGCAAGCGTTGCGGGAGATCCCCGTCGGTTCCACCGCGAGCTACACGGAAATCGCCAAGCGGATCGGAGCGCCGAAGTCGGTGCGCGCGGTGGCAGGCGCCTGCGCGGCGAACCCCATCGCGGTGGCCATCCCCTGTCACCGTGTCGTGCGCACCGATGGGGCGCTTTCCGGTTACCGCTGGGGCGTCGCACGCAAGCGTGCCCTGCTGGACAGAGAGACGCCGAAGAAAAACCCATGACCGTCCCGCCGCTTGCCAGATGCTCTCACGCGTGCCAATCAGGCGCATGAATTCAGAGTCAATCCCCGCATCCTCTGCTTCGGCGCAGCTCGCGCCCAAAATTTCCTTCGTGTCGCTCGGCTGTCCAAAGGCGCTCGTCGATAGCGAGCGGATCATCGGCCGTTTGCGGGCGGAGGGCTACGAACTGTCCAAGACGCATCAAGACGCTGCGGCAGTCATCGTCAACACTTGCGGCTTTCTCGATAGTGCCAAAGCGGAATCACTGGCGGCCATAGGCGCGGCCGCGGCCGAAAATGGCAAGGTCATCGTCACCGGCTGCATGGGCGCCGAGCCCGGTGCGATTTTGGAACAATTCCCAGACCTTCGCTGGATCAGCGGGCCGCAGGATTTTGCCTCCGTCATGCAAGCCGTGCATGAAGCGGCGCCGCCGCCGCATGATCCTTTTCTCGATCTCGTGCCGCCACAAGGCATCAAACTGACGCCGCGCCACTATGCTTATTTGAAAATTTCGGAAGGCTGCAACAACCGCTGCACCTTCTGCATCATCCCAAAACTGCGCGGCGATCTCGTGTCCCGCCCGGCAGCTGATGTTTTGCGCGAAGCGGAAAAGCTCGTCGCTGCGGGCGTCAAGGAATTGCTCGTCATCTCGCAAGATACGAGCGCCTATGGCGTTGATCTAAAATATGCCGAAAGCGCATTTCAGGAGCGTCCGGTCCGGGCGAAATTTTTCGACCTCGCGCGGGAGCTTGGCCAACTCGGCGTGTGGATCAGACTCCACTATGTCTATCCCTATCCGCATGTCGATGAGGTCATCGAATTGATGGCAGAGGGAAAAATCCTCCCCTATCTCGACATTCCATTTCAGCACGCAAGCCCAAAAATTCTTCGCGCGATGAAGCGGCCAGGCGACACCGATAAGACGCTCGAACGGATTGCGAAATGGCGCGAAATCTGCCCTGATCTGAGCTTGCGCTCGACCTTTATCGTCGGTTTTCCCGGCGAGAGCGAGGAAGATTTCGAGCTGCTGCTCGATTGGCTTCAAGAGGCAAAGATCGACCGCGCAGGCGCCTTCAAATATGAGCCGGTCGCGGGCGCGGCGGCGAACGATCTTGGCCTGCCGCATGTGCCGCCGGAGGTGCAAGAAAACCGCTACAAGCGGTTCATGGAAACATGCCAGAAAATCAGCGCTAAAAAACTCAAGGATAAGATTGGCAAACGTCTTCCGGTCATTCTCGATCACGGTGGCCAGAGCTCGGGCATTGGCCGCACTAAGGGTGACGCCCCCGAGATCGACGGCAAGGTTCATGTCGCTGCGCGCCGCCCCTTGCGGCAGGGCGATATCGTCACCGTGAAAATCGAGAGGGCGGACGCCTATGATTTGCACGGGACAGCGGTATAAACCCCAGCAGCTATTTGCTGCGCCTCTTCATGGTAGCGACCTTTGCACAGCCCTCTTCTCGCGCCGTTGATCGCGCTTGTCCTTTGGTCTTTTGTAATGTGGGCTTGGCTCTACGCAACGCGTATTCCAGCCGTCATAAAATCAAAAATAATTTTCGATCCGCAGCGTCCAGCTGAAGAGTTTCATGCACAACTTCCGGCTGAGGTGCGTTGGAAGGCCGACAACTATAACAATCTGATGGAGCAACCGACGCTTTTTTATGCGGTGGTTCTCACCTTGGCTTTTTCCGGTGCGGACGGTGGTTTAAACACCGGTTTGGCGTGGCTTTATGTTGGACTGCGGATTGTTCACAGTCTCGTGCAGGCGGCCATCAACGTCATCATAATTCGATTCTCCATATTCATGGCTGCTTCATTCGTTCTTCTGGTGATGACGGTCCGCGCTGCCTATATTGTCTTTTAGGATACGATTTTAACGTTCGCCCAAAAGGGTTTTCGTGGATGGGCAGGGCCGCGATTGTTGAGTAAAAATCATGACAACGGCCAAGCCCTTCGCTCTCACAGACCGGCAGTTCGAGCGGATTTCCCGCGCCTTGGCGGAGCCGCGCCGCTATCTGATTCTTAAGGAGATCGGCGCACGTGACGCGCCAACCCCCTGTACCTTGCTGCACGAAATCCACGATGTGAGTGCCGCGACGCTGTCGCACCATATCAAGGAGCTGGAGACGGCGGGCCTGATCCAGATCGCTCGCGAAGGCAAATTCATGAATCTCTCCCTCCAGCGCGATGTGCTGGGCGCCTATCTCGACCGGCTCTCAAAAATTTAGCGGCGCCGGCTTGCGCTCTTGCACTCCCGGCTTTCGATACTTAGATACTTATCTAAATGTCGAATTGACAGGAGAAAACACATGAGTGAACTGGCTGGCAAGGTTGCTATCGTGACTGGCGCGTCGAAGGGAATTGGCGCGGCCATCGCGAAGGCTTTGGGCGCCGCGGGGGCGAAGGTTGTCGTGAATTACGCTTCCAGCAAGGAGGGGGCGGAGCTTGTTGTCGCCGCGATTACCAGCAAGGGCGGCAAGGCGATCGCGGTGCATGGTAACGTGTCGGAGGCAAAGGACGTGCAACGGCTTTTCGCGGAGACAAAAAAGGCATTCGGAGCGCTGGACGTGCTCGTGAACAATGCCGGGGTCTTTGAGTTCGCGCCGCTCGAGGCCGTCACTGAGAGCGAGTTTCACCGCGAATTCAACATCAACGTCCTCGGCACGATCCTGGCGACGAAAGAGGCCCTCAATTATTTCGGCCCTGGCGGCGGCAGCGTCATCAACCTCAGCTCCGTTGCCAGCGAGAAAGCAATTCCCAATTCGGTGGTCTATTCGGCGACCAAGAGCGCCCTCGATTCGGTCACCCGCGTGCTGGCTAAGGAACTCGGAGCAAAGAACATCCGGGTCAATGCCATCGCTCCGGGCGGTGTCGACACGGAAGGCGTTCAGCGGGTTGGGGTCAAAGGCAGCGATTTTGAAAAGCAGATGGTGGCGGAGACGCCGCTCGGACGCTTTGGGCAGCCTGAGGATATCGCGCGGGTTGCGGTGTTTCTTGCGTCCGATGATTCTGGATGGGTGACGGGCGAGCGTATTACCGTGTCCGGTGGCTATCGGTAAGGTTTCGGCGGCGCAGTGGTAGCGTTTTTAATAGAGCCCTGGAATCAGCCGCCACGTGCGGGCGCGATAAGCCTCATACTCGGGGCCGAAATGCGCGCGGAGCAGTCTCTCTTCCGCGCCCATGCGCGCGACGAGCGGCGGGATCGTCAGCACCGTGAGCAGCACGCCGACGCCCGAACGAAACGCAAGCGCCCACCCCAACGAATTCACAAGCAGTCCCAGATAGCTGGGGTTGCGGATAACACGATAGATCCCTGTCGTGACCAGCGTATGCCCGGGTTGGATGGCGACCAATCCGCTGAACCGGCGCCCAAGCACAAAGACAGGCCACAGCCGCAGCGCGCCACCGGCGGCGAAGAGAAGAACGCCAAGCCAGCGAAGGCTCTCCCCGCCAAAAGTCCAAAATCCGATCCGGTCCGTGTAGGCTGGCAGAAAAGCGGCCAGCAGCCCGAGCAGCCCGAAGGCGGGGAGGACCCAGCGGTTGCCGCGATCCTCGCGCTCCCCGGAGCTCAGGTTTCCCTCGGTAAAAAGCCCGGCGCCAGAGAGCGCGAAAAGGACAATCGTCAGGGCAATCAGGGCCGGATGGGAAAAGAAAGTGGCAAATCCGCCCCCACCGAGCACGGCTAGCCCGAGATAGGCAAGCGTCGCCGCAATGTTGAAGAACGCCAATCTGGGTGAGAGCGTCATGGCTGCCTCGCTTATACGATTACCTTTATACAATCGTTTCTGGGTTGGCGGCAGCGGCGCCCGGATTATGATGACAGCGCTGCATCGCCCGCCTCGGCGGCGCGCCGTTTCAGTAGGTCATGCTCGCGCGTGTTGCCGGCCATCGATGCGGCCGCTTCGAATGCGACGCGCGCCTCTGCGTAACGGCCGAGCTTTTGGAGTAGGTCGCCGCGAACGCTCGGCAGCAGATGATAGCTTTTGAGCGCCGGCTCGCGCGTAAGGCGGTCCACAATCGCCAACCCTGCTTCTGGGCCCTCCGCCATACCGACGGCCACCGCGCGGTTGAGTTCGATGACTGGCGAGTGCATGACTGCGGCCAACTCCGCATAGAATTCGGCGATGCGCGGCCAGTCAGTATCGCCCGCCGTCCTCGCTTGGGCGTGGCAGGCGATAATGGCCGCCTGGAGGGCGTAAAAGCCGCCCGTTCCGCCAAGCTCGCGCGCTCGCCTGAGCGCCTGCATTCCTCGTCGGATTTGGAGCTGGTCCCAGAGTGCGCGGTTCTGGTCCAGCATGAGGATTGGCTCGCCTGCTGCGCCCGTACGCGCCGCCGTGCGCGAGGCGTTCAGCTCCATCAAGGCAAGCAGTCCATGAGCTTCGGGTTCGTGCGGCGCAACAGAGGTGAGCACACGGCCCATCCGAAGCGCCTCTTCGCAGAGTTGAGGACGCAGCCAGTCCTTGCCGCGCGTCGCTGCGTAGCCTTCGTTAAAAATGAGGTACACGACCTCCAGTACCGAAGAGAGCCGCTCGGAGAGCTTCTCGCCGCGTGGGGTTTCATAGGCCAGCCCTGATTCCGAAAGAGTCCGTTTTGCGCGCACGATCCGTTGGGCGATCGTCGCGTCTGGCAGCAGGAACGCCCTGGCGATCTCCTCGGTCGTCAGGCCGCAGATCATCCGCAGCGCCAGAGCCGCGCGGGCCTCACGCGACAGAAGCGGATGACAGGCGGTGAAAATGAGGCGAAGCAGCTCATCACCTATGTCGTCGTCCAGGTCGGAGTCCAGATCGGGCATAGCCTGCTGCTTCTCTCCATGTCCCGGGCAATCATCTCGTGATTGCGCTCGAGCATCCGGCTACGGCGCAGATGGTCCAGAGCCCGATGCTTGGCGGTCGCCATCAGCCAAGCGCCGGGTCTTTCCGGAACGCCTGTCGCGGGCCATCGCTCAAGGGCAGTCAAAAGGGCTTCCTGCGTCAATTCCTCGGCCAGCGGCACGTCGCGCAGCGTCCTTGCCAAGCTGGTGATCAGCCGGGGTTGCTCAATCCGCCAGACGGCCAGGATTGCGCGATGGGCGTCGGCGGCCGTCATAGCCGCCGACTGCATCTGGTGGGCTCGCGCCTCACGGGACGGCAAATGCGCGAAGCTCGCATGTCCCTTCCCAGCCCGGCATCAAATCCTTGTGGAGCTGCATGAACTCTTTCGCCGACGCCAGGGCCTCCTCCTTGTCCCGGAGCTCGAAGATCGCGTACCCGCCGATCACCTCCCTGGCCTCCACGAAGGGGCCGTCGACGACGCTGAGTTTCCCGTCCTTGATGCGCACCTCTGCGCCGGTGGCTGCGGGCATCAGTCCACCACTGTCGAGCATTCTCCCGGCCGTGATCTCGCGGTTGGCCAGCTTGTGCATCGCCTCCAGGAGCTCCGGCGTCGGAGGCCCAGCGTGAGCGGATTTGACTATGAACATGAAGCGCATTTGAGAAATTCTCCTATGGCGAGACCCCGGCGCCATCGCCCCACTGAACCGTCTCGCTAATTAAGTCGACGAACCAGCCCCCGGTGGATCGACATCCGTTTCATATAAAATCACGCGCGGCTCTAAAGACAATGTGCCACCGGCAGTTCGTTCAGCGTCGCGGTTCCGCTGCGCGTCAATCTTGGGAGCTAGGAGGCAGTTCGCCCATTTTTGAGCGGCAGTGGTTCTTAATTCCAGGGGAATTGATGGTCGAATTTCAACCCACCCCCTAAAAAAATTCCAAAGCTTGCGAAAATCCCCCGCCTGGTCCAAATAGAGGATGGGAGGTTGGCGGTGGACGCACCACTCGCCAACCGGGTCAGGTCCGGAAGGAAGCAGCCCTAACGAGACCGGGCGGGTCTCTGTCCAGCCTCCTACTTTCGCCTCGCAACTTGAGCGTTGCCATTGCCTGGCCAGAGCTTGGTTTATCCGGCAGGCCAGCCAGGCCACGGGGCGTTGGCGCGGCCCAGAAGCCTCTCGGGCGATGCCGGACAGTCGCATGCAACACCCTCCAAATATCAATGACGACGCCGGTCCGGGTCTGGGATTGGGCGGAAGTGCGGGCTCGCAGCCGGAGGCCGCATCAGCCCAAACGGCGTATCGCGTCCTTGCCCGAAAATACCGCCCTGCACGCTTCGAGGATTTGATCGGCCAGGAGGCGATGGTCAAAACCTTGTCGAATGCCTTTGATCTCGAACGCATTCACCAAGCCTATATTCTGACCGGCGTACGCGGTGTCGGCAAGACCACCACCGCGCGCATTCTCGCCCGCGCCTTCAATTATGAAGTTCCCGCGAAGGGCGCCCTCCCGGCAGTGACGCGCCCGACGATCCACATGCCGGAGCTTGGGGTGCATTGCCAGGCGATCATCGAATCTCGGCATGTCGATGTCATCGAGATGGACGCTGCCTCGCATACCGGCATCGATGATGTGCGCGAGATCATTGAGAGCGCCCGTTACAAGCCGGTCATGGCGCGCACGAAAGTCTATATCATCGACGAAGTGCACATGCTCTCCAAACAGGCCTTTAATGGCCTTTTGAAAACCTTGGAAGAGCCGCCCGATCATGTGAAATTTCTGTTTGCCACCACCGAGATCGAAAAGGTACCGGTGACCGTGCGCTCGCGCTGCCAAAGGTTCGATCTGCGCCGCGTCGAGGCGAGCGTTCTGACCCACTATCTGGCGTCGATCTGCGGCAAGGAAGCCGTTGCGATCGAGGATGAAGCGTTGAGCCTCATTGCGCGCGCGGCGGAAGGCTCGGTGCGCGACGCACTGTCGCTACTCGATCAGGCGATCGCGCATGGCGGCAGCCATGCCGGCGCAAAAGTCACGGCGGAAGCCTTGCGCGCGATGCTGGGGCTTGCCGATCATGGCCGCATCATTGATTTGTTCGAAGTATTGATGCGCGGCCAGATGGCCGAGGCGCTTGGCATCCTCAAGGACCTGCATGATTTTGGCGCCGATCCTTCGGAAGTTTTGGCGAGCCTCGCGGAATTCACCCATCTCGTGACACGCCTGAAACTCGTGAAAGAGGCGGCGCAAGATACCTCGCTGACGCCCGACGAGAAGACCCGAGGCCTGCAATTTTCGCAAGCATTGTCGATGCCGGTCTTGACCCGGACCTGGCAATTATTGCTGAAGGGCCTGCGGGAAGTGAAGGACTCTCCGCGCCCGCTCGCGGCCGCAGATATGGTACTGGTGCGAATCGGTTTCGCCGCCGATTTGCCGACCCCCGACGAAGCGCTGCGAAAGCTTAGTTTGGCAACAAGCAGCCAGCCGCAAGCCGCACCGCGCGGCGTTGAGTCTGGCGCGCGTCCGCCGGTGGCGATCTCGACGTCCAGCGGGACGGCCGTGCTGCGCGCACCCCCGCACGACGCGACAGAGCCATCGGTCACGTTGGCCCGCTTCGAGGACGTCGTGACGCTCGCGGGACAGCATCGCGATATTCAAATGAAGCTCGCGCTTGAGCGCGACGTGCGGCTTGTCCGGTTCGAGCAGGGCCAGATTGAATTCTCGCTCTCGTCCGGGGCTTCGCCGCAGCTTGCCCAAATGCTCGCGCGACGTTTGCAGGAATGGACTGGCACCCGCTGGATGGTCGCGGTCTCGAACGCGCCCGGCGCGCCGAGCCTCAAAGAGCAGCATGACGCCAAGACTCGCGAAGCCCTGTCCGGCGTTCGAGCCGAGCCTTTGGTGCAAAGCGTGCTCGCCGCATTCCCGGGTGCCGAAATCGTCGCGGTCCGCCCCGCTGGGCCCGTGCTGGAAGAAAATGCAGCGGCTGCGGCGAGTGCCGGGACAAATGATGAAATAGTCTTTAATGATGGGTTGGAAGACGATCTTTGAGCAGGCTTCATGTGCGTGTTCGCGAGTCGTCGCAATTTGGGAAAAACAGCAATGCGCGACATGTTTGGTTTGATGAAGCAAGCGCAGGAAATGCAGGCCAAAATGCAGGAAATGCAGGCCGAGTTGGAACATATCGAAGTCGAGGGGCAGGCGGGCGGCGGCATGGTGCGCGTAACTCTCACCGCCAAGGGTCAAATGAAGGGACTGGCGATTGACGACCAGCTTCTCAAAGCCGACGAGAAAGTGATTCTTGAGGATTTGATCGTCGTCGCGCATGAGGACGCCCGCAAAAAATCTGAACGTCTGCTCGAAGAAAAAATGAAGAGTTTGACCGGCGGACTTGCGCTGCCGCCCGGTATGAAGCTGCCTTTCTGATGGCCTTGGATTAAGGTTCCACCGCGATGGCAGAGAGAGTCGCGGGTCCCGAGATCGAGCGGCTCATTCAATTGCTGGCGCGTCTGCCGGGGCTTGGACCGCGCTCGGCGCGACGCGCCGCCTTGCATCTGATCCGCAAGCGCGAAGAGCTGCTGGCGCCTTTGGCAAGCGCGCTCAATGCAGCCCACGAAAAAATCGTGACCTGCGGCGTCTGCGGCAATATCGACAGCTGCGATCCCTGCACGCTCTGCCGGGACGAACGCCGTGACCCGGCGACGCTCATCGTCGTCGAGTCGGTATCCGATCTTTGGGCGCTCGAACGCGCCGGCGTTTTGAGCGCGCGCTATCATGTGCTTGGCGGAATCTTGTCGCCGCTCGATGGAATCGGACCCAAGGATCTGAATTTCGGCAGCCTCGCGGGCCGGGTCGCGCAAGATCACGTCAAGGAAGTCATCATCGCCCTAAATGCAACGGTCGATGGACAAACGACCGCGCATTACATCACCAGTCTGCTGGTGGATTTCGACGTCAAGATCACCCGGCTCGCGCATGGAGTACCGGTCGGCGGCGAGCTCGACTATCTCGACGAAGGAACACTCACGGCCGCGATCCGCAGCCGGACGCCGTTGTGACACTCACGTTTCGCGACAAACACATCACGATATCGTCACGATCGAGGCTTTACCTCGCGCCGCGCCGCCCAAACTCTCAAATGCGCGGCGGCTCAACCAAGGAGCGATCATGGCAAATCCTTTCGTGCATGTCGAACTCACCACTTCCGATCCAGATAAGGCAAAGACGTTTTACGGCTCGCTGTTCGATTGGAAGCTGGAGGACGTCGAGATGGGTCCTGGCTTCACCTACACGATGATTAATGTTGGCGAAGGAACCGGTGGCGGTTTGATGCAGACTCCGGCGCCCGGCGTCCCGACCGCTTGGCTGCCTTACGTGCTGGTCGGCGACGTGACGGCCTCGACCGCCAAGGCGAAATCGCTCGGCGCGACGGTTATGAAGGATGTCACCGAGGTTCCGAACGCGGGTTCATTCTCCATCATCCTCGATCCAACCGGCGCGGCGATCGGGCTCTGGCAGCCGAAGGCCAAATAGCGAGTGTGGCCTGGCGGTGAAGTCATTCCGCCGCTTTGTCGAAAGACCCTTCGGAAATCTCAGGGAGCGGCGTTTCAAAATCCATCCGGTCGATGCGAGTGCCACGCCGCGCGATCTTGCCGGCGGAGGTGATAATTTGGTCCACGTCCTCCTGCGCGATTTTAAAATGCGAGTCGAGTTTCGTGACGCGCGTTTGCAAGCGTTCAACTTCCTCGATCAGGCGGCGCACCTCGGCTTGAATGACGTGCGCCTCCTCGCGCACCCGCGCGTCGCGGACGATCGCCTGCATGACCTGAACCGCCATCATCAGAAGGGATGGCGAAACAATAATGATGCGGCTCTTATGCGCCTTCTGGATAATATCTTCGAAAAATTCGTGCAAATCCGCGTAGAGCGATTCGGACGGGACAAACAGAATCGCGATATCCTGCGTTTCTCCGGCGAGGAAATAGCGCTCGGCGATGTCGCGGACGTGCTTTGAGACATCGGCACGGACTCGTGCCGACGCCTGTTTGCGTGCCTCTTCGCTCATCGCTCCGCGCAGGGCGGTGAAGGCCTCGAGCGGGAACTTCGCGTCGATCACCATAACCCTCGGGTCGCCCGGCAAGCGGACCACGCAATCGGGCCGGGTGTTGTTGGAGAGCGTATATTGAAACTCAAACGCCGAGGCGGGCAGGCCATCCCTTATGATGGCTTCAAGGCGTCCCTGACCGAAGGCGCCGCGCGCTTGTTTGTTGGCAAGAATGTCCTTGAGGCCGACGACTTCCTGGGTCAGCGCGGCGACCCTTGCCTGCGCCGCATCGATCACCGCGAGCCTCTCGTTCAGCTTGGCCAGATGGTCGCCGGCGGTTTTTCCGGAGGCTTCAAGACCGGCGCCGACCCGCGTCCCGACCGCGTCGAGGCGGTCGGCGACGAGCCGCGCGAGATCGGCCTGGCGCGACCCCAAAACCTCGGCGACGCTGCGTACCGATCCATTGAGTCCGGCGTTCTGACGCGAGATCTCTTCCATCGCGCGGAACATTTCGCGTTGACGCTCGACGCTCGCAAGTGCCTCCTGACGGCCCATTCGGGCGCGGGAGGCGAGGTTCCAAGCGATGCTCACAAGCAGCAATAAGGCGAGACCGGCCGCGCCAAGGAGAAGATCGGCAGCCGCGATTGATGTACCATTGAGAGTAAATACAACACGCTCCATTCCGCCATCTCTAACTGATTCGCGAGACGATGGGAACGAATAACGAACAACACGACCCCTCTTCAAACCGGGAAAAGCTAGCGAGCTTTTCTCCCCGCCCTAAAACCCGTTTCTTGCGATGGCGGAATGTTCTGCGCCCCTTTCGCGGCCGTCGCGGCGGAGGTATCCGGGCCATAGGGTTCGTTTACCGGGTCTTCTATGACGCCGTGATGCGCTTTTTGCAGGACGATGGCTGGGCGATTGCCAGTTACATCGCCTTGGCGATTCTCACGTCGCTGTTCCCTTTTTTGATCTTCGTCACGGCGCTTGCCGGATTTTTCGGCACAAAGAGGCTGGCCGATGAAGCAGTGAATCTCATATTGCAGACTTGGCCGCAGCAGGTCGCGGCCCCAATCGCAAGCGAGATCCACAGCGTCTTGACGCAAACACGCAGCGGAGTTCTCACGATCGGTGTGATTTTGGCGATTTATTTTTCGTCGAGCGGTGTCGAAGCGATAAGAATTGGCCTCAACCGGGCCTATGGCGTCATCGAGATGCGGGCATGGTGGCTGCTTCGGCTCGAATCCATCGCCTATGTTTTCGTCGGAGCTTTCTCGCTTTTGACGCTTGCTCTCTTGGTCGTTTTCGCCCCCTTGATCTGGTCCGTACTGCTGCATTTCGCGCCGAATTTCGAGCCGCTAGACCGCCTCGTCACCTTCAGCCGTTTCTCCATCGCGAGCATGGTGCTTTTGCTGGCGCTCATTCTCGCGCACAAGTTTCTGCCCGCCGGACGAAGAACGTTCGCCGAGATGGCTCCCGGAATCTTGCTGACCGTTGGAATGTGGATCGCCGCCAGCATTGCCTTTGGCTCCTACCTCGCCGAATTCGCCCGCAACTATGTGACGACCTACGCGGGCCTGGCGTCGGTCATGATCGCCCTCGTGTTTCTCTACATGATCGCCGCCATTTTCATGTTTGGCGGTGAATTGAATGCCGCGATCCTGCGCGCGAAACATGCGAGGGCGCGGCCAAAACCTCCTGCGTTATGACGGAAAAAAATCGACCATTCGCGCGCCCGCGTTATTGCAAGGTGTAGCTATGCGGAGGGTGCGCCGGGCATGCGACAATGGGGAGACGCTCGATCGGCGCGAAAGTAAGGCTGTTGTCTTTGAGGGCTCCGGCAAGCGATCTGCTGGCATAAATCAAAGCCTCGATATCGCCGCTTCCCAAAAGCGCCGGGGCGGTGAGAGTCTCCGCTCGCGCGTCCTTGCGCTGCGAAGCTGCCATGAGCCGCAAGACCAGAAATTCATCCCCGCAAAGACAGCGGCAGCCCGAGAAACGCCATAGGATCTCCCGCCTTGACTGTTCGGTCAGGGTTTGGGTGAACAGACGAAATTTTGCATGCAGAATCTTGGCCGGCGCGGGGGCCGCGAAACGCCGCAAGATCGCAAGGGCGCAATCCCAATAATCCTTGTCGCGTGCGCAATATCCGGCCATCCACAAACGGTATTGGGCAAAAAATACGCGTTCGGCGGGGGCGTCCGCATGCACGGCGGCGATCTGTGCGGGCGGTGTTTCGCTGTGCATCACGATGGGCTCCATCATTATTGGCACGGGAATGAGATCAGGGTTGAAGCCGTGGCGGGGCCAGTCGGGAGCGCAACGCCAAGACTGGCTCTGGCAAGGTGCCAGACTGCGAAGTCGCGCGCCTTGGCCTCGAGACATTCTTGAGGGCAGCCTCCATCATAATAGAGTTCCAACGCAACGACGCAGAGTTGCGTCAGCTCATCTAGGTTAGCAGGTGTGTAAGCCAGCCGAGCGCAGACAGAATGTTCCAATATTTTATTTATTCTAATTCTTTCCTCAATAATGTTGCACATGTTCTGCTCCATTTTTTGGATAAATAGTATTTAAGTAAGTAAATACATGAGATCAACAATTATGTTTTTTATCTATTCTAATTCGATTATGTACGGGAGTTGTTTTAGCTCCGCGTGAACGAGCGAAGGAACAGGACATGCGGCGGTTCGGCCGCGCGAGCCTCTGTTTCACGCAAGCGGGATTTGCCAGATGCCCGCAATCTTGTATTGGAACGCCAACCAGAAATTTGGATAAAAAAATGTGCTGGAATGGGGAAGCGTCGGCGGTATTGGCGGCAACGGGCGTGGCAAGTGCGGCCTACTCAGCCCTGAAGCGCAATCCTGAGCCGCCAGCCCTCTGGGGCTGCCTGTTGTATTTTTCCAGCATGGAAGTGCTGCAAGCCGTGAGCTATACGGTCGTCAACCAATGCGGCAGTCCGCTCAATCAGATTTTGACGCTGTTCGGCTATCTGCACATCACGTTCCAACCGTTTTTTATCAACGCGGTCGCGCTGTATTTCATGCCGAAGGATTTGGCGGCGCGCATCGCGCCTTTTGCCTATACCGCGTGTTTTGCCGGCGCGATCATGATGCTGGTTCAGCTTTATCCTTTTACCTGGGCGGGAGTCTGCGAGCCCGGCCGGCCGCTCTGCGGAAAATTGCTTTGCACTGTTCGCGGCGAATGGCATTTGGCCTGGCTCGTTCCCACCAATGGCATCGGCAACAGTCTCACGCATGTGAATTGGCTCGGCAATGGCTATCCCGCTTACCTCCTCACGGCCTTCGCGATGCCGGCACTTTATGGGAGCTGGCGTTTCATCCTGTTCTCCTATCTCGCCGGGCCATTCGCCTCGCAGCTCACAACGTCCAACATCAATGAATGGCCGGCTGTCTGGTGCCTGTTCAGCATCGGGCTTTGCCTGACCATCATAAAAACGCCGCTGCGGGATCATCTCTACATTGTAACGCCCTATTGGCGGATCGTCTCTTGGCTGCGCCGCAAGGCGGCGGCACCAAAATTGAAGACCGCACTCGAGGAGAGTGGAGAGCCCGCGGTCGAAGAACCGACGTAACATACATCATGCCAAGAGAGCGCGCGTCTCGTGCCTTTGCGAAATGCGCCGGAACGGATTAGTTTTGCCGAAGCTGGAGGTTTGACCCATGGATTTATCTTTAAAATCTTCTCTCGATCACTTTCAGTTCCCGCACGCGCCCCGGATATTTCAGCGGCTTCGGGCTGTTTTTGCCGTCGCCCTGATTGGAGCCAGCGTTTCGGGCTGCGGCTACAACACAATCCCGACGCTCGAGGAGCAGGCCAAGGCCAAATGGGCCGATGTGCAGAATCAATATCAAAGGCGGTCCGACCTCATCCCCAATCTCGTCGCGACGGTGCAAGGCTATGCCAAGCAGGAAAAGGACGTATTGACCTCCGTCGTAGAGGCGCGCGCCAAGGCGACGTCCGTCAGAATCGATGCTTCGCAATTGACGGATCCAGACAAGCTCAAGCAATTCCAGGAGGCCCAGTCGCAATTGTCAGGTGCGCTTGGCCGCCTCCTCGCGGTCAGCGAGAATTACCCGGACCTTAAATCCAATCAGAATTTTCTTGCCTTGCAGTCGCAGCTTGAAGGCACCGAAAATCGCATCTCCGTCGCCCGGCGCGATTATATCGAAGCAGTTCGTGCCTATAATCTCAGCCTCAAGACATTCCCAAGCTTGCTTTGGGCCGCGACCTTTTTTCGCGGCAACAAACCAATGGCTGAATTTGCCGCCAATGAAGCGGCGCAGACCCCCCCGCAAGTCAAATTTTGACGGCGGGGTTGCCGCGGTCCCGCGCGGGAATGATACCATTGGATAGTGTTTGGCATCGCCACGGGCATGCGCCACGCCGCGCGGAAAAATCCGCGATGGCCGGGCTGTGCCTCGCGGCGGTTCTACTAGCGGCGCTTGCGTTCGCCAGCCTCGCCTTGGCCTATGCGTTTCCGCCGCTCACCGGGCGCGTTGTCGATGCCGCCAACATCATTCCGCAACCCGTCGCCGATCAGATCACCGCAAAGCTCGCCGCGCTGGAATCAAAGTCCGGCATCCAGCTCGTCGTGGCGACGATAAAATCGCTCGATGGCGACGAGATCGAGCCTTACGCCAACGCCCTGTTTCGCACCTGGGGCCTTGGCGAGAAGCAAAAGAACAATGGCGTGCTGCTGCTCGTCGCGCCGAACGAACGCAAAGTCCGGATCGAAGTCGGCTACGGTCTCGAAGGCACGCTGACCGATGCTTTGTCGAAGATCATCATCATCAATGCGATGGCGCCGCGTTTCAAGACCGGCGACTATGGCGGTGGAATCGCGCGCGGCGTCGATGACATCATCACCGTTTTGACAACCGATTCCTCGGAATGGGAAAAGCGCCCGGATCTGCGCATCGTTCACAAGGATACGACCTTGGACGACCTCGGCCCTTGGATCGCTCTCGCGCTTTTCGTGTTCATTTTCTTTATGCTGACGCCGCGCCGCGAACGCGGCAATCTTCTGTCCTTCCTTCTCGGTATGCTGATGAACTCCGGCGGCCGGGGAGGGGGTGGCGGCGGCGGTTGGGGAAGCGGCTCCGGCGGCGGCTGGTCGGATGGCGGCGGTTTTTCCGGCGGCGGCGGATCGTCCGGCGGCGGCGGCGCATCGGGGAGTTGGTGATGGCGTATCTCTCGCGGACTGCTCCCCTTTCCGAAGACGGCCAGCGCCGCATCAGTGCCGCGATCAAGAGAGCCGAGGCGGCCACGTCCGGGGAAATTGTCTGCGTGCTCGCACGCGCGTCTTCCGACTATATGAGCACCACGACCGCCTGGTCGGCACTCATCGCCCTGATCGCGCCGTGGTTCCTGATCGCCCTCACAAATCTCTCCGTGCGCGAGATCTTTCTGGCGCAAATTATCCTTTTCGTTGTGCTCTTTCTGATCCTCTCGGAATCCGCGCTGCAACCATATCTCATCCCCCGGCGCGCCCGTCGCGCGCAAGCTCATCGTGCCGCGATGGAGCAATTCATGATTCGTGGCATGGCGCGCAAGAAAAACCGCGCCAGCATCCTGATTTTCGTTTCGCTGGCCGAACATTATGCGCGCATCGTCGCTGACGACGGCATCGCCGCCAAGGTCGATCAAACTGTCTGGCAGGACGCGATCGATGCACTTCTGGAGTGCATGCCCTATGGCGAAATCGCGGAAGGGTTTGTGATTGCGGTCGACAAATGCGGCAAGGTTTTAGCCGATCATTTTCCTCCCGAGCCGGGCGGCGAGGACCAGCTTCCGGACCGGATCTATCTGATTTGAGAAGCGTGAGCGGGCCGGATTGACATCGCGCCGCAGCGCCCTAATTGCCTTGTGTTCGTAAAGGCAGGGAGGTGCCGCCCATGTTTCATATCGAATTTGTTGGGAAGCTTCGCGAAGGCGCTCCGCCCGAGGTCCTCGACCGGATGGAAACCGACATCGCCGATCTGCCGCATGTCGTGACGCATGCCAAATCGCTGTACGCGAATGTCATCGCTCAACGGACCCATAAGCCGCTCCCTCGCGGATTCCGGATATTGGACCTTCAAGGAACCGAGGTCGCGCACTGGAGTGTCGACGATTCCTGAACGTCCTCGCGACGCGACGAATTGATCTTCCGCATGAACGGATCGAACGTGATGCGTCGCCTTTGCCTGGTCTTACTCGCGGCCTTCGTGGGCCAAGCCTACGCCGGTAATGACTCGGGCGCGATCCGGTTAAGCAAACCCAAATCGGTGATGCGCCATGTTGCCGCCTTCCCCCGGCTTGCCTCTGGTGCGGAACCGGCCAGTATCGCGCGGATCAACAAAGCACTGACGCAGGCTGATGGGAGGGTGCGAAAAGCCGCAAGGGACTGCCTGCAGGCGGACCGCAAACATGCAAATTGGACGCGCAAGGTTTCCGTGCCCATGCAAGGGCCGCGCTATGTGAGCCTCATTGCCGCCGATGACTATTTTTGCGGCGGCGCCCATCCCGACAATAGCACGGTGGCGCTGGTGTTTGATGTGGACACCGGCACGCTGGCCGATTGGGCAGAACTGCTGCCGGAGTTGGCGCAACATACGGGAACCGATACGGTGGGCGATGGCTCGACCCTGGGCACCATCGCATCGCAGAAACTTGCGGATCTTTACAAGGACGCGGCCAAGCACAGCGGCAGCGACCCGGCATGCGCCGACGCTCTTAAGGATACGGAGCTGAACTTCATCCTTTGGCCGGACGCTAAGCAAGACGGTTTGACTGTGCAGCCAGCTGGATTGCCGCACGCCATCGCTTCCTGCGGGCCGGCGATGGCCCTTCCGGTCAAGACGCTGAAAACGCTTGATGTCAACGCAGGGCTCCTGGATGCGATCGAGGCCGCGCATCGGCAGGGTCATTGACTGGCTGAAGCCGCCGGTCCCGATTGCCGGGCCGCGAGATAGCTATGCAGCTGCGCGACGACAGCCGCTCCTTCGCCGATGGCGCCGCCGACCCGCTTGACCGAGCCCGACCTCGCGTCGCCCACGGCGAACACGCCAGGCACATTCGATTCGAGCAGGAGCGGTCCGCGCAAATTGCCGTTTTCCGCGGCGCAGGCTGCCGCCGATTGCGGTCCGGTGCGGACAAAGCCCTTTTCGTCGAGAGCGACACCGCACTCCCGCAACCATTCGGTCGCGGGATCGGCGCCGGTGAACAGAAACACATTGCGGATCGCGCGTTCCGTTTCCGCACTGGTTGGGGTGTGCCGCCAGCGTATCCGCTCCAACCGGCCTTCAGGCGTGGCCGTGAGCTGGGTGATCTCGGTACGGCAAAGAACCTCGATATTCGGCTGCGCTTCGATGCGCTCGATCAGATAGCGCGACATCGTCGCGGCAAGACTTTCCCCGCGCACGAGCATGCAGACTTTGGCCGCGAAGCCTGCAAGAAACACCGCCGCTTGGCCGGCCGAATTGCCCGCCCCGACCAGCGCGATTTCCTCTTTGCGGCACATTCGCGCCTCGATGGGGGAGGCCCAATACCAAATGCCGCGCCCCTCAAAATCATTTAGGCGTGGAATCGCGGGGCGCCGGTAGCGGGCTCCCGCCGCGACGACGATCGCCTGCGCCTTGACGCTGCGGCCATTGGCCAAACTCAGGGAAAACGGCGAGCCCGCGCAACTGAGCCCCGTGACTTCCACGGGAATGGCCACTTCGGCGCCGAATTTTTGCGCCTGCACATAGGCACGGCCGGTCAGCGCCTGGCCAGAAATGCCGGTCGGAAACCCCAGATAGTTCTCGATTCGGGCGCTGGCGCCTGCCTGTCCGCCAAAGGCGTTGGCATCGAACACGATGACCGACAGGCCCTCCGAGGCGGCATAGACAGCGGTCGCCAGTCCTGCGGGCCCCGCGCCGACGATCGCGACGTCATAGGTCCGGTCCGCCGCATCGCAGGACACCATGCCGAGGCATCGCGCCAGCTCCGTTGTACTTGGCCGCTTGAGCACGGTTCCGTCGGCGCAAACGGCGAGCGGTAAGCCGGACGGATCGGGCGCATAACGCTCGACCAGAGCCTTGGCATCGGCGTCGTCGTCCGGGTCAAGGGTCTGGTGCGGGTAGCCGTTGCGCGAGAGAAAACCCTGCAAGTGCACCATCTCCGGGCTCAACGCAGGGCCGATCAGGACAGGGCCGCCGGTGCCGTTCTCGATCAGCGCGACCCGCCGCAGAATTAGCGCCCGCATAATCTTCTCGCCAAGCTCGGCTTCGGCAATGATGACGCCGCGCAGCCGCTCGGGCGGAATGAGGAGCGCCTCGACATCCCCTGTTGCGCGGGCATCTACCAGCGCCGCACGGCCCGACAATTGACCGACTTCGGCCAGAAATTCTCCCGGCCCTTCCTCGACGATGGGAACCACATGGCCCATGCCGTCGTGGGTGCTGACCGCGACCGTGCCCTTCAGAAGCAAAAACATACCGGCGCTCGGTTCGCCGGTCTCAATCAAGAGATCGCCTGTTTTATAGTGCCGGACCTCGCCGAACCGGCGCAGCCGCTCGATCTCCTCCGGCCGGAGTTTTGGAAACATCTGATCGCGGCGTTGGTCTATCGTGGACATGGCATTAACGCGCGGGGCTCGCGGATTATGGTTGAAGTGTACCACGTTTTGCGGTTTTGGCGCCGAAGGAACCTCTCATGCTGAGGAGCGTCCAAGGGACCCATCAGAAGGACGAGGCGAGAGGCTTAGATTCTAGGGGGCATTCAGTTTTCGCCATTCATCTCATGGCTGCCACTGTCGGCGAGGCGGAGTCGCTCCTTTCAAGGATGTGCAGCACCGGCTTCGCCGGCGCGAGCGAAGCTCGCGTCCTTGACAGGCTCGATCCGCTCGCCAAACTTGCCGCCGTGCAATGAACGGCGCGGTATAATTTCCCACGTCCGCTGCTTCGCAAAACCGTTTTATAGATTGATCGCGCTGAACGCCGAACGTCGCGTCACGGTTTTGGCACTTGCGGTACGGTCGGTGCGGCAATCTTTTTGAGCTTCGCCTTGTCGGCCTCGGAAAGCCCAGGGGCACTAGCGCAATGCGCTTCGTCTAGGAAAGCAGCCGCGAGAGACTTTGGCACATCTCTTCGGACGGCAAGGTCGAGAATTTTCTCCAATTGACTGACCAGCGCAGAAAGCACAGAGGGCGTTCCAGCGCAGCCAACCTCGCGCCACTGCCCGGCGAGGTTCCTCTCAAAGACCTCTCGAGTGGGAGTCTCGCGTTCGCGAGCAGTCCACATCTTTGCTATCTCGTTTTCGCCTTCCAGGGCCTTTGTTGGATCAAGGCGTTGCTCGATCCTTCCCATGGCGGCGTCCTTGTTTTCGCCTTCGGGAACCTCTTCGGTGATGAGCTGCTTGAGTTTCGCGAAGGAATCCACCGTCCAGTCGCATTGATCTGAATTCGTAAGAAATTCTACTTTAACTTTATCTCCTTTCGGGCCAGTCTGCCCTGTCTGCGTGGAAGCGACAAATGTATCCTTCCAAGCCGCCGTTCGAGCGTCGGCTCTCCAGACACAGACAATTCCAAACACCCCCCCTATAAACGCGTCATCGAGTTTCGTGGTTTCGAGCGAGGCGCCCTGGAGCTGCGCATTGAACAGCAAAGCGCCCTGGAGCTGCGCGTCGTCGAGCGAGGCGCCCTGGAGTTGCGCATTGAACAGCAAAGCGCCCTGGAGCTGCGCTTCGTTGAGCGAGGCGCCCTGAAGGTGTGCGCCATTGAGCGATGCGCCTTGGAGTTCCGCGCCGTGGAGTGAGGCCCCTCGGAGTTCCGCTTCATCGAGTGTAGCACCCTGGAGGTGCGCTTTATCGAGCGAGGCGCCCTGGAGCTGCGCCTTTTTGAGAGACGCGCCCTGGAGCTGTGCTTTTGGGAGATCAAGGGCATCTCGAAGGTACGCGCCGTTCAATGAAGCGCCTTGGAGCTGCGCATTTTCGAGCGAGGTGCCCTCGAGGCGTGCATGGTCGAGCGAGGCGCCCTGAAGCTCGGCGTCTTTGAGTGAAGCGCCCTGTAGCTGCGCTTCGCGGAGCGAGGCGCCTTGAAGCTGCGCCTTTTCGAGCGAAGCGCCCTGAAGCTCTGCGCCGTCGAGCGAAGCGCCCCGGAGGTTTGCTTCGGGGAGGTTTAGGGCACCCCGGAGGTGTGCACCGTTGAGCTGGGCGCCCTGGAGTTGGGCTTCCTTGAGCGAAGTGCCTTGGAGCTGCACTTCGTGTAGCGAGGCGCCTTCGAGCTGCGCTTTGCGGAGCGAGGCGTCGCGAAGCTGCGCACGGTCGAGCCGCGTCTGCTCCGCCCATACATCGTTGAGGTTGGCGCGATTGAGGATTGCGTCTGAAAAATCAACATGTCGAACATCCGCTTCGCGCAAGTTCGCGCCCGTCAGATCGCGACCCGCAACGAACAAAGCGGCGACCCATCTCTGTGCTCCGGCCGAGCCTTCGTTCTTTTTGATAATATCTGAGAGTTTTGTGTCCTCGATCAAATCTTCCCCGTGGAGGTCCAATGTGTTGGTCGGCGTCCGCAGATAGGTTGATCCATGCAGCCATTGGGTCGCGAGATAGATGCGCTCATCCGGAAACGTCGCCACCATCACCGCATAAGCCAGCGCGGCTGCGCTTCCTATTCCTGGCACGACGAGCCCCCAAGTCGCCTTTGGCCGTAGCCGAGCCCCCCAACCGCTTCGATAGCCCGGCCATAGGGTCCACACGAGTGCGAGGTCGAGCGCTAGCAAGCCGCGATGCAGCCAAGTGATAGGCTCGCTGTGATAGGGCAGGAACTTGATTTGGATCATCAGCAGCAAAGCGACCGGCGCGAGCGCGAGAGTTATGAGCGCCATGAGGCTCAACAGCTTGGCGTTGATCCCTTTGCGCTCCAGTCTGCCACCGACCAAGAGCTGCACGAAAAGCGTGTTTTCGATGCGCATGCGAAAATTTTCGCGCGCCTTCTCATTCTCATCGTTCTCATTTTTTGGAAAGGCACTTTGCAGCGCATCCTCAAAAGAGTTCGCCGTGCGGGCAAGCAGCACGAGGTTCAACAGCATATAAAAATGGAAGGTGACGAAAATAATCGGCGTGAGGATATAGAAAGCCAAAAGCGGCAATGGGATATTGAGCACCGGCAGATTGAGCGGGCTTTCCAAAAAAAGCATGCGATGCGTGGTCGTACCCGTCGCGATCGCAAGATAGAGCATGAAAATGAGAAAACTGAACCACAGGGTCTGGACGCGCTCGGCGGAGTGGTTGAGCGAGGCGGCCAGCGCCTCGGCCTCTTTTGTGTCAGGCGCGCTTGGTTTTGCGTCCTCCGCCAATTCGTAGAACATCGCCCTCACCCCCGGCCAAAAGCCTAGCGGGTTCCCGCAAACAGGGCAATATTTTCTACGGCGCGGCGGATATGGCGAAACTGTTCGGTATGTAAAAATTCATAACGTTCGCCACACCCGTCGCAGTTCTGTTTTTACCATTATTGACCCCCTCAAAAATGGCAGAACAAAAATTCGCCACAACTGTGGCAACGGCGCCACAATGTTTCAAACTTCGCGACCGGTCATGTTCGCCGCGCGATCGCACGCGCCGCAATCGGGAAAGTGTATGAGCGATTTTCTGATTTTTTGCCTCAATCGTACCAAAACGTTTCACGTGAAACATTTGGGGATTATAACCTTGACAAAAGTTGACCCAAATGTTGAAAGCGCAGTGCGTGACAGGCCGGACTCTGATTCGGCGCGTTCGTCAGGGCGCGTCGATCGCGGCTGTATCCCGATTGGCGAGGGCGCGAAACGCTTCAACGATGCCGTCAACAAGTTGCACAAGCTCATGCAGCGTTGGGATGATTTCCCGCCCCGCAAGCCCAACTTCGTTTGGGAAGATGAGTTTGATTTCCGTTGGGGCGTTAGGGTCGCCGATGACTCTGGGGTTTATCCTTCCGTCGTCTTCCCACATTTGGATGACAGGGGAGGCGGTGGTAATTGCGTTGGGAATCAGCGCCCGGTGCTTGTCTTGAATATCAAGATCGTGAATCGCGCGGAGTGCGGCGTTCCCGTTGTGGTGAGGCTTCATGCTCACCAAAAGAGCCACTGCGTCGGTCCCGGCGCGGTTAAATTTACGTTTCTTAATCATGTGTTCTAGTTCGTCAGCGCTCTTGCTGAACGGAAAATATACGTCCTCATCATTTTCATCGGCTGCCCGCACTATTTCACATGCGGTTAGGTCTAGGGCGGTCCTGAGATTGTGGATAACGTCGCCGATGATCGCTCCCAGCCATTCCGGGGCGGCTTCGACATTGAGGGTGAAGTTAAATTCTATGCCGCCCCTCGCCTCCGCGAGTTCGACAGTGAATCGAGCTGGGTTGCTCGCGATGAAGGCCGCAGCTTCTGTTTCAAGTTCAGCTAGGTGTTTTTGGGCGCGCCTGATTTTTGTGGTGGCATCTGAAAAGGGATATTTCATGAATAAATTCTCTCATTCCAGAGAGGCACAGTTACTCAATCCATCGGGCATTGCCCGCCACTAAGGCATCATGAGACGGTCGGAGTTCGTTATGACACCTCGGGCAGAAAAATCCGCCACCTCCACCACTCTTAATGCGTGTGCGTTGGATAATTTCGACTCTGCGCTCGCCGTAGCAATGTGCACATATCCAATGCGGTGGTTTGGTGCCGCGAGCATCTGGTTTCAACATGTAAGCGAAAGCACTCCATCCCAAGTCTTTCAATTCATATTGCTGCTTCTCAGCGTCCCATGTTTCAAAATTAGCCACTTCTTTTTCAAGCGCGCGTATGCGCTCAACCAACGAAAATTGCGCCGATTGTGCGGAAAGGATTTCTTTTTGAAGGTCTATGACCGCCCGGTCTCGAGCGGTAGTATCGTGGATATCTTGCAAAGCCTTCGCCATATCAAACATGGTCTTGAAAGCGCTGAGACCAGCAAATATCTCGGCGGTCATGATTTTCGCCCTAATGATGATTCGTGCTAAAGTATAGGCATGACAGAGAAAATTCCAAAGAAACCGCCAGACATTGCGACCCGGATTATGGAGAGCATGGCCCGCATGCCGCCCAAGCCACATGAAGATATGAAACTTGGAACGCATAAGCGGCCGAAGCCGGTTAAGGAACGGCCAGCTTCAAAGGGCCGGATCCATAAAGGGAAATCTCACGCTTAAGCTATTTCTTTCTTCGCCAACGAAGAAAGCGTTTAGCTTTTTGTCTAAAGGGGCGTGCCTTCACCAGTCCGCCGATATGTTAAACGCTTTCCGGTGATCCCGGCCGCAATCTTTGTGACGCGCTCTTTGTCGTTGACGCCAAGGCGTGAGCGATTGTTGTATCGAAAATCGAACTCGGCAAGGTAGCGATGTAGATGCTTTTCATCGCAATGCTGATAAACGCCCTTCATGCCACGCTTGAAGATGCTGAAATAGCCTTCAATCGTGTTGGTGTGAACATCGCCACGAACGTATTCATCGGCCTTGTGGCTCACGGTCTCATGGCTCGCAAAGTCAGAACTTAGACGGCTATAGTGGCCACCTTCGTCAGTCATCATCGCGGTTTCTTTCGCGACGTTTTTGCGGATGATCGGCATAACATCGGCAGCGCTGGTGCCGTCGATATGGAACGAACGAACACTCCCGCCGCGCACGACAAGCGATAGCACTGCGTTCTTGTGGCCGTGGCCGCGACGTTTAACGGAATCTTCCTTGCGGCCTATGAAAGTTTCGTCGGCCTCCACTACGCTGCCCTCGCCGCCCATCGGCGCAAGGCCACCAACGCGCATTGCTTCACGGATGCGGTGCATCATGAACCATGTGCTTTTGTAGCTAATGCCGAGCATGCGATGCAGTTGATGTGAACTAATGCCTTTCTTAGACGAGCCAATAAGGTGCATCGCCAGCCACCATTTGGTGAGCGGGATCTTACTTCTCTCAAAAACCGTTCCCACAGTTGCCGTGAATTGCTTTCCACATTCATTGCAGTAGTGCAGGCCGGGGCGGACGCTTTTCGTTTCTAGTTTTGCAATCTTGCTGGCGGCGGCATTGCCGCAATGCGGGCATGTCGGACCATTGGGCCAAACAACAGCTTCGAGCGCTTCGCGGGCTAAGGTTTCGTCGGTAAAGCGTGGGTCTTGAAGTTCGGCAGACATGGGAAGCTCCTATGCCCACATACTACCTATTGCTGCACTTTTGTCAAGGTTACAATTGCCAAACATTTTGGTACGATTGACAGGTCAGCGGCCGCGCAGAGCGGTCAGGACCGAGACGCAGGCGCGGCCATCCGGATGCAAGCCGGACTTTGCTTGAAAGTCTGTGATCGCCTGTTTTGTTTTGGTCCCGATGACGCCGTCCGCCTTGCCGTCGAGATTATAGCCGCGCCGCATCAGCAGCGTTTGCATCTCGCGGCGGTCGGCGCGCGACAGGCCAGGATCGTTGGTGGGCCATGCCGTCGCGAGGCCGTGCCGCCCGCGCAGCCGGTCGGAGAGCAGCGCGATCGCCAGCGCATAGGACTCCGCCGCATTGTAGGAATAGATCGCATCGAAATTGCGGGTTACGAGAAAAGCGGGACCGGCGGGACCGGCGGGCAGCAGCAGCCCCGCGCTTCCGCCGCCCGGCAGATGCGATCCGTCGATCCGGGTCACGCCCCGCCCGGCCCAGGCGCCCATCGGCTCCTTATGGGTGCGCCCGGAGGGACCCGCATAATGCTCCGGCAGGCGGACCTCATAGCCCCATTCGAGGCCGGGAACCCAGCCGCCCTTGCGCAAATAATTCGCCGTCGAGCCCACCGCGTCAGGAGCGGAATTGATGAGATCCTTGCGGCCGTCGCCGTCGAGATCGACCGCCGTCGCGAGGAAGGTTGAGGGCATGAACTGCGTATGGCCGAAGGCGCCCGCCCAGGAGCCATTGAATTGGGCGGGATCGATGTCGCCATGCTGAATGATTTTCAGCGCGGCGAAGAGTTCGCCCCTGAAATAGCTTGCGCGCCGATGGCTGCTGCAGGCAAGGGTCGCGAGCGACTGCACCACCGGGCGGGTGCCAAAGCTGCGGCCAAAATCGGATTCAACGCCCCAGACGGCCGTGATCGTCGCCGGGTCGACGCCGAAACGGCTTTGCGCGAGCGCCAGCGCCTGGCCATAGCGGGCCATCATGGCCTGCCCGTCGCGCACTCGCTCGTCATCGACGAGCCCGGCGAGATAGTCCCAAATCGGCGTCTTGAATTCCGGCTGGACCTGCGACATGGCGAGCACGTCGGGATTGGGCGTCAGCCCGCGTGTGATCTTGTCGAAGGTCGCGGCTTCGACGCCGCTCGCTTGCGCGGCCCCCCTGAGACCAGCGAGGCAATCGGAAAAGCTTCCTGCGCTGGCTTGCGTGGCGGCGAGAGCGAGGCCGAGAGCCAAGCCAAGCGCAAGGCCGCCTGAGAGACGCCGCATGGCACGAGCATCGATGCTGATCAAACTGTCCGTTCCTATAAGCCGGCGGTGTTTCGCTCGCGGATATCCGGTAGCGAGACATGTCCGGCTTGGCAAGCGTGTGCTTTTCAGGCGGCCAGCATGCGATGGACTTCGTTAACCAAATCCTTCAAATGAAAGGGCTTTGACAAGACTTTGGCTTGCGGCGGCGCGTTGTTGTCGGGGTTGAGCGCGACGGCCGCGAAACCGGTGATGAACATCACCTTGATGTCGGGATCAAGTTCGGTCGCTCGGCGGGCCAATTCGATGCCGTCCATCTCCGGCATGACGATATCGGTCAGGAGCAATTCGAACGGTTCTTCTCGCAATCTGTGATACGCGGACATGCCATTGTCGAAAGAAGCGACGTCATAGCCAGCGTTCTGCAACGCCTTGCCGAGAAAGCGGCGCATGTCATTGTCGTCCTCGGCGAGCAGAATTTTGCAATTGATGGGAAGCTGCATCTCGTTCATGGGGGTTCCTCGCGGGTCTTCACCATCAAGCGGCGCTCCAGGTAAAAATCGAGTGAAAAATTCAGGCGTTCAAATTATTGGGCCATTTTTTCATCCGCTGTTGCCAAAAAGCGATAGTACTGGACAGACTGTCATGTCCTTGCCAAATTGGATCGTTGGTGAACAAGCCGCTATCCGGGCGGCTTCCCGCGGGACGCTCAATTGACTCTCAACCCGCCACATGAGCCTGAACTCGATCCGCCCTTCGAAGTGGTGGAGCCTGTTCGTCTGACCTGCCCCTTGGTTTTCTCTTCGCCGCATTCCGGGAATGTCTATCCCCGCCGGTTTCTCGAAGCGGCGCGGCTTGACGAGAGCGTCCTGCGCCGTTCGGAAGATGCGTTCGTCGATGCTTTGTTTGGCGGCGCCACGGCGCTTGGCGCGCCTCTCATCAGGGCGAGGTTTCCCCGCGCTTATCTCGATCTCAACCGGGAGCCTTACGAGCTTGACCCGCGCATGTTCGATGGGGAGTTGCCCGCATTCGCCAACACCCGCTCGCTCCGCGTGGCTGGCGGGCTTGGGACGATCGCCCGCGTCGTTGGCCAGGCGCAAGAAATCTATGGGCGCCGAATTCCGGTGGGAGAAGCCCTGGAACGTATTGAAAAACTCTACAAACCCTATCATGCATGCCTGCGCGGATTGATCGACCGGGCGCTGCAAGTTTTTGGGATCGCGGTCTTGATCGATTGTCATTCCATGCCATCGGGAGTGTTGCGGCAGACGCCGCTGTTCAAACTGAGCGAACCGGCGCGCAGGCCGGACTTCGTGGTGGGAGACCGCTACGGAACGAGCTGTGCCGCAGATTTCGTCGATCTCGTCGAATATGAACTGCGCCAGCGCGGTTATGACGTCCGGCGCAACAAACCCTACGCAGGGGGGTTCATTACCGAACACTACGGCAACCCGGCGGGCGAGTGCCATGCCATGCAGATCGAAGTGAGCCGGTCTCTCTATATGGACGAACGGGCCGTCATCAGGGGGGACAGATTCGTGGAAGTCGCCGCTGATCTGACGATGATCGCGGGGGCCCTTGCGGACGCCGCGACCGCCCGCCGCGACCGGCCTCGCGCCGCCGCTGAATAAACCGGGGGAACCGGAAATTGAGTTTGGGAATTAAGCCACGAACGAAAGAGGCCGCCTGCGTTACCACAGGCGGCCCAAGTCTAGGGAGGAAACGCCCAAGGAGGGCATCGGCGGCAAAAAACATTGCCGCGTTGCAACAATATGCCCTTGCGACGCACAAAAAGCAAGTGATGCTGACTGATTTTTCCTGGAAATCCTACATCTAGATAACCGTTTGTTTTTATTTCTAATTCTCCACAGCGCAAGCGGTGGGAGAAGGGTCTGCGCCAATTTGTCCTGGGCAATCTGGCCGATCTTGAACCCGCTCGGCAATTCCAACTCGAAGCGGTTCCGGCGGCACCTTCCGGCCACATATGGCAGGAAGCTTCCCTCTGCCCCTCAAGGCCAGTCACCCCCGCTCTTCTCCGTCCGCGCCGTCTTTATGGGCGATCACGTGGAGATTGGCTGTCAGGATGTGACCTCGCACCTGGCCGGTTTCCGAGGCAATCCGAAGCACCGTCAGAGCCCGGAACATGTGCCAAACCGCGGCTTGCAGACCACTTTTTAATCCGTGCACCCCCACGGGTGGAATCTCCACAGCTTCTATGAGGCCGAAGCCGAGCGGTTGGAGCAGCTGGTTGAAAGCCTCCCTCGTAAAGAGCCTTTCATGGGTCAGGTCGGACCAATAGATTTGGCCGCTATAGGCAGAGCCGCCATTGGGAACCCTGATGATCAGACGGCCGCCGGGCTTCAGGGTACGGGCGATCTCGTGGCTGGCCGCAAGAAGCTCAGGCCGCGTCAGATGCTCCAATATATCAAAGGCGATGATAGCTTCGAAAGCACCGTTTGGGCTCGTTTTCAGCAGTTCCAAGCCGTCAGCATGGCGCAGTTTGGCGGATGTGTGCCGGGCAGCCGTCTGTAGTAGGGCACCCGAAATATCGACTCCGGTCAGATCGCTGTAGCCGAGCGACTGCGCGGCGGCCAGCAGCAGTCCGTCGCCACAACCGAAGTCCAAGATCGCCCCCGTTTTGTTGGGAGGGAGCAAGCGGCGCATGACAGGGACGTGGCCTTGCAAACGCCTTTGCCAATCCGTCTCGGTGTCATTGCCAAAGATGACATGCGTCTCATGATAGTTGCCGTAAATATAGTGCTTGAATTGATCAAGCTCGCTGACCTCCGCGAGTCCGTTGGCCTTCGTATGAGTCTCGGTCTCTTGAGTCTCAGTCTCTGGCGCGGCTAATGACATGGGCTGTTTCCAGGCTGCGGGGCTATGAGATTACACCTTGGAACACCAAGGCACGCACCGCAAGGGGCGATGGGATGCGGCAAAGGGCGGGTTGCAATCGGGACCGCGCGCTTTGTCGCGCGAAAACAGAGCCCGGATAAATTGACCTCCGGCGGCACCGGTATTATCTCATTGTCATGGCTTTACGGACGATTCTGACCCTTCCCGATCCGCGGTTGCGCCAAAAATGCGCGCCGGTTGCTGAGATCGATGCGAGCATTCACGCGCTGCTGGATGATATGCTCGAAACCATGTATGCGGCGCCAGGCATCGGTCTCGCCGCGATCCAGATCGCGGTACCGAAGCGGATTCTCGTGCTGGATGTGGCAAAACGCGAGGACGAAAATGCCGCGCCGGAGCCGCTGTGCATCATCAATCCGGAAATTCTCTGGGTGTCGGAGGAGCTTTCCATCTATCAAGAAGGCTGCCTGTCGATCCCGGATTTTTACGAGGACGTCGAGCGTCCGGCCCGAGTGCGCACCCGCTTTACCGGCCGCGACGGCCGCGCTCAGGAAATCGAGGCGAACGGACTTTTGGCGACCTGCTTGCAGCATGAAATCGACCATTTGAACGGTGTTCTGTTCATCGATCATCTGTCGCGGTTGAAGCGGGACCGCATTACGAGAAAATTCGCCAAAACCGCCAAGCATGGGAGTCCTTCGCCCAAGAAGGGCGCGAGCAAGGAGCAAGCGGCTGCTGACGGTTAAGTAGAAGCCTCCGCGATCTCTTTAAGCAAACTCTCCCGAACCAGGCCTCACCATTGCGCATCGTCTTCATGGGGACCCCGGACTTCGCGGTGCCCGCGCTTGCCAGACTGATCAGCCAGGGTCATCATGTCGCGGCCGTCTATACGCGGGCGCCGCAGCCTGGCGGCCGGCGTGGTCTCGAATTAAAACCCTCTCCGGTCCATGCGGCGGCGCTGCTTTTTGGCCTGGACGTCGTCACGCCGCTAACGCTTCGCGTGGACGATGCTGTCGCGACCCTGCGCGGTTTCAGACCCGATGTGGTGGTCGTCGCGGCCTATGGCTTGATCCTGCCGAAAGCCATTCTCGATGTTCCACCAAAAGGCTGCCTCAACCTGCACGCATCGCTGCTGCCGCGCTGGCGCGGCGCCGCGCCCATCCAGCGGGCGATCATGGCGGGCGACCTTGAGACCGGGGTGATGGTGATGCGCATGGAAGAAGGGCTCGATACGGGCCCGGTCGCGCTCACCGAACGCTTCGCGATTGACCCTGATGCGAATGCTGGGGACCTCACCGAAATACTCGCCCAAGCTGGCGCCGGATTGATCACGAAGGCCCTGGCCATGCTGGAGAAGGACAGCCTTATCTTCGTCCCGCAGGCCGAGGAAGGCGTGACCTACGCCCACAAAATCGACAAGGCGGAAGCGCGGATCGATTGGCAAAGGTCTGCCATAGATCTGCATAATCTCGTGCGTGGGCTGGCGCCGATGCCGGGCGCCTATTTCGAAGCGGATCTTGGCAAAGGCTTGGAGCGCGTGAAAATATTGCGCGCGAGAATCGCGGAAGGAACGGGGGTGGCCGGCTGCGTGCTCGATGAACATCTCACAATTGCCTGCGGGGAGGGGGCGCTGCGCCTCATCGAGGTGCAGCGCTCGGGCAGGGCGCCGATGGCCGCCGCTGATTTTTTGCGCGGTGTCCGGCTTCCGGCCGGAACTTTGCTCACCCAAAAGTCCGATGCCGCGCTATAAGCTCACGCTCGAATATGACGGGACTCCCTTCGTCGGCTGGCAGCGGCAGGATAATGGGCTTTCCGTGCAAGAAGCGATCGAGACGGCGCTCGAAGTGTTGGGCGGCGAGAAGATCAGGATCCGCGGTGCCGGGCGCACGGATACTGGGGTGCATGCCTTGGGGCAAGTTGCGCACGCGAGCCTTGCCAAGGAGTGGCGCACCGATGTGCTGCGCGATGGCTTGAACGCGCATCTGCGGCCGCTGCCGGTCGCGATTCTTGCAGCCGAACGTGTGCCTGATCATTTTGACGCGCGGTTCTCGGCCGTGCGGCGGCATTATCTCTATCGGATCGTCAACCGCCGCGCGCCTTTGACGGTGACGCGAGGCCGCGCCTGGCTTGTGAAACGAAAGCTCGATAGCGGCGCCATGCAGGACGCGGCGCGCGTGCTTCTCGGCAGCCACGATTTTACTACGTTTCGCGCGTCGCAGTGCCAGGCGGAGAACCCGGTGCGCACTTTGGAACGGCTCGATGTTGTGCGCGAGGGGGAGGACGTTCATATCCTGGCGAGCGCGCGGTCGTTTCTGCACAGTCAGGTGCGCTCGATCGTCGGCTCGCTCGAGCATGTGGGGTCCGGCAAATGGAGCGTCGCGGATATGAGGGACGCGCTCGAGGCGCGTGACCGGTGCCGCTGCGGGGTGGTGGCGCCGCCGGAGGGGCTTTATCTTTCAGCTGTGGATTACGACGCGCCGCCAGCCAAATAAGCAGGTGGTTTAAGTCGTTTTGCGGCGCGCTGTTACAAATAGTTAATAATAAAAAACGGTTGCGATTTATTATCATTAATTGCAAATATGTGCTGATTTATTGAGCCTCATGGCCGTCTTTTGCCGTTTGGCGAAGCTGGAGGATTTCCGACCATGAACGATTTATTCGTGCAGCGTTACGGCTGCCGTAAAATTCTTTCCGGAATAGCCGCGGGCTTGTTCATCGCTTCCATCACGGCCGCCATTGCCGGAGCCACATCGGTCAGCGCCCAAACGGCCTTGCATAGGCTAAGTCAGGATGCCGTGTCATCTCAGATTGGAATAGACTACACTCCCGAGGCGCGGTGCAGCGACAACAATTGGTCCACCGCGACCCCGGTTGCCTGCAACCCTTAACTCTCTTTCTCATGCTCCGGCAGCCAGTCGCTCAGCACATGCCCCAAAACTTGCCAGGCGTGCTACGTTAGTGATCTTGGGAGTCTTAAAACTCAACTCAAAGTCCCAACCATTACGGCGTACCAGCCCAACTACTACATCCTCACCGCGGCTCATCAGCTCAACATCAAGGTGATGCAAGGGCTCTTCAACGACGCCATTCCAAGCCTCGCCGCGCCCGACAGCGCGACCAATTGCACCTTTGCCGGCGCTCCTATCGCCCTCTGCGGATCCAAATATGCAGGCGCCATGCTCGATGGCGCATGCGGGACCTAGACGCCATGGAATCCCGCAACTTTTTGCGACGGCGGGGCTTATGTGGAAGCCCTCAACTTTCCAAGCGGCCAGCAGTCATCGCCCGGACAGTTTATCAAAAATGGCACGATCATCGCCATCCAGCTTGGCAACGAGCCCTTGGGCACTATGGTCAACGGACAGACGATCACCGTCGCGATGATCAGCCAGGCCGCGATCACGCTGCGCAAGGCACTGACCAAACGGGGGGTCAAAATCCCGATCGTCGTTTCGCTGGTGCTGGGCCAGGAACAGACCGTTTGCGCCAACGCGGCGCCGCCCGCTGGCGTCGATTTCATTGCTGCCCATCCCTATTGCAACTTCGTCGCGAGCGTGCCGCCAACATGGCCCTTCAACGGGGATCAGTGCTGGCAGCAGGCTCAAATGCTTTTCAGCACGATTTCGCAAAACTTCTGTGGGGCGACACACGCCTTTATTGGGGAAACGGGCTATAATAGCGGTTGCCCCAGCAGTCCCGGCAACTCAACGAGATTGAACGACGAACAGTCGTTTATCAAGGATTTGAAGTCGGCGACTTGCGGCAAGATTTCCCAATCAGGTTTTCCGACGTTCCTCTTTGCATACTCAGATGTATGTCCTGCAAGCGGCTGCGCCCCTGGCTGCAGCGGCGGCCCGCTCGAAGGGAATGGCTATTTCGGCATTTTCCATACCCTGAACTACCAGACGATGGGTGCATTGGTGCCGAAGTTTTCCCCGGTTCCAACGCTGGCCTGTTTGGTGCCATTAAATTAGCTTTGTATCTCCGAAGACTCAGCGCCGTGACACGCGCGATTCGCGGCATGTAATTCACGGCTTCGCGCGCCACCACGTATCCAGCGTGGCGCCGCCCGAGGCTGGGCCGTGGCTTGGCAAGACCGCCGGCCGCGCCAGCTTGGAAGAGGCCGCGATCCATTGGTCGGGGGAATGAAACAGCGGCACGATATAAAAACCCGAGAGAAGCACGCGATCATAAGCGCGCACGGCGGCGACAAAGTCCTCATGCGTCTTGGCCGCCAGCATCGCATTGATCAGCGCATCGACGGCGGGGGATTTGACGCCCGCCAAGTTGAACGAGGCTTCCTGTGCGGCGCTCGCCGATCCCCAGCGCGAGCGCTGCTCGTTGCCAGGCGAGGACGAGGCGAGCCAGGTGCCGATCATCATGTCGAAATCGAATTTTTGCCTGCGCCTCTGATACTGGACTTCGTCAACCTGCCGGACCGTGGCAGTGACACCGATGCGCGCCAGCGCATCCGCGTAATTCAAAGCGAGCCGTTCTTGGTTCCGGTCCTTGACCATGATCTCGAAAGACAAAGGCTGGCCCGCTTTGGTCAGGCGGCCGTTTTCGATGTCGTAACCGGCGTCTTTCAACAGAGCGAGGGCGCGCTTGGGCTCGATCCGGTCGGTACCGGACCCGTCGGTGGCGGCTGGCCGCCACGTGCCTTGCAAAACATCTTCGCGCACCGCCCCCGGAAATGGCTCCAGCAAAGCAAGCTCAGCGGCATCCGCGGGCCGTCCCGTCGAGGCAAGCTCCGAATCGTCGAAAAAGCTTTTCGTGCGCTTATAGAGCCCATTGTAAAGATTGGTGTTGATCCATTCGAAATCGAACACCAGTCCCAGCGCCTCGCGCACCCTGATGTCGTCAAAGAGCGGCCGCCGCAGATTGAAGACAAAGCCTTCCATTCCCTTCGGGCCGCCCGAGGGCAGGGCTTGCCGGATCATGCGATGATCGCGAATGGCGGGGAAATCATAGGAATTCGTCCAGCGCGCCGGATTGGTCTCCTCGCGGAAATCGAGAAGTCCAGCTGCGAAAGCTTCGAACAGACTGTTGGCGTCGCGGAAATATTCGATGTCGATCTCGTCGAAATTGTAAAGTCCGCGGCGGACCGGCAAATCCTTCGCCCAGTAATGGGGGTCGCGGCGCAAGATGACTCGCTGGCCGGGTTTGACATCGGCGACGAGGTAGGGACCGGATCCGGTTGGAATCGCCAGGCTGGCGTCATCAAATTTCGAAAGATCAATCTTATGGCGCGGCAACACCGGCATGAGTGCCAGCGTCAATGGCATTTCACGGTCGCCGATGCCCGTCAAATCGTAGCGGATCGTCAGCGCATCGGGCGTGTCGATCGATTTCACGAGGGAATAGGCGGCGCGCTGCTGCGGGCGCCCCTTCGTTTTCAAAAGCTCGAAGGTGAACCGGACGTCGGCCGAAGTGATGGGCTCGCCATCCGAGAAATGGGCGCGCGGATCGAGCCGGAAGGTCACGGAGCTGCGATCGTCGGGCGTCTCGATAGATTGCGCAATGAGTCCGTAGAGCGTGAAGGGCTCATCGAGAGAGCGCGTCATCAAGGTCTCGAAAACGTTGCCATTCATCCCTTGAGCGGTGGAGCCGGCCTTGAGATTGAACGGATTGAGACTGTCGAACGTGCCGAGAAATCCGATGGTGAGACGCCCCCCCTTCAAGGCGTTGGGATCGGCATAGGGCAAGTGATCGAAGGGGTCCTTCAGGGCCGGGTCACCGTGCATGGCGATGCCTGGCGCACCAGCGGGGATCTCCGGGGAGGCCTGCGCCGCGCGGGCGGCGCCGGAAGCAAGGAATATAGCCGCGAAAATGGCGAGGGTTGGCGCCAGAAAGCGCCGCGGAATCTGTCTCATCGGCGCAATTTAGACCATGATCTCTTCACATTGAACCATTCCTTAAACCACGATTCGCAGCTCAGCCATTCTCGAAAAAAGTCCGTTCCGGGAATAAGCCTTCCTTTCCTTTTCAAAATGATTTATGGGTGTCCCCACGTCGATGCTTAAATCCTTAGTTGGGGAGGCGCCGCTGTGGCCATATCGGCCGGAGCAGTGGCGGTGGCGTTCCGGTAGGGCTTACGCCATTTTCACGGGACCTGTCTTGACTTTTCCGGCAAAAAGCTAGACGTAACAAGGGCGACTGCGTCAGCGCGGCGCCAAGACTGAGAACATAGACCGGGAGAGGACCATGAACGATCACACCATTTCCATCGTCAGCGCCATTCTGATTTTGACCGTCGTTGTGCAGGTCATTTTGGTGAAGAGCTGGACCTAAAGGTTCCGTTGCGTGCGCGGCTGCGGAAGCGGCCGCGCCACTCCAGCACGGGAAGATCGACAAAAAATTCGACGTCGGCTGGAAAATGCAGGCTAAGTGCCAGTTATAAAATCCAGTTCGCCCGGGAGAGCGGAGAAAGCTCCCTCCCGGGTTTTTGTTGTCCAGGAACAGAATCCCACAATTAAACAATAACATGCCGTTTGGCTGCGGCTGCCTGTCCCGCCGCCGTAACTGTTCCGGCGCCCGGTCTCACACCGGGCTCGTGCGGCGGAGAATCGTGCTTTTTAAAGCGCGGTGCAGAGAGCAGAAAGACACCCTATTCCAGATCTGGGCGGATGCATCCCGTGGCTTTCTTCATTCACGCCTCGTCCCGCGAGGCCGTAGCGTGTGAGTTTCGACGTGCGGAACGAGGCTTGGGGGGTTGCAAGCGGGCCGTATTATGCTTACCGAGACGGTGAGACCAGGGGGCGGGTGCGGCCATGACATTTGTCTGGTTTGGTTGGCAGTCCCGCGCGGGCGGGTTCGTAGGGATTCTAGCCACATGGATTGCTGTTGCTTTGCGGCCGCGCGGCGGCGGTCTTGAATGGCCGATCATTGGAAAGGAAATTTGATGTCCTTCACGTTGAAACATTTGGCTGCGGCGGGGTTGGCGAGCGTCTGCTTGGCCGGTGGCCTCACTGCTAGTAGCGGGGTTTTCGCGCAAGCCACGAAACCGGCACAACAAGCGCCCGCCCAACCAGCTCCGGCACAGCCCGCACCAACCCAACCCGCCCAGGCGCAGCAGCAGCCGCAAGGACCGGTAAAGCTAAGTTTGGTTCCCACTCAAAATGACTGGACCAAGGTTTGCGGCAAGGATCCGGCGGCGGGCAAGGAGATTTGCTACACGACGCGGGATTTCAGCGCCCAGACCGGGCAGCCGCCGGTGCTGGCCCTCGCCGTCTATGACATCAAAGGCGACGAAACCCGCGTGATTCGTTTACTCGTGCCTGTGGGCCTGATGTTGCGCCCCGGTTTTCGTTTTGCCATCGACAAAGGCGCGACGCTCGACGGGAGTTTCGAGATTTGCTTCCCGAACGGCTGTTTCGCCGAGGCCAAGGTCAAGGGCCCGACGATTGACCAGCTGAAGAAGGGCAACCTTTTGACTGTCGCGGTCAAGAACCAGGCGAACAATGAAGTCACCTTCGAAATACCGGTTGCCGGTTTCGGACGGGCGTTCGATGGGCCGCCAATCGATCCGAAGGTTCTCGAAGAGCAGCAGAAGAAACTGCAAGAGGAATTGCAAAAGCGCGCCGAAGATGAACGCAAGCGCCTCGAAACCGCTAAGCCCGGCCAAGCGGCGCCCGCCGCGCCAGCGCCAGCGCCAAAATAAGCCAAAGCCCGCGTTGGTTCTCGGCCGCCGCTGGTCCTGTAAAGAGCAGGGTGCGGTGGCCGGGCGCCCAGTGGAGATCCGGCCGGTTCCGGAGTGAATAAGTGACATCGGCGCTGCTTCCCACCTATGCTCGTATAGACCTCGCTTTCGAGAGCGGGGAGGGAGCCTGGCTGACCGCGACTGACGATCGCCGGTATCTCGACTTCGGCGGCGGCATTGCTGTGGCATCGCTCGGCTATGGGCATCCCCATCTCATCGAGGCGCTCAACGCGCAAGGCGCGAAACTCTGGCATACTTCCAACCTGTTCGAAATTCCGCAAGCCGAGCGATTGGCGCGGCGGCTCGTTGAGGTCAGCTTTGCCGATTTCGTGTTTTTTACCAATTCCGGAGCGGAGGCGGTAGAAGGCGCCATCAAGACCGCGCGCAAATTTCAATCGGCCCGCGGCCATCCAGAAAAATTCCGGATGATCACCTTTCAAGGGGCCTTTCATGGGCGCACCCTGGCGACAATCGCCGCCGCGGGAAATCCCAAATATCTTGAAGGTTTTGGCCCGCCGGTCGAGGGCTTCGACACGGTGCCCTTTGCTGACATCGAGGCGGTCAAATCCGCCATTGGTCCACAAACGGGGGCCATTTTGATTGAACCCATCCAAGGCGAAGGCGGCATCCGCGTGGCGCCGCCGCGCTTCTTGCGGGAGTTGCGCGAGCTTTGCGACGAACATGGCCTTCTTTTGCTGTTCGACGAAGTTCAGTCTGGCGTCGGCCGCACTGGCAAGCTGTTTGCCTATGAGCTTTCGGGTGTCATTCCTGACATCATGGCGATCGCCAAGGGCATCGGCGGCGGATTTCCGCTTGGCGCTTTTCTCTCGACCCGGGAGGCCGCGAAGGGGATGACCGCTGGCACGCATGGGACGACGTTTGGCGGCAATCCGCTGGCCGCGAGCATTGGCAACGCCGTGCTCGACGTTGTCCTCGCGCCGGGCTTTCTCGAGCATGTTCGGGTCATGGGGTTGCGGCTTAAGCAGGGTCTTGCTGGCTTGCCGGAGCGGCATCCCGGAATCATCGCCGGGATTCGCGGCGAAGGGCTGATGCAGGGGATCGCCTTGCATGTTCCGGTCAATGATTTCGCCGCCGCCGCGCGCGCCGAGGGCGTCCTCGTGATTCCCGCCGCTGAAAACGTCGCGCGGTTGCTGCCCCCGCTGATCATTGGGGAAGCGGAAATTTCCGAAGCCATCATGCGTATCGAGGCGGCTTGCTTGCGGCTGGAAGGCCGGGCACCGCTACCCGTCAGGGAAGATTTGGGCGGGAAAGCGCGATGACCGCGCTCGATACTCAATGCACCTCGTCCGCGCGGCATTTTCTCGATCTTTCGGAAATTCCGGCGGCGGACCTGCGGCATATTCTCGATACCGCGATGCGGTTGAAGGCGGCCCGCCGCGACAAAACAAAACCACGGGACCGGCCGCTCGATGGCAAGGTCTTGGCGATGATCTTCGACAAGCCGTCGACCCGCACGCGGGTCTCGTTCGACCTTGCGATGCGCGAGCTCGGCGGCGAAACAATCATGCTGACGGGTCAGGAAATGCAGCTCGGCCGGGGTGAGACCATCGCCGACACCGCGCGTGTCCTATCGCGCTTCGTCGATGCGATCGTGATTCGTATCCTCGATCATTCCGCCATGCTCGAACTCGCCCGGCACGCGACAGTGCCGGTCATCAATGGCTTGACGAAGCGCTCGCACCCTTGCCAAGTCATGGCGGACATCATGACGTTCGAGGAAAAGAAAGGCCCGGTCAAGGGCCGCACGGTCGCCTGGAGCGGCGATGCCAACAATGTCCTCGCGAGCTGGGTCCATGCGGCCGGGCGCTTCGATTTTAGGCTCAACATCGCAACCCCCAATGGACTCGATCCGCAAGCCGGGCTTCTCGAATGGGCAGAGCGATCCGGCGCCCATGTCACGCTGATCCGCGATCCATTTCAGGCGGTGAAGGGCGCCGACGCGATCATCTCGGATTGCTGGGTGTCGATGGGCGACGTCGACGAGGCTTTCCGCCGTGAAATGCTGGCGCCCTATCAAGTCAACGCCAAACTCATGGCGGCGGCCAACGGGGGTGCGATCTTCATGCATTGCCTGCCAGCGCATCGCGGCGAGGAGGTAACCGACGAGGTGATCGACGGCCCGCAATCGGTTGTGTTCGACGAGGCCGAGAACCGGTTGCATGCGCAAAAGGCTATTCTCGCCTGGTGCCTTGGAGCGATCGAAGATTGAGCGGCCGAGAGCCTTCGCAAGGATCTCCTCAGCACCCGTCGCAGGCCGAAACGGGGAAACCGGTTGCCCGCATGGTTTCCGACGAGGCACGCGACGATGCCGTGGTTCCCTTCGCGGTCGAGCCGCTCGATGTGCGCGGCCGCATCGTGCGCCTAGGCGCCTCGATCGACCATATCCTCACCAAACATAACTACCCAAAGCCGGTGGCGCGGCTCGTCGGTGAAGCCTGCGCGCTGACCGTGCTGCTGGCGACCTCGCTCAAGATCGATGGCCGCTTCCAGTTGCAAACGCGGAGCGACGGGCCGGTCGGGATGCTCGTCGTTGATTTCGACGCCCCGGACCGGCTGCGCGCGCTTGCTCGATTCGACGCGGAGAGGATAGACGTCCTGCCGCGCGCTGGCGATCTCATCGGCCGCGGCCATCTGGCTGTGACCGTCGAGCAAGCGGACGGCGCCTCGCGCTACCAGGGGATCGTCGCCTTGCAGGGGCAGGGGTTGGAGGGTGCGGCGCGGCAATATTTCGATCAGTCGGCCCAGATTCCAACGCGCGTGCGTCTCGCGGTCGCGGAGAGTGTGACGGGTGCTGGCGTCGCTTGGCGCGCGGGGGGCGTCATGACACAGTTTTTGCCCCGCTCGCCGGAGCGCTGGGTGCGCGCCGACCTTGATCCGGGTGATGCACCGGACGGGCGCAAACCCGAACCGCCTCGCCTGGATGAGGCCTGGCGCGAGGCCGAGGCGTTGCTCGCCACGATCGAGGATCATGAACTTGTCGATCCGGCATTGTCGAGCGAACGGCTGCTCTACCGTCTGTTTCACGAGCACGGAGTTAAGGTCTTCCCTCCGCAAGATGTTCAAGATGCCTGCCGCTGCTCGAACGAGCGGATCAAGGATATGCTCGACCGCTTCACGGTGCAGGAGCGCCGCGACATGACCGGTGATGACGGATTGATCGGCGTGACCTGCGAGTTTTGTTCGACCTACCGTGCCTTCGACCCAACGGATTTCGAGAGCTAGCAAACCCGCAAACGCATGCCGTTTTTCGGAGCGGAATGCGCAGCGCGGAGGCGTTCGTTGCGTTTCTGCAACGGTTATCCAAATATGATGGTGAAGAGAGCTAATTCGATTGAAGCTGCGTCGCAACAGCGTACCTTGATCGAAATTCAGCTGTTGATGGAGAAAGCCCATGAGGCGTCAATTGTTCTTGGCATCCGCCGGCGCCCTCGCGCTTACCGGAGCCGCCTTCGCTGCCGATCTTCCGATCGCACCGCCGCCGCCTCCGCCGGTCTTTACGTGGACGGGCATCTATATCGGCGGTTATGGTGGCGGTGAGATCACCCATACCTCTTACAACACGCTCGTTGGAGCGCCTTTGTCGCCCTTCTCCCATTTGACTCCCGTGGATATCGCGGGCGTCGATGCGGCGGGAAGCCAGACGCTCAGTCGAGGCGGCTTCACCATGGGCGGCGAGCTCGGTTACAATTGGCAAATTGGTTGGCTGGTGCTGGGTGTTGAAACCGATATCGGCGGTGTGACGGGCTCAACGCATTCCAACAGTCTTGGCCTCATCAACGGGACGAACAGCAGGCCTGGCGTGTTTTTTCCGTTTGCATTGACGCAGCGGGCTGACAATGGCCTCTATGGAACCACGCGGGGCAGACTAGGCGTCGCGTTCGACCGGGTTCTCGTTTATGGAACAGGTGGCGTTGCTTATACGAGCGGACATTCTATATTCACTTATACCGACGGCCTCTTCCCTGCCGGAGGCACCAGTACAACGGCAAACAAAGTCGGCTATGTCGTCGGCGGCGGTATCGAATATGCGCTCAACAACAATGTGAGCGTCAAGGGCGAGTTCCTTTATACGCAATACGGAAAGGTTACGACATCCGGCCTGATCGTCAATTCGTTCAATCCGGCATTTACCAATACATATGTATCGTCAGCGCGGGTACAGGAGTACACGGCGCGGGTCGGAATCAACTACCGCTTCAACTGGTTCAATCAAGCACCCGTCGTCGCCAAATATTGATGTAGGCCGCCGGCCTCGTATTTTTCGAGATAAACTCCAACCCGGCCTCGCGGCCGGGTTTTTTTATGCAGCTATGGCATGAGCCTGGGCTGGGGCCGCGGCGGTGTTAAGAGGATATTGGCCAAATTATTTATGCCGCGCCTTTCGCGTTTGCGGCTGAGCATGATCCCAAAAAGTTGATGACCTTTTGTCAGATCATGCGCTGGAACGAAGACAAGGAATCCTTGCGCTATTCATCTTGAAGCGATCATGGTCTCGCGTTCATGTGGCGAGCGATCGGACGAGCGCCCGTAACTCCGCCGAAGGTTTTGGAAGCCCAAGGAGGCTCGCCACCGCGCTGGAAATTTCCTTATCGTCCGGAGAGTTCTTGTGCTGGCGGGCGATCGAAATCGCGGCGCTTATCTCGGTCGTGGAGATCATGGCGATTCTGCGAAGGCTGGCTGGCGCCGCGGATCTGTCGCGGACGACGGGCAGGTTTTTTTGCTCCTGTGTGAACCAGAAGCCGGCCTCATGGCAGACATCCGGAGCGGTCTCAGGCAACAGTTCCAAGGCGTGCGCCACAGCCGCCGCGATGCGTGGGTTCGGGCGCTGCTTGCCCAAAAAGTGGCCAATCCGGCGGATGATTTCGTCGCGATAAATGGGGCCTTCCTTGATGATCACGGAGCGAATCGCCCGGCCGAGCGCTCCGGTTCCGTCTCCGTCTTCATCGAGACCTTTCAAACGATCGCAGGTGGCGAGCTCATAAGCCGCGTGGCGCAATTCCACCGTACAAGGATCCACTTGTTCCTGGTGATCGGCCGCAAGGTGAGGCGGAAGCGGTGGCGGCAGGTCCTGGGCACTCTGAGCGCGCGCGGCGTCCAATATCTGACGCAATTTCTCGAGCTGCTCACTGCGCCGGTAAAACCAATCCGTGCTCCAGATCCGGTGAAACCTCCAGCCGAGGTTTTCCAGAACTTGCTGGCGCAAGCGGTCGCGTTCCCTGGCCCAGAGCGCGGAATGGTAGGTTGCCCCATCGCATTCGATCGCGAGCATATAGCGGCCGGGCCGCAAAGGGTCGCGCACGGCCAGGTCGATCTTGAATCCCGCCGAACCGACTTGCGGTTCGACCTCGTAGCCGATGCTCTCGATCGCTTCAGCGACGGCGGCTTCGAAGGGCGAATCGAAATCCGCGCCCGTCTCGCGGCATTCTTCAAGGATCCCTGAAGCCGCATATTGAAGAAAGCGTTTGAGGACGCGCGGGCCTTCTCCGCTTGCCCGTTCAAGATTGATGCCGGCCGGTGCGAACGACACAAAGACCTCGCAACAGACTCGTGCTCGGGTGAAAAGCACATTCAGGCGCCGCTCGCCGCCCTCCGCCGATACGGGGCCAAAGGCCATGCTATCGAGCGGCTGGCCAGCCTCGCGCGGCCCATAACCGATGGATATCAAGATCACATCGCGTTCATCCCCCTGCACATTTTCAAGATTCTTGATAAACAAATCCTCGGAACCGCCAGCGGACAGGCAGGCATCGAGCATGGAATCGTCGCGGCGCTTGGCTTCAAGAATATCGGCGATGAGATCGCGTTGCGCGGTCGAGAAGGTGACAATGCCGAGCGACAGGCCGGCGTCGTTGCGGGCATGGCGAGCGACAGCCTCGGCAACGGCATGCGCTTCGATTTCGTTCGTGCGCTTGCCGCCACGGTCGTAAGCGCCCTCGACGCGGCGGAGCTTGAGACCTTGTTCACCGCGTTCCGTGACAGGCGCTGGCGGCATGACCAGCCGGTGATAGAATTCGGCGTTGGAGACTTCGATGAGAGAGGGGTGACGCGAGCGGTAATGCCAGCGCAGCATCTGACTCTCGAGACCGCGCGCCTCGCACAACGACAAAATGCTTTCAAGATCGGTAATCGGAGCGGCGCCATCCGGATTGCGGATTGCCGCGTCGCTGTTATCGCTAGGGCTGGCATCGTCGGCGATCATGCGGTCGAAGAAATTCGTCGGGGGCAACTGTTTCTTATCACCGACGACGACGATCCGCCGGCAGCGCGCGATGAGCCCCAAGGCATCTTCTGGGCGGACCTGGCTGGCTTCGTCGATGACGAGAAGATCGAAATCGACCGAACCAGGTGGCAGGAATTGTGCCACCGTGACCGGGCTCATCAGGAACACCGGTTTGATCTTTTGGATCGTGTTTCCCGCGATCTTCATGAGTCTGCGCAGCGGCATGTGGCCGCGCTTGCGGCCGATCTCAGCGCGTACAACGCCCATGCCGCCCTGAGCGCCGCGTGGAATCGCGGACCAATGTTTCGCTCGGACGCTTCGCTTCGCGGTCTCGCGCGATTTCTCCTCGAGCTCCCGGAAGCGTCCGACGAGTGCGGCGTGGCTGTCACCGTCAAAGCTCGAAAGCTCAGGGTCGCCAGCGATTGCCTTTTTCCAACAGGCTTCCGCAAAAGCCGTCTCGATTTCCAAAATGGCGTTCTTTGGTTCGAGCCGCCCGGAGGCGAGCATGCTGGCAATCCTAGCGGGTCCGCTGGCGCGCGCTTCCCGGTCGGCCGCGGCGAGCCTCGCCCATTCCTCGAAGCGGCCGGGGTTTGCGGCCCATTTTGCTGCCCGCTCGCTGACTTTGTTGAGGTCGATCGCGGCGGCCGAATTGGTTTGAAAAATCGCGGCGGCGTCGAGTTCAAGAAATTTCATGACCTCGGCGAGCAGCTTGGCGACTTCGTCAAGGTCGGCTTCGAGATGGTCGCCATGCGCGGCGGCGCTGCCGTCACGGGCAATGCCCAAGACCCACTCGATATTGAGTCGCGGATCGAACGAGGTTAAGTCGCCGACGGTTCTTGCAACATCGTGGATCAGCCGGAAAACGGTCTTTTTCTCATGCCAGCCATCGCCGAACAGATTCGATAACAGTCCCGCCTCGGCGGCAAGTCTGGCGCGCAGGGTTTGGCTGGCGAGAAGGACGTCGATCAACACAAGGCGGTCGGCGGCCCGGTCTGGCAATGGCACCGACAAGAGGCTGGCCAGCGAACGCCCCGCTTCCCGATACGCTTCGCCCGCCCGGGCCGGCCAAAAAGCCGCGCCCTTGGCGATCGCCGCGCGGAGCTTTGTGACTGGCGCCGTCCACGCGGCCGGATGGAAAATTTGGAGATAAGGGGCTTGATGTTGCTGCCACTCGATGCCGAGCGCGGCAGCCTTGGCGATCCGGTGCGGCGAGGGCGACAGTGCGATCGCGGCAGCAATGTTTTCGCTCCCCGGAGGCAGACTCGCTACGCTTTTGAGAATCGCTGCAAGTGTTTTCACTCCAAGAAGGGACAGATCGGGGACGACCCCAATATAATTGGCGATCATGCTGGCGTAGGCGGCTAGTGCCGAGGCTTTGCTCGCAAGCGCCCGCAGGCGCGGAATTTGCCGCTGGAAATCGGCGGGCTGCAAAGCAATCCGGCGGACGCCAAAATAGATATGCTGATTCAGAGGTCCGAAGTTCCCGGTGAGGTCAGCGAGACGTTCGATCAGCCGCGCTTTCGCCGCGAAGTCCTTGCCCGTCCAATGCGCCGCTTCCTCGACCAGCCGCGCGTCGGGCGTAAACCCGCGTGCCGCCGCCGCGATTTGGATCGACAGCGCTTGATACGGCGTCATGCCAGTATCGTTGATGGGAGCGTGCAGGCGTTTGGCAATGACATTCAGACGGTCGCGCACCCCAGCCTGCTGCATCGCCGTATCGTCCATTTGCGCGAAACAGGCCGCTCCTTGCAAGGTGCGATCCAGCCTTTCGGCAACGAGGCGCTTGCCGACCGATTGGCTGTGGAGTTCGAGGCACATATCGTCGAGGCCCGCCGCGCGCAGCCGTTCGTGAACCACGTTGAGGGCTGCCATTTTTTCGGCAACGAACAGAACCGATTGGCCATCGTGCACGGCAGCCGCGATGATGTTTGTGATTGTTTGCGATTTGCCGGTTCCTGGCGGCCCTTGAACGACAAGATTGCGTCCAGCACGGACCGTTTCGATAACCCGTGTTTGCGAAGAATCGGCATCGACGACATGGACGAGGTCGATCGGCGCCAATATGTCGTCGAGCTTTGCGGTCTCGGGCAGAAGTGGAGGCTCGGCCGCGAATCCCTCACATAAAAGACCGCGCAAAAGCGGATGCGAGACCAAAATATTGTCCGGCCAATTGCTCGGTTCGAGATCGCGCACCATCAAAAGCTTTGAAAAGGAATAGAAGCCAAGCTCAATCGCATTGACATCGATCGACCACCGCCGGTTCGCCGCCACGGCGGTGATGGTCGCGTCGAAATAATCCGACGGCAGCCAATCATCAGTTTCCGGAATGTTAGGAAGAGCGATCCCGAAATCGCCACGCAGCCTCTCCTGCAGAGCCTGATTGGTCGCGATGTCGTCCTCACGGAGTTTCACATCGAAGGCCGACCGTTTGGCATCGCGGACAAGCGAGACGGGCAGCAAAATGAGCGGCGCCTCGCGCGGCACATCGGATCTGTCATCCTCGTACCAGCGCAAGAAGCCGAGGGCGAGATAGAGGATATTGATGCCGCCATCCCATTGTTTGCGGGTGACCGTAGGTGTCTAGAAAGCTGCTGTGAAAACAGTTTATTAACCCGAGATGCATCTGTACATGTTCGTAGTAATCCGCCACAATCCGCGTCAAATTGTAAGACCAATTGTAAGACCGGATGACGGAAATGGCACGGAGACAAACAAATAGATTGACGGCGCGATTTGTAGCCACTGCGCCGCCTGGTGTTCATTGCGATGGGCGCGGGCTTTATCTTATCGTTTCGGAGACACTCGCCGGCAAGTGGGTGGCCAATCATTCACATAACGGCAAGCGTTTCCCAGGAACCGGTCTAGGCAGCAGAGATTATGTTGGGCTGGCTGAAGCCCGTGAAAAAAACGAAGCGGTCCGCAAGCTGGTGAAAACCGGCGGCGTTCCTGCGGAAACAAAACGCGAAGCTAAACGTCTCGCAGCTGGCACCCCAACGTTCGGTCAATGCGCGGATGAGCTTCTTGTCGCAAAGGCCAGTGAGTGGCGCCACGCAAAAACCTCGGCTCAGTGGCGCATGACTCTTGAGCGTTACGCGAAGCCGTTGTGGGCCTTGCCCGTAGACGAGATCGATACGCGGGCCGTGCTTTCCGTGCTGCAGCCGCTTTGGGTTACCATCCCCGAGACAGCCGCGAGGCTTCGCAACCGTATAGAGGCGGTGCTAAATTTTGCAAAGGCGCATAAGCTGCGAGCGGGCGAGAACCCAGCCGCATGGCGTGGCCACCTCGCTCTGATCCTTCCTAAGCGGCAAAAACTTACCCGCGGCCACCATGCGGCTTTGCCCTATCGTGATGTTCGGGAATTCATAGCCGCGCTTCGTGAAATTAAATCAATTCCGACGATCGCTTTTGAGTTTCTAATATTGACGGCAGCGCGCAGCGGCACGGTGCTTGGAGCGCGTTGGTCGGAGATTGATCTCGTCACGCGGATCTGGGTTGTCCCGGCTGCCAGGATGAAATCCGGTGTCGAGCATAGGACTCCGTTATCTGCACGCGCAACTGAGATTCTTGAGCAGATGGCCGAGATCCGAAGCGGAGATTTTGTATTTCCCGGCCAGCGGCGTGGCCGGGGACTGGGGCAAGCGTCTCTTTGGCGAGTTTGTTCCGGTGCGGGGACGCCCCACGGCTTTCGCAGCACCTTCAGGGATTGGTGCGGGGAAGAAACGAGCTTTCCCCGCGAGGTTGCCGAGGCCGCTCTCGCCCATGTAGCGGGAGATGCCACTGAGCGGGCCTATCGTCGCGGTGATGCCTTGGAGAAACGGCGCGGGCTAATGGAAGCATGGGCGGCGTTCTGTGAGCCTAAGGTGGGCTCGAATGTGGTGTCGCTCAGCCGGTACCAAGGGGCCTGACGCAAACGGCGGAAGCGCTTTCTTGTGAATTTCCCCTGTTCGCTCGCAAAGAACCGTTGGAAAAGCGCCAGCTACGCGCAATCGTGGACGCGCACGGATAGGCCCGTTAAACCAAGAGCACTCTTGGTTTTCACGAGTTCCCCAGGGGAAGAGGGAGCGTGGATATGGTTGACGAAGATGACGTTGATGCGCCTGAGTGGGACGAACTGAGCACCCTCGCCAAATTGTTGCGGGACAAAAACCCGAAACCCGAACGCTATAGAGGCGAAAAGGGCAACGCCCTATGCGAACTGGATAAGCTGGAAGAATTTATCCAGCGGCGGGATGCAACGCCAGCCGAGCGGGTGCGGGTCGGCGTGCAGCTTTGGCAACTAAATAAGACAATACTCGGTGTTGGCCCATTTTGCTGGCGTGACAGACGCCGCCCGCGTGGCGCAAAGGGTAAGGCGACCTATACTGAGATTGACGATCAAATCCTTAAGCGCGCCATCAACTCCAAGCCCTTGAAAGGTTCGCTCGGCGCCGCGCTACGCCCGCTCGTGGAGGAGGTTATGGATAAGGGGAGTCTGCGGCGGCTCCCGGTGGAGAGTCATATCAAGCGCTTGCGCACGTTGGCAAAGCGAAGGGGACTGGCTTAGCGCCGATTAAAAATCTCTCGCATCCCCGGGGAATGCTAGTAGTTAAAGTGTCCTCGTGCGTCCGTCATCGACGGGACGAACCCAAACCCGAGGACGACTATATGACCTCAGCTTCCCATATCGCTGTCCGCTCGCCGTTAGGCGATGCGCCAGTCGGCAAGAAATCGACTGCACTCAATTACCCGCGCGCGCGCCGTATCAATGACGCCTGCGACGCGCTGCAAATATCTAGAAGCCATCTGTACGCGCTCGCGGCCGTCGGGAAGATCAAACTCATTCGGATTGGTAGCCGTACCCTTGTGCCTGAAGCAGAGCTCGATAGGCTCGTCGAGCAAGGGACCTAAGCCATGATCGAAACAACAAACCCGGTCTGCGCTGGTAACGCGGCCGGGCTCGTAAGTTCGTTATGTTTGGTGGTTGACGGTTCAAAAGTTACGCTAAATCCCCTGCTGTCGCAAGGCGAATCAAGCGATGCGGATGGAGGTCAGTTATTTCTGTCTGGCGACGTGGCCGTAGGAGTCCGCCCACGCGACGACCACCAAAAGAAATCCCGCGGCAATCCGCACCGCAGCAAGAGTCAACCTCGGCGCCTGGCGTCGTTAATTCTCAGCGAAGTCCGGCGATTGGTGCCCATTTGCCTCGCATCGCGCGGATACCTGGAGCCGGTCGATTGGGCCTACGCGATCGCCTACATTCTTGACAGCGCTGAGCCAGACGTGCGCGGCAAGCTGGCTAGGAGTCACCATACCAACTGCCCAAGGTCAGTGCCACCAAATCGACGGGCGATTGCTGTGGACTGGTGCCGCGAACTTTTCTGCCTCTTGGCTGAAGCGGCAGGATAATGATTTGATCATAATCGAGAGTGCGGGGGCTAGGGGCTTTCAAGCGTGCGTTTGATGCGCGGTTTACCAGCGGCTATCCGTTGCAAAAAAATCAATCAATAAAGGAAGAGCGCCTCTAGACAATCAGATGGAATTATTCGAATTCAGCCACGATAACGGCTTATTTTAATTATTTGTTAACGATCAACCCTGTGTCCGGCGTCAGCACCTGTGAGACAGATTTAGCGGGTTGAATAACGGAGGATTTCTGGCTCATCGTAACCATCGAGGAGTGGAGATGAGCCAGAAATCCGGAACTGCCAAGTCGTCCTCCGAGCGGATCGTGAAGGACATTCGCCGAGCAACGCGCAAGCAATATTCGGCGGAGGAGAAGATCCGCATCGTGCTGGACGGCCTGCGCGGCGAGCATAGCATCGCGGAACTCTGCCGGCGCGAGGGCATCGCCGAGAGCCTGTATTACACCTGGTCGAAGGAGTTCCTGGAGGCTGGCAAGCGGCGCTTGGCGGGCGACACGGCGCGTGCGGCGACCAGCGGCGAGGTCAAGGACCTGCGCCGGGAAGCTCAGGCACTGAAGGAGGTCGTCGCCGAGCAGGCGCTGGAATTGCGCCTGCTCAAAAAAAGCATGATCGCGGATGGGGAAAGCGAGGAATGAGATATCCGGCTTCCGAGAAACTGGAGATCATCCGGCTGGTCGAGCAATCCCATCTGCCGGCGCGCCGGACGCTGGAGAAACTCGGCGTCTCTCGCGCCACCTTTTATCGATGGTGCGACCTTTGCCAGACTGGCGGGCCAGAGGCCCTGGAAGACCGATCTCCCAGGCCCGACCGCGTCTGGAACCGAATTCCTGACAATGTGCGGGGCCAGATCGTGCAACTGGCCCTGGACGAGCCGGAGCTGTCGCCACGGGAACTGGCGACACGCTTCACCGACACAAAAAGCTATTTTGTTTCGGAAGCTTCGGTTTATCGCCTGCTGAAGGAGCACGACCTAATCGCCAGTCCCGCCTACATCGTCATGAAGGCCGCCGATGAGTTCAAGGACAAGACGACGGCGCCCAACCAGCTCTGGCAGACCGACTTCACTTATCTCAAGGTGATTGGTTGGGGTTGGTTCTACCTCAGCACGATATTGGACGACTTCTCGCGCTACATCATCGCCTGGAAGCTCTGTACGACGATGAAGGTCGGGGACGTCACGGAAACACTCGACCTGGCGTTGCAAGCCGCGGGGCTTGATCACGCCAAGGTCGTCCATCGTCCGCGATTGCTCTCGGACAATGGCCCTTCCTACATCTCGGCCAATCTGGCCGAATGGCTGGACAAACGCAACATGGATCACGTGCGCGGCGCGCCCTGCCACCCGCAAACACAGGGCAAAATCGAGCGCTGGCATCAGACGCTCAAGAATCGCGTCTTGCTTGAGAACTATTATCTGCCCGGCGACCTGGAAGCCAGGATCGACACCTTCGTCGATCACTACAATCATCGCCGCTATCACGAGAGCCTGGACAATCTCACGCCGGCTGACGTCTACTTCGGCCGAGGACAAACCATTCTGCTGCAACGAGAAAGGATCAAACGAGCCACCATCCAAAATCGTCGCTTGCAACACCAATTGAACGCCGCATAAAATCAAACATCAGATGAGCCGCGTCCTCCATTAAATCACGCCGCCATCTGTCTCAAATTATCTGACGACGGACAATCGAAAAGGGCGATGACCTTCCGCATCATGGCATGCACGGGTTCCGTTTCGTTGCCGACGGGTTGGGTCATCGAAATGACCCTGACGCCATGTTTAGCGAGCTTTCGGAGATAGAACTCCTGCTCGAACACCTCTCGGAAGAACCGGCTATAGCTGTGAACGACAATACAATCGAACGCCTGCCCGCCATCGCAGGAGCGTTCGATCATCTGTTGGAAGGCAGGCCGACGATCATCAGCGGCGGATGCGACCGCTTCTACGAACTCGGCCGCAAGAGTGCAACTGTTGGCGCGGCACCACGCTGTCAACTCCCTGCGTTGATCGGGAATCGAAAGGTCGTGCTCGGCCTGCCGGCCAGTCGAGACGCGCATATAGAGCGCCGCTCGGGGGAGGAGGCAGACGATTCGTCTCGAAAGTCTGGTTTCTGGCGTTGGCGGTTCATCTGCAGTGTCTCGCTTTTCACAATCCCTCTTCGCACTGGGACGAGTCTTTGCCTACTATGGTTCCGCACAATCGGAGCCACTCCTTGCGCTAGTCTTTGCCCAGTATCTCATCCAATAAAGCGCCGAGAAAGGTCTCGATGGCGCAAAGCTCGTGATCCAGTACAGCGGGGATTTCGGGGAAATCGTCGGTGACTCTCAGTGCGGTTGTCGCGGCGGCCCTGGCACCAACAGGTCCAGTGGATGAGGCTTTATCGGGGGAGTGGACTCGATGAGGACAAGCCGCGCGAGCCACACGTTGGAGGTCGGCGGTTTTCCCCCAGCGGGGGCTGCGGGCCAGCTTCTGCGCCATGACTGTTGAGCGTGATGGGGATTCCTACCCCATGACCAGCACCGAGCTTCCGTTGAACGACGGTTGTCGTCGCGACGAACGCCGGCTCCGTCCTGGCTAGCAAGAGGCAGGGACCCCGACACGAGAAGGATGGAAAACTGGAGTAGTCTCGTGCACTGTTGTGCTCGCCTGCGAATCAGCATGCGCATTGCCAAATGAACTCCCCAGAGGTCCCATGCGGTTCATGGATATCCCGCCGTTTGAGCGGAACATCGAGATCCTCGATTTCGAGTTCTTTATAAGGAGCCGGCTAAATCAGGCGATCGTCATCTGGCCCGAGCAGGCCCTTCTACTCATTGGCTACATGGGCTGGCCGAACGATGCTCAAGCGCGTGCTGAAGCCATTGCGATCGTGCGAGGCTGGCCAAAGGGCTCCAAGAGCATGCCGCCGCGGCTGCGCCAAACTCAATTCGATTGCGCGGGAGTCGCTGATATTTTCACGCGGCATTACGATTTGACCGTAAGTGGCCACCAACTCCATCGCGGAGGCCCAAGCCTCGGGAAAGCCATAGAATTAGCCGCTGCTCTATCGAGAATCGCGGGGATGGGCAAAGCCAATCTCTGGAAGCGGTGGGCGGCCTATAAGGATGTCGCGCACCTTGTTACAGCTGCAACGATCATTTGCGCAGAAGCCCACGCAATAGCAAAGGTCAAGCCGTTGGGAGAATTTGGCCTTCCGCGAGGTCAGATTCAACTCTTTAATGTCGCGATGCTGATGCCGGATTTTGTTCTTTCGCTTGCTCTCTTCCTGCAGAACTATGGATTAGCGCACCGCCCGCAGGCCCGCGACGAACTGATGCTCGACCCGGAGACATTATGGCGCATTAGTCCAGACATGAATATTTCAGAAATTGCACCACCCGTCCGCAAAATCAACCAGCAATGCATCGCCATTCTCAATGCGCGGCGAGCCGGTAACCGCGGCAAAAGACAGCATCGCGAGACTACTCCAATTTCCGGCTAAAGATCGCGAAACCCCGTTCAGACTCAGCAAATCTCCCAGACGGTGGTTGGGAACAAGCAGGGTCGGGCCGTCCGGGTTCAATTCCGCGAGCGCTGTTTCGACCAATTTCGTGTTCCTCGAAGAAAGGGTCGAACAGATGAAACCGCAATTTTCCGGGATTGATGATGGTCCCATGCCCGATTCGACGCTGGTGCCCTCGCCTTCAGGAGCGAGCGCTGTCCCGTCGAAACGGACCCGTGCCCGCCGCGCCAAGTCTCCTGCCAGGAAGACGGCCCTCGGCCACGCGCACGCGCTGAGCGACGATCAGCACGCGCATGGGTTGATGGCCGAAAAATATTACACGGTTGAGGAGGTGGCCGACATCCTCAACGTTTCCCCGCGCACCGTTCGTCGGTGGGTCAGGACCAAAGTGCTCAAGTCGTACAAATTCGGCGTCGCCCGCCGGATTGCTTCTTCCGGTCTCCAGGCCCTTATTGCGCGGTCTTGCGACATCTAGCGGCTGTCCTACTCTGTCATAAATAGTCATGTAAAGACAGTATGTTATGATATGTCGGGAATACTCTCATCAAGCAGACGTTCCAGTCTGATATGGTAGCCTTCCCGAATGTCACTCCTGGTCACCGCTGGTCCTCCCGAGACTGCGCCTGACCTCCCGAAACGGTCCCGAATCGAGGAAGATTGCATGCGCCATTCCCCTCCGCCTAGTTCCGCCGACGCCAGCGGCCCCTCTCTGGCAAAACTCGAACAGGCCTTGCAGACGACCGGGCATTTATCGGCCGTACGGCGGCGCGACCTGCGCTCGGCAGTCGCGCGCGTGGCGGCCCTGCTCGGCGAGGCGCCGGCCCGAGTGACCCTCGATTTGGAGAGCATCGCCATCCGGCTGAGCGCAGTCAATCCGGTGGCGGCCGGCCTCTCAGCCAAGAGGCTCGCCAATATCCGTTCGGACTTTTTAGCGGCTGTGCGGCAGAGTGGCCTTCACCCGGTGATGCCTTCCGCAAAATCGGAGCTGTCTCCCCACTGGCAAACGATGATGGCGCGGCTGCCCTCCAAGCGCTACCGGCTTGGTCTCGCGCGGCTCGCCCGCTATGCCAGCGCCGCGCGGACGGACCCAGCCGAGATCGACGATGCCGCACTGGAGCGGTTCATTGGCGAAGTTCGGTGCGGCTCCTTGCATCAGAACCCGAATGTCCTCCATCGCAACGTGGCAACCATCTGGAATGAGGTTGCCGCCGCGTTCCCGGACCTCGGGCTTGCGCCGGTCAGCAAGCCCTGGTTCCGCGCGCCTGCCAAGCGGATCGTTTGGGACACCACCGCGGAAGCCTTCCGCGTGGACGTCGCCAAATACTTGGAGTGGAGCGTGGGGGCAGACCAGTTTGCCGAGGACGCGAGGCCCCGCCCCCTTGCCCCGCGCACGCTCAAGCTCCGCCACAATCAAATCCATGCCGCGCTCACGGCGCTGGTCTGGAGCGGCGTCCCGGCGAATTCGACGGGCTGCCTCGGCGATCTGGTACGGCTCGATCACTTCCGCAGAATCTTGCGTTACCGTTTTGAGGAGGCCGGTCGCAAGGCCAACAACTTCAATCGCGATCTGGCCGAGGCGCTGATCCAGATCGCCCGGGAATGGGTCAAGGTCGATGAGCTGCATCTAGCTGAGCTTAAGCGGCTCTCTGGGAAAATGCCGATGCTGCCGAAGGGGCTAACCCTCAAGAACAAGCGATCTATTGCCCAGTTCGATGACCCGGAGGTCGTCCGGCGCCTGCTTGATCTTCCCGCCCAGCTCTGGACAGAGGTGAGACGTGATCCAAAGCCAAATTTCCGCACGCTGGCGCGTGCTCAGGCGGCGCTTGCGATCGCCATGCTCACCTACGTGCCTTTACGTTCGCACAATCTACATGAGCTCATATTCGGCAGACACTTGTTTCTCCACGATGGAGCCCGTGCAACATCCAGTTTGGAAATCCCGGCTGACGAGGTGAAGAACAAGAGGACCGCTTTGAGTTTCGACATCCCGCCGAAGCTTGCGAAGATGCTGATCGAGTACCGAGATCGCATTGCACCGAAAGTGATCGGCCGGCGCCCCGAGCGGGTCTTTGTCAACGCCGACGGCTCCCCCAAAAGTCAGGCCATGGTCGCAGTCCTGATCAAGACTTACCTCAGCAAGCGGGCGGGAATCGTAATGACACCGCATCAGTTTCGACATCTGGGGGCGAAAATTATTCTCGAAGACCAGCCTGGTGCACACGAACTCGTGCGCCAGTTCCTGGGTCATCAGAACCTCAAGACGACGACCGATTTCTACGCCGGTTTGAACACGCGCCGGGCTGGATTGCATCACCAACGCCTGATTGAGGCGGCGATCGCACCGCGTCCAGCCGGGCAGAAGGCCCGCAAGAAGCAGCCTTCGTACTCCATCTCCAGCACGAACGGGGTGGACTAATGGCTGGAGAACTCAAACAGCTTCCGTTCCTCGAATGGCCGCCGGACATTCGCCGATGCTGGGAGACCGCTTTCGTGAACGGGGACTTCCTCGACGAAAGCGGACCCGGTGCCCATCTGGCGGCCGCCACCCGTGCCTCACTGCAATTTGCCTGCGGGTGTTTCTTCCGGTATCTGCAGAATCAATGCCTGCACATCGACGTTGATGCGCCCCAGAACGCGATCAATCCAAAGGTGATCGCAGCATTTGTGGACCATCGGCGCGAGAGCTGCTCGGAGAGTTCGATAGCCATTGAACTGAACCACTTGCGTCTGGGTTTCCGATTAATTTTTCCTGAAATCGATTTGCGATGGCTGCTCGACGCCACCAAGCGCATTGCCTGCCAGGCGAAACCCAGGGCCAACAAACATCATCTCATCACCAGCGATCGTCTCTATACGCTCGGGCTCGAGTTGATGGATGCCGCAATTCAGACCGCAGCTGCGAACGAGACGATCTCGAAGGACTGTGCCTTCCAATACCGCGATGGGCTAATCATATTCCTGCTGGCGCTCATTCCGTTGCGTCGAAGAACGCTCACGGCGCTGCGGATCGGCAAGCACCTCATGCGATCCGGAAAATCCTGGCTGCTCGAAATCCCGCCTTCGGATCTGAAATCCGTGGAGCCGATCGAATTCGTGCTTTCAATCAAACTGTGCGAGCGCATCGATCTTTACCTGGAGATGTTTCGGCCGCGAGTGCCGGGGGCGCCCACGCACAACGGTCTATGGGTTTCCAACAAAGGCGGCCCCATGGACGACGGCGCGATCTATGACGCTGTCCAGCGGCGCACGCGTGCAGCGCTCGGATTTGGTGTGAACCTGCATCGATTCCGGCATGCCGCTTTGACCTTCTGGTCGATTCATGATCCGGAAAATATCCGAGGCGGAAAAGATCTACTCGGGCACCGCTCATTTGGCACAACGGAAAAGTACTACATCATGGCCCAATCCCGCTTGGCTGGTCGCGCGCTCGCCAATTCTTGGGACAAGCGTGAGGGCAGGCGAAGGCCGGTGCAAAGGAAAGCGGCTCCGAGTTCCGCTATGAACTCTTTGGCTGAGTGAAAGCTTCGGAAATCAATTCTTGACTCCAGATTTTCGGTCACCGGCACAAACCATCCTGAACTGATTGGAGTCCAAAGCGGAATAAAGCTGCGCGAGCGTCCAGGAGCCGATTGGCAATTTATCAAGGGTTAAGCCCTTGGTGGTTCCCTAATAATAACTCAATGAATTAATTTGCTACATGTTGCTTTTCATAGGGTATTGTGATTGCCTCGACGCGATCCGCAACAAGGTTCACGTAGATTTTAACTAACCGCTTATATAGCGATCTTTCGGTTGGTTCTTTTAGATTCTGCCTTCCAGAACTCTCAATACACGACAGAATGAATAAAACGTCATCACTACTAAGTTCAATTGCGTCGCAAACGCATTGATTCTTCTGACGCATATCTTTCATCCTGCGGTGAGTGGTTCGCCTGTGGAAGGTATGAGATAATTGCTCGGCAGACATAATGCATATATGATGATAAATATCAATTATTATTGGTTTGATAACTTATCGTTTAGCTCATATGGGGGTTGCGCACGCTGCTAGCGCAAGGGAGCCTATAGAGGCCGGTAAACCATTTGGACGAAGCGCAAAGCCCGCAGTCTGACCATAGCCAAGTTGATTTTCGGCAGGATGGTCAAGATATGGAACGAGAATCTAAAGACACTCATAAGCTGATTGTCGAGGTCGCGGAACGTTTGTTCCGTCAAATCGGATTTCAGAAAACGACTGTTGCGGATATTGCGCGCGAGCTGCATATGTCGCCGGCGAATGTCTATCGCTTTTTCACGACGAAATCGGCAATCAACGAGGCCGTCTGCCTGGACCTCCTCAGGAAGATCGAGGCCGACGCGGAAAAAATTGCCGCGTCGCGCGGCGGCGCCGCTCAGAAAATCCGCAATCTGTTCAGCTCCGTGGAAAAAACCCATCGCAAACTGTTTATGTACGACCGGAAGCTGCATGATTTGATCGATGCGGCGATCACCGAGAACTGGGCCATCATGCGGCGGCACGCGGAACGCATGGCGGCGATCTTGGAGCAGATCATCGCGAGCGGCATGGCCTCGAACGAGTTTCCGAAAGGAGACGCCGCGCTGGCCTCGCGCCTCGTCAACACCGCCTGCATAAGGTTTTGTCATCCGCGGCTGATCGTCGAATATGAACAGGAGCCAGAGCCGACCCTCGACCAAATGATCGGCTTTTGCCTATTTGCGATGACCCGAGTTTGATCAAGCCATCGCGGACGAGACCAATGCTAAGAGCACGGCTCGCTCTCAGGATCGTCGCTTGAAAGCGAGCGCAAGCCGCGATAGAGGTGCATATTATGCAAAATATATCTCTATAATTGCGGATTTGATACGTGAGCTTTTTCCGCATGTCTTTGAAATACAAGGATAAACTAAGTATCGAACCGTATCAAATAAACTGCCCGCCGCGACTAACGCCACACCGCCGGTCAGGCTTCATAAGTCATAGATAACACAGGAAATACTTCGCCCTAACTATGCTCAAAAGCCTAGGCCCTGACAGTATTGGGCGCGCGGGGCTGTCCGATGCCGGCCAGACTTGGCGAGAACGGGGCGGCCAGACTAAGTCAGCTGGCCTGTCTCACCACAGTCAGGCTTAGGTTCGATTCCCATCGCACTCACCATAAAAATAAATCACTTAGCTGAAATTGATCGCAACTCAGCGGCGCGCTGCCACTCATGGTAAGCACACAGCAAGCATGCCGGAGAAATTGGGTGGCGACCAGTTCAATAACAGCTGGTGTTCACACTGAATTCCCGATCGGCACATCCCATGCCGCCGCTCATAAGATCAGATCTTCAAGGGGTCACGGTAACGCTCTGGAACGCCGTGCCGACATTATTTCATGTCCATTGTCATTTCCCAGTTCGAACAGGAGAATTGAGACATAGGCGCCCGGTGAGACAGTGTCCTTGTCTCTACATAACCTGTTAGGGGTTTTCTCATCCGGCCGCGTTATGGCGAACACGCTTCAATGTAAGGTCTTGCGGACTCTCTTGAGAACTATCGTGTAGAGCCTATCCAACAACTCATGGAGAGCGGCAAGCTCACCGTGAGTGTCAGGTGTCGCCTCCAAGCCATTAAGTTCCGCAATACGATTGCGAAGAGTTTCAATAAACCGCTTGGAAGATCTTGCAAACTTCGAGGGCAGCACTTCCTTACCTGTCTTAAAACCGGGTTCGGCCGCTAGATGTTTGCGGCACGTTTTGTTTAACGCATCAGACGAACGGCTGATTTGATTGCCCATGTTTAAGCATAAGATCGCTGTCAGCCATGTCCTCTAATTTCCGGGGGTTCGACGTGGTTAGAGGCGGTCGAGCGACACGAGGGCGTACGGCCGTCTCGTCCTCGTAATGCTGTGATTGAGCTGGCATAATTCTTGCGATTCCGTTCGCAGCACTCGTCCTCCTGAGCTTGTGCCAACTCGCCCCTGATTTGGTCGAAGTCGAACCCCATTTATTCGGCCAGATCAGGGGCCTTTTTATTTACACTGCCCACCGTCAGAGAAGTCATCCTTGTCAAACTTTGGGCAAGCCCGACGTTCCACGATTCTCGACGCTGCCTGGCGGACAGCTTACCGCTTTGGTTTCCCGTTGGCCCGCACCTAGTGGATCGAATCTAACACTTGGTGCCCTCGTCTGACAGCTGCGATGATTTTGTCTGGATCTGCGGTCCATGTGAAGGGCTTCGATTGCTGGTTGTGGTCGTCGAGGAAGCGATTGATGGCGGCTTGGAGATCGGCGACGGATCGGAACACGCCTCGTTTCAGCCGCCGCTTTGTGAGCGTCGTGAAAAATCCCTCGACGGCGTTGAGCCAGGACGCCGAAGTGGGAGTGAAGTGGAAAGTCCCAGCGGGGATGGCCGATCACCGTGCCGTCGAGCACGTTGAGTGCGGCAAATAGCGTCGTCGTGCCGTGTCGTTTGTAGTCGTGCGTCATGGTCCCGGCGCGACCCTTCTTCAGCGGCAGGCCTGGCTGGGTGCGGTCGAGCGCCTGAATCTGGCTCTTTTCGTCGACAGACAAGACGATGGCGTGTGCCCGCGGTTCGACATAAAGCCCGACCACGTCGCGCAATTTGTCGACGAAGTGTGGGTCGTTCGAGAGCTTGAACTGACGAATCCGGTGTGGCTGGAGACATGCGCCAGATTCGTTGGACAGAACTGACGCTGAGCCCCGATGCTTTCGCCATCAAGACGCCAGTCCAATGGGTCGTTTCGCCAGGCGGATCGCTGAGTGTCAAGGCGACGACGCGCTCGGCAGCCTCGCCCCCGAGCGGTTTGATACGTGGGGGCCGCGTCTTGTCACGAAGCAGGCCTTCGAACCCTTCCTCCATGAACCGTTCTTGCTAGCGCCAGACGCAAGTCTTGGATTTGCCGGTTCGCCGCATGATCTCGTTCGTGCCGACCCCATCGGCAGTGAACAGAACGATCTCAGCCCGCCAAACGTGTTTCTGCGCAGCGTTGCGATCTTTGATGAGAGCTTGGATTGGAGCCGCCGTCGATCAGTCGGCAAAACGGAAACGGATTTTCCTGTGCGCATCGCGTAGACTCGCACGCGCTGCAAAAGACGGGAATCCCTGAAGGGACTCAACCGTCAGATTTGATCCACTAGATCATCTCCGGACGACTAATGTTGCCAGAGAAATTGCATGACATAGAGGCGCCTGTCCGGCGTCAGCACCTGTGAGACAGATTTAGCGGGTTGAATAACGGAGGATTTCTGGCTCATCGTAACCATCGAGGAGTGGAGATGAGCCAGAAATCCGGAACTGCCAAGTCGTCCTCCGAGCGGATCGTGAAGGACATTCGCCGAGCAACGCGCAAGCAATATTCGGCGGAGGAGAAGATCCGCATCGTGCTGGACGGCCTGCGCGGCGAGCATAGCATCGCGGAACTCTGCCGGCGCGAGGGCATCGCCGAGAGCCTGTATTACACCTGGTCGAAGGAGTTCCTGGAGGCTGGCAAGCGGCGCTTGGCGGGCGACACGGCGCGTGCGGCGACCAGCGGCGAGGTCAAGGACCTGCGCCGGGAAGCTCAGGCACTGAAGGAGGTCGTCGCCGAGCAGGCGCTGGAATTGCGCCTGCTCAAAAAAAGCATGATCGCGGATGGGGAAAGCGAGGAATGAGATATCCGGCTTCCGAGAAACTGGAGATCATCCGGCTGGTCGAGCAATCCCATCTGCCGGCGCGCCGGACGCTGGAGAAACTCGGCGTCTCTCGCGCCACCTTTTATCGATGGTGCGACCTTTGCCAGACTGGCGGGCCAGAGGCCCTGGAAGACCGATCTCCCAGGCCCGACCGCGTCTGGAACCGAATTCCTGACAATGTGCGGGGCCAGATCGTGCAACTGGCCCTGGACGAGCCGGAGCTGTCGCCACGGGAACTGGCGACACGCTTCACCGACACAAAAAGCTATTTTGTTTCGGAAGCTTCGGTTTATCGCCTGCTGAAGGAGCACGACCTAATCGCCAGTCCCGCCTACATCGTCATGAAGGCCGCCGATGAGTTCAAGGACAAGACGACGGCGCCCAACCAGCTCTGGCAGACCGACTTCACTTATCTCAAGGTGATTGGTTGGGGTTGGTTCTACCTCAGCACGATATTGGACGACTTCTCGCGCTACATCATCGCCTGGAAGCTCTGTACGACGATGAAGGTCGGGGACGTCACGGAAACACTCGACCTGGCGTTGCAAGCCGCGGGGCTTGATCACGCCAAGGTCGTCCATCGTCCGCGATTGCTCTCGGACAATGGCCCTTCCTACATCTCGGCCAATCTGGCCGAATGGCTGGACAAACGCAACATGGATCACGTGCGCGGCGCGCCCTGCCACCCGCAAACACAGGGCAAAATCGAGCGCTGGCATCAGACGCTCAAGAATCGCGTCTTGCTTGAGAACTATTATCTGCCCGGCGACCTGGAAGCCAGGATCGACACCTTCGTCGATCACTACAATCATCGCCGCTATCACGAGAGCCTGGACAATCTCACGCCGGCTGACGTCTACTTCGGCCGAGGACAAACCATTCTGCTGCAACGAGAAAGGATCAAACGAGCCACCATCCAAAATCGTCGCTTGCAACACCAATTGAACGCCGCATAAAATCAAACATCAGATGAGCCGCGTCCTCCATTAAATCACGCCGCCATCTGTCTCAAATTATCTGACGACGGACAGAGGCGCCGTCAACATTGGAAGTCAGCTTTTCAATTCCCGTTAATCTCCGGCCCCCAGTTGTAATATAGCTGATGACTGCCCTATTTGCGCGCCGTAACCTTATTTGTTGACATAATGAAAATTAACAGTTATTATTTATCATATTCAGACTGATGTAAAAGGTTCTTATCAGCTTATAGGATATCAATTTCCTGGATACAGAAAACATATTAAGTTATAAATATAGATATAGTAATGCAAATTTATGTGTATAATACATTCGAATAACGCATATCCAAACTATAATTGGAGTGGTAAGTGTTATTGTTGTCATTTTCTACACAGAAAAGATCAAATATATTGTCGAACAGGCCTTCGATAAGCTAATGCAATGCTTGTCGACTTCGGAAATGGTATGGCTTTAAAGCTCGCTTATTTGTTTACGTCTTTTGTGACCGCTGGTGCAGGGGTAGCCCATGCCGCACCGCCTCTTTTGTCGGCATTGACGTTGACTTTCGAGGATGAATTTTCGGGGTCATCCCTTGATGCCGATCACTCGGCTGGTTGGGTGTCGAACTACACAATCCCCAGCACAATTAACAATGAACTGCAGGCTTACACTCCCGATGCGCTTGTCTTCGATACGACCAATGGAGTTTTAAGGCTGCGCGCAGACAAACGTAGTTATAGCGGTATGGGCTATACCTCGGGCGCGATCACGACGTTCGCCAAATTTCATCAGACCTACGGATACTTCATAATGCGTGCGAAATTGCCCGCTGGTCAAGGGCTTTGGCCTGCGTTCTGGCTACTGCCGAGTAACGGCAAATGGCCGCCCGAACTCGATGTTATGGAGAATCTCGGGAATGATCCGAGTTCTGTCTACCTGTCAAATATTTGGCCCGGAGGGCAATCGCAAACGAAGTTCACCGGGCCAAATTTCTCTGCAGGTTATCATTCATTTGCGTTGGAATGGCGCCCTGACGTTCTGATATGGTACGTCGATAACATCGAGCGCCGCCGATATGCTGGTCCAGGCATACCGCAATCTCCGATGTATATGCTCGTTAACCTAGCTGTCGGGGGAAGCTGGCCAGGCGCGCCAACTCAAAGCACTATATTCCCTCAATCATTCGACCTCGATTATGTTAGGGCCTATCAGTTCAATCCGCCCTTAGCAGGAGCTATTCTCAGCGCCGTTACACTAAGTGGGATCTTTGTCTCAAAGCCGATAGCACAGGCTGGGGACACAGTGACTATTATTTCAAGTGCGAGGGTTGGCCCGAATGATCTCCCGGACGGAGTTTATGAGATCGGTGTGTGCGGCTATTGGGGTTCCCCTTGTTATGTATTTGATGTCGAATCAACTACTAAGCTCAAAGCAAATTCAGTAGCAAGCTTAACGTACAACTACAAAGTTCCTCCATTCTTGCCGGATGACTGGTACAACGTTTATGTTACGTTGATGGCAGGGGGCGCAGCTACTTCCAGCGCTGTCGCTACGAGGTTTGCCGTCCAAAATAGTCCAAACGGATTTATCGCCAACCCCCCCGCTCTCTCGCCGGCAATGGTGCCATAATTAGAAAGTGCCCTGAAAAACCCGAAGACGGTTCTCCAAGGCTCGGAGTTTTCGGCATAAGGCCGGTAACATCAATATTCCCAGCGCTCAGAAGAACAGAATTAAAAACGATTGGGCACACAGCTGTCACGGACACTGCCTTACGGCGGCAATCTGAAGCCGAAACGGGCTGCTGCCTCGCCGGGGATCGGATGATCCCTAACGTGCCTCCGGCTCGGTGCCCGGTCGCGAACATCTCGATTAGACTCACCCCTTACGATGAGGCTGGTATCGATGACGCACGGACGAACAATCGTAGCCGCTCCCAAGCGCATGTTTGAAAAGACTTGTGGTAGTGGCCCAGTAGTAAACGCCTATCGTCCCGATATTGACGGCCTGCGCGCAATTGCCGTTGGAGCTGTTATCCTATTTCATCTCGACGTCGGCATAATGAAGGGCGGGTTCATCGGCGTCGACGTCTTCTTCGTAATTTCCGGCTATCTGATCACGGGACTATTGCAATCCGAAATCGATGCTGGGAAATTTTCGATACTGCGGTTCTATGACCGCCGCATCAGGCGCATCCTGCCGGCACTCTTCGCTGTGATTCTCGCAGCTTCTGCAGCTGCCGTCTGCTTATTTTTTCCGCCGGAAATCCTCGACTTTGCCAATAGCGTCGTCGCGACAACGCTTTTTTCGTCCAATATCTATTTTATGATGGTGACGGACTATTTTGCCGCCACTTCCAACAGCAACCCATTACTCCACACGTGGTCACTTGCGGTTGAAGAGCAATACTACATTGTATTTCCTTTTTTACTGTATGGATTGAGAACGCTGAGGCAAAAGAATGTCATTTTAGTCATCAGCGGCTTGGCTATCGCCTCTTTTGTCGTCTCGATCAGACTCGTCATGACGGATCAGGTAGGGGCCTTTTATCTGGCGCCCTCTAGGGCTTGGGAGTTTTTTATTGGCGCGCTTTTGTCACTTAAGGCGCTTCCCGATGTGCAAAAAACCTGGCTACGCGAAGTCTCCGCGGCAATCGGCTTGGCGCTCATTGTTGCAGGGTGTCTAAAGTTCTACCGAAACATGCCGTTTCCGGGCGCTTTGGCGCTAGTACCATGCATCGGCGCGGCGCTCTTAATCCATGCAAATGCTGCGGGACGAACGCTCACCGGCCGACTTATCTCAGCGCGACCAATCGTTTTTATCGGCCTTATTTCATATTCGCTTTATCTGTGGCATTGGCCGATTATCGTCTTCTTCCAGCTTTGGTGGGTAAAGCCGATCGGCGGGGTTGGCGATTTAGGTCTCATCCTCGCAAGTGTCGTGATGGGAACACTTTCGTGGTACTTCATAGAACTTCCTTTCCGACAAAAAAGGCTCGCAGCTTCGCCGCTTGCCCTGCGGAGCGCCGCGCTAGCTAGCATGGCGGGATTTTGCGCGCTTGGGATCGCGCTCATCGTCTCCGACGGCATGGCCTTCGCTTTTCCCAAGGAGATTGTGACGCTTGCAAATTACATTCACTACCACGAACGTACGGCCTATAGACGCGGTACTTGCTTCATCGATTCTCACACGAGCCCCTTGTCCGACTTCGCTGCAACAACCTGCCTCACCCGCTCCCATGTCAAGCCAAACCTGCTGGTTATTGGCGACAGCCATGCGGCACATCTCTGGAGCGGTTTGACAGACGCTTTACCGTCGGTACAGATTCTCCAGGCGACTGCCACAGGCTGCAAGCCGGTGTTTGGAACACGTGGTCATCCGACTTGCGTCGCGCTGATCAATCGTGCCCTCGCAGACGAGATCGCTACCGGTACAGCAGATGCGGTACTTTTATCCGCCCGCTGGGAGAATGAGGACATCGCACAGCTTATTGCGACGGTTGATCGCCTTGCCCGGTATGTGGCACAAGTGTACGTCTCCGGTCCAATCGTCGAATATAGGGAAAACCTGCCGCGGCTCCTAGCGCGATCGGTTCAGCAAAAAGATCCGGAGTTGTTGATCACGGCGCGAGTGGACGCCCAGCGCCAAGTGGATGAGCGGTTGGCTATCGCTCTGGAAGGGCATCGAGCCGTATATTTGTCGGCTTATGGAACGCTTTGCGGTCGACGATCTGAGGCCTGTCGTACTTTGACCGATAACGGCATTCCGATGCAATGGGATTATGGACATTTGACTGCGGAAGGGTCGAAATATCTCGCGAAGGCGTGGCTAGCGGACGGACGCTTTGATCTCCGCCAAATGAGCCCGTGAAACACGAATTTTCACGGTTATTAGAAATGACCGCTGATCCCTCATAAGTTTTTGCGTGACGTTGTGTATCTGTTGCCCGAGTAACGGACAATAGTCATCTACGCGCCGGAGGATCGATCTGAACGATGGCGTCACAACCAGGCGGAGACTACGATCGTAAATCGACACAACGACAACGCATGCAGCGTTCTACAACCCGCCACCGCCCAAAGTGCATAATGAATATGTATTGACGATAATTATCATATAGCATAAAAGATAGAAAGCATAATTGAAGAGAAATTTGAACCTTAAGGTCAAACGATGATGCGTGGTTTGGCTCGAAACATTATTCGCAAGGCGCGCGTATCGGCGCTACGGATTGCTTATCAGCATATTCAGATTCAAGGATCAAAATTCCGGTGTCCAATTTGTCAATTTGAAGGTCCGTTCATGACTTCCGTCTTCGGTGAACGACGGCAGCATGCAATATGCCCCAGGTGCCTTTCGGTCGAGAGACATAGACTGCAGAGGCTCGTCTGTGACAAAGTTTTCGATGGACTGTGGGATCCGGACGAAAAAATTCTGCTCCAATTTGCGCCGGATCCCATGACCGGTTACTTGCGCAGCAAATTTGGCAGCGTGATCTGTGCGGACATCATTCCCGGTAAAAATCGCGTTGTCCTCGATATGCGAGATATCGACATGGAAGATGCGTCGGTGGATGCAGTTTACGCGTCTCATGTGCTGGAGCACATCCGAGAGGATATAAAGGCGTTGCAAGAGATCCATCGGGTGCTAAAGCCGGGTGGTATTGCTGTATTGCCGGTGCCAATCGTCAGTGATTCGACCATCGAGTATCCCGAAGCAGTCGCGACTGAGGAATATCATTGGCGGGCCCCTGGCTTTGATTATTTTGATCGCTATCGCGCGGTCTTTGGGTCAATTAGGATTTTTAGCTCGCGCGATTTTGACGAGATCTATCAGACCTACGACTACGGCGATCGAACGGCGATCAATCGAAAGCGGTACCCTTATCGGCGACCGATGGTCGGGAGGAAACACGCAGATTTTGTGCCGGTCTGCTTCAAGAACTGACCTTCACTCTCCCCTTTTATTCACTGTAGCGAAACGTTTCGCTACATAAACTCCGCCTTGAAACCACATTGGCCTCATCGTCGTCGTTCCGGGAGATTGCCAGAACACTGAATTAGCGCTTCTTAATCTACGTGGTTAGCCAGGCTCGATTGTGGAAGCGATTGTTTTGAGATGAGCTGCAAATCGCCTCGCTTCATCCGGCGTAAGCACAGTGTGAGCTCGATCCAGGTCTATATGGACTTGCTCATCGAACCCAAGAATCGCACCTCCCTTAACAAGAGCGACGCTTGGCTCAGTTTTCAAATCTGTGCTTGTCGCTAATTTAGTTACAAGCACTTTTGGCGCCCGAAAAAACCCAGTAAGTCCCACAAATGTACTCATGTTCAGCTGCCAATCTGATTTATAGCATTTCCTCCTTACTTATCTTTTCTTTATACCCAATTTTTTCTGAAATAATTACGTTGGTAGGCATACAATCAGAGTGGATTTTCTATTTTCATTGCGGTTGATGCTTATCCGTTGCTACGGCTACGGCCTTGCTAAACCAACGCCAGTGTGAGCCGGGAATTTGCCGCGACAAGGCTCCGGCAAAATATCCGATTTGAATACACACGCCGAACACGCTTAATTCTATGAGAAGCACCGTAAGATCCAAATGCTCCAGCCTGGAACGAACTAGCATCGAAACGGTAGCCAGTACATACACAGGAATCAAAATTGGAAATTTATAGAGCTTTCCTAAAATAGTCCCCAAAATGAGGCCCAGCAGGATTAAAATATACATGCCATACCCTCAATGCCTGAGGTCGGGTCTGTTCTGTACTGTACTGTATATTCTATGATAATTGACGTCAATAAAATAAATTCATATATGATAATCCGACAGTTAACATAAGCTGGACACCTCCAATAACCGTGTTTTTGCGGACTGATTCTCGGTTGACACCCGTGCTCACGTGGGCCGCTGGATTGTCGCTGCTCCGCGGGCTGCTTTTGATGGCGTACGGCGCGCCGTTTGGCTGAGCCGGCCTCTCTGGCCTGTTTATGCCGTCACTGGCCGGGACGTCAGCCAGAGCATTCGTTTCATGTTGTAGGCGAGATTGGCGAGGCCTATTTTCATTGTTGCCCGAGTCAGCCCAATGGTGCGGATGACAAGCGCCATCGGCCCCTTCTGCCTGGCGAAGACATGTTCGACGAAGGCCCGAACCTTGGACTTCTTGCCGTTGGCTCTTGCGATGGCTTCCGGCATCGGCTTGCCCTTCGGCTTCTTGCGATGGATCTGACTGCGTAAGCCATTCCTGATCATATGCTCTTCGTTCTTCGCCGAACGGTAAGCGGTATCGGCCCAAACGTCGCTGGCGGTGTTCTGCTTATCGATCAGATTCGGCAACTGCGCCCCGTCATGGCGGGCCGCATCCGTCGTCCTCCATGTGCGGATCAAGCCATGAGCGCGGTCGATGCCGATATGGTTCTTGTAGCCAAAGGCGGGGATCGCGATATCGACCCGCTTTGCGCCGTCCTCGGCAGGCTTGGCCTTCGTAAACTTGACCGCCCAACGCGCATCGCGGTCCTTCTGGCGCAATTTCGCGGGCTTGGTTTTCCAAGCCTCGGGGATGCAGCCTTCCTTGATCGCCTTCTTCTCGGCCTCGGTGTTGCGCTGCCTTGGCGCGGCGACGATCGTGGCGTCGACGATCTGGCCGCCCATGGCGAGGAGTCCTGCTTCGGTCAGTGCCGCGTCAAAACGCTTGAACAGAACCTCGATCGCAGGCTTGCCATCAACGATCGTGCGCGTCAGCGACTCACGGAAGTTCCAGATCGAGTTCGCGTCGGGCACGCGGTCGGCGAGGGTCAGCCCCAGGAACCGCATGAACGATAAGCGGTCCTTGATCAGATATTCCGTCCGCTCATCTGAAAGCGAATGGCTCGCCTGAAGGATCAGGATCTTGAACATCAGGATGTGATCATAGGGCGGCCGCCCGCCCTTCGACCGATCGCTCCTGGGCGCGGCGCGCTCAAGATCAGCTCGAAAGACTTCAAAATCAACGATTTGATTCAGCCGCTCGAGATCGTCGCCCTTCGCCGAAATGTCTTTCAGACGCTCGTCGAGATCAAAAAACCCTGGCTGTCCGACCATCCAACGGATCCTCTCCCGAAACAGGCAAAGTGAATCACAAAATTACGCTAACCGCACCAGTTTTTGGAGGTCTCCAGCTTAGTGATAAATATAGCTGAAGCTTGGCTGGCATAATCGGAGCCCGGGCTCGAAGTTTTCACGCTCAAAAACAGAGGTTAATACTAATGGCCCCGCGGGATGACTCATTGAGTGGATTCCCTTGGCGGCGGTTTTCTGATTCCCTTGGCGCGGAGGATTCGCGCCATGCCATCAGCGGTGAAATTGCGAGAGGACTATTTGGCCAAGGAGCTTCGGGTGTTGGCCCGGCGCTCAAAGAACGTCAACCAGAGTCGCCGGCTGTTATCGCTGGCGGCAGTGCGGGACGGGATGGATCGGAGGGCGGCGGCCAAGATCGGCGGGATGGATCGGCAGACGCTGCGCGACTGGGTCCATCGCTTCAACGCCACCGGGCCAGAGGGCCTCATCGACAACTGGACAGAGGGCCCCGCGCCGCGCCTGTCAGCCGCGCAGTTGGCCGAGTTCGCGACAATCGTCGAGGCCGGGCCGGATCGTGAGAAGGATGGCGTCGTGCGTTGGCGCCGGGTGGACCTCAGGCGCATCATCGCCGAGAGGTTCGGCGTCGACTTCCACGAGCGCTACGTTGGAAAGCTTTTGAAGAAGCTCGGCTTCTCGCACATCAGCGCAAGGCCGCGCCATCCAGCCCAGGACGAACAGATCGTCGAGGCGTTCAAAAAAACTTCCCGCGCGCGCTGAAGGCTCATCTCGACAAACTGCCAGAGACGACGCCGGTCGAAGTCTGGTTCCAGGACGAAGCCCGGATCGGCCAGAAGAATGGCCTCGTCCGCCAGTGGGCCAGGCGTGGAACGAGGCCAAGGCAGCCCGCCGACCAGCGCTACGACAACGCCTATCTGTTTGGCGCGATCTGCCCCGCCCGCGGCGTTGGGGCGGCCCTCGCGTTGCCTTATGCGGACACCGGCATGATGCAGCTCCATCTCGACGAAATCTCGCACAACGTCGCCAAGGGTGCGCATGCCGTCCTGCTGCTCGACAGGGCCGGATGGCACACCACCAGCCAGCTCAACGTGCCCGAAAACATCACGCCGATCTTCCTGCCTTCGCGCGCGCCGGAACTGAACCCGGTCGAGAACATCTGGCAGTATCTGCGTCAGAACTGGCTCTCAAACACCGTCTTCGAAAATTACGATGCCATCATCGACGCAGCCTGCGCCGCCTGGCGAAAGCTCATAGCCCAGCCTGAAACAATCACATCCATCGGGATGCGAGAATGGGCTCACGTCGGTCAGTCGCTATGACCTTTGGTATAAGTTGAGGGGTTTCCTACCCGGCAGATACTTTTGCCAAGTTTGTGCTCACTTATCAGTAAGTTTAAAGGCACCGCGCAAATAGGATGGTTTTGAGGGCTCAGCCGGAAGGCCCTTGCAACTGTTTCCGCCCAGCTTCGCTGACGAAAAACATTTCGATGGCGTACCGCGAACGGTGTATTGACAATTAATTGATAATTATGATAATTTATCAATTAATCTATGGTTTGCCACAATAGCTCTTCTACACACCATGAGGTTGCGTTATGGCTTATGTGGGACATAAAGGCCGCGCTCCCAGAAGCGTAGGTTATAAATGGACAGATTTAAGAAATGATGCTTCGGATTTTATCAAATTATTCATAATTTGTTTTATCGCATGCTGTTTCTGTTTCTATATAATAGTTTATAATTTCTTCATTTTTATCATATCAATGCTTTCAGCTTTGATTTACCGTACTGCACGGAACCGGTTGAAAACATCGTTCAGCAAATAAACTTCGTTTTTGTGAACGTGCGCCGCTGCTAGGTTTCATGCCCAAGTCTCTTTCTTTTGAAAACCTTCGCTCTCGTGTCACGGGATCGGGGGCCCCATTAGCAGCCATTTCGATTCCTTTTTTCTGTATTCGGGTAAAAAAACTTTCGAGACGCACAATCAGAGCTGGACACCTCCAAATACCTGACGATTTTGGATCATTAGGGCGGTGAGAGCTATATTGGGGCGTGCTCGAGCGCTGGTTTTGATGTCCGAGCTTCCATCATTGTTGGCGTCAGTTACGCTGGAACGGCGAAAGGTCTCGTTTCGAGCCAGACGAAGCGGCGCATGTTTTAAGTGAGGTTGGCGAGGATGATCTTGGTTTTCGTACGCATGATGCCGATTGTGCGCACGACCAGCCCCATCAAGTCCTTCTCGTGAGCGAAGAACAGGCTCGATCGCCGAGCGGACCGTGGATTTGCGGGAATTGGCTAGGCGTGTCTGCTTCGGCATCGGCCGGTTCTTCGGCTTCTTGACGTTAATGCGTGACATGAAGCCATGCTACTCCAGATGCGCCTCGTTGCGCTTCGAACGATAGGCCGTGTCGGCATAGACATCGCTCGCCATATTGTCGGCATCGAGATGACCGGTGAGCTGAGCCCGTCATGCGCAGCGGCGCTGGTTACCGGCCATGTCCGGATCAGACCATGCCGACGGTCGATGTCGAAATGGTTCTTGTAGCCGAAGGCGGGGATCGCCACATCGACCATGGGTAGTAGACCGTCGTCTTGCGGTTTGGCCTTAGTGTATTTGACTGTCCAGCGGGCCGGTTTGTCCTTCCAATCGTCGGGAATGGGGGCTTCCTTGATCGCCTGCTTCACGTCCTTCGAGTTGCGCTGCTCGGGAGCGACGACAATTGTCGCATCGAGATACTGCCGGCACTCACGTCGGCATCGAATCGCGGACACCTCCAATAACCGTGTTTTTGCGGACTGATTCTCGGTTGACACCCGTGCTCACGTGGGCCGCTGGATTGTCGCTGCTCCGCGGGCTGCTTTTGATGGCGTACGGCGCGCCGTTTGGCTGAGCCGGCCTCTCTGGCCTGTTTATGCCGTCACTGGCCGGGACGTCAGCCAGAGCATTCGTTTCATGTTGTAGGCGAGATTGGCGAGGCCTATTTTCATTGTTGCCCGAGTCAGCCCAATGGTGCGGATGACAAGCGCCATCGGCCCCTTCTGCCTGGCGAAGACATGTTCGACGAAGGCCCGAACCTTGGACTTCTTGCCGTTGGCTCTTGCGATGGCTTCCGGCATCGGCTTGCCCTTCGGCTTCTTGCGATGGATCTGACTGCGTAAGCCATTCCTGATCATATGCTCTTCGTTCTTCGCCGAACGGTAAGCGGTATCGGCCCAAACGTCGCTGGCGGTGTTCTGCTTATCGATCAGATTCGGCAACTGCGCCCCGTCATGGCGGGCCGCATCCGTCGTCCTCCATGTGCGGATCAAGCCATGAGCGCGGTCGATGCCGATATGGTTCTTGTAGCCAAAGGCGGGGATCGCGATATCGACCCGCTTTGCGCCGTCCTCGGCAGGCTTGGCCTTCGTAAACTTGACCGCCCAACGCGCATCGCGGTCCTTCTGGCGCAATTTCGCGGGCTTGGTTTTCCAAGCCTCGGGGATGCAGCCTTCCTTGATCGCCTTCTTCTCGGCCTCGGTGTTGCGCTGCCTTGGCGCGGCGACGATCGTGGCGTCGACGATCTGGCCGCCCATGGCGAGGAGTCCTGCTTCGGTCAGTGCCGCGTCAAAACGCTTGAACAGAACCTCGATCGCAGGCTTGCCATCAACGATCGTGCGCGTCAGCGACTCACGGAAGTTCCAGATCGAGTTCGCGTCGGGCACGCGGTCGGCGAGGGTCAGCCCCAGGAACCGCATGAACGATAAGCGGTCCTTGATCAGATATTCCGTCCGCTCATCTGAAAGCGAATGGCTCGCCTGAAGGATCAGGATCTTGAACATCAGGATGTGATCATAGGGCGGCCGCCCGCCCTTCGACCGATCGCTCCTGGGCGCGGCGCGCTCAAGATCAGCTCGAAAGACTTCAAAATCAACGATTTGATTCAGCCGCTCGAGATCGTCGCCCTTCGCCGAAATGTCTTTCAGACGCTCGTCGAGATCAAAAAACCCTGGCTGTCCGACCATCCAACGGATCCTCTCCCGAAACAGGCAAAGTGAATCACAAAATTACGCTAACCGCACCAGTTTTTGGAGGTCTCCTCGCTTGAAAAGGACGTCGAAATTGGCCACGCCGAGGCCGAGAAACCGCATGAATGACGGCCGATCCTTGATCAGATATTCGTAGCGCTCGTCCGACAACGAATGCCTGCACTGCAGGATCAGCACCTTGAACATGAACGTGATCAAATGTGGGACGGCCTCCCTTGGCCCGATCGAATCTGGGAACGGTCCGCTCGAGGTCATCGCCCTTGGCGGACAGATCCTTCAGGCGCTCGTCGAAATCAAAGAACCCCGCCTGACCGCGCATGCCGATGCCCCCGAATCTGCTTCACTGACGGAATCATATCCGCCACGAAATCGCGAGGTTTTTGGAAGCGTCCAGCTTGCTGTCGATGTGTTCGACAGGATTTCCCACATCGATAGACGATCTGAATAACCGCAGGAACCATTGCGTGATCTCAAACTTCTGGCGCAGTTCATCGTAGCACGCCAGATTTTGCGCCAATTAAATAAAGAAGTCATGTGCAGTTAATGTTCGTTGGCTATTTGCTTCAGAGCGTCACTCTGCATAGTAACTTCTGAATTGCTTTCCCTTGTAAGCCTCAATGCTACGCAAGGCGGCAGGATCAGCCTTATTAAGTACGATACCGATGAGACGGTCGTGAATGATCTCGCTATTTGAGAGGGCCTCCAGAACGAGACTTCGCTTGCTCCGACCCCACTCAACAACGAAAACAAAGCTATCGATGAATCGTGCTATCGCCTTCGCGTCGACTACAGGCACGATTGGCGCAATCTCGACTATAATAAAATCGTAGGAATCGCGGGCAGTGGTAAGCAGCTCCTCCATCTGACGCGAGCCGAGTAACTCAGCCGCGTTCGATATTGCCTTCCCGGAAACGCAAGGCAACACATCTAGCCGGGATTGCTTTCTATGGTAAACGAACGATGCAAGTCGCGATGGATTCGCGAGTGCTTCGATTAGTCCTTCATGAGCATCTGGTGCCAATATACCAGTCAATGACCTTTGGCGAACATCGCAATCGATAACGAGCGTACGCACCCCCGGGGATGCGGCTAAGAGAGTTCCAAAATTCGCAGCAATGGTTGTTTTGCCTTCTCCGGCCACAGAAGACACAACACCGATGACCTTGACGTCGTGCTCGAGCCGAGCGGCATTAATCAATATTTTGATATTACGGAGCGTTTCCGCAAAACGTGAATTCGGCGATTTAAGAACAAATTCTGCGATATTTTCCGATAAGGCAGGACCGGGACTCCTCAACGGCGCAAGACGTCGCAACAAATTCCGATTTGGCCTGACGCTGGGTAAAATACCGAGACAAAGCTCACCGGTGATTTGCTCGACCTCCGTATGAGTTCGAAATTCTTCAGCGGTCCATTCCCGGGCTATGGCTGCCCCTCCGCCTAAGAATAGGCCAAGCAAGACCCCTCCCGCAAGTGCCAACGCAGACTTTGGCGCACTCTTTGACAACGCCGGCGTGGCTTTCGTGACGATACGAGTATCTGTGACCGGGATAGTCTGCGCTTGAATAGTTTCCTGGAATTTTTGCAAGAAGCTATTGTATAAATTTCGATAAGTATCGGCGGAACTTTCGAGGTCACGCATTGCGACCTGAGCTTGACTGCTCGTCCCCGCCTCGCCCACCAATTCGGACATGCTATCCGTTAAGGATTTTTCTCGCGCTTTGGCGATCTCATAGTCGCTCGAATAGGCATCCGCGATTCGCCTTTCTTCATTTCGAATTGATTTACGCAGCTCATCCATCTGGTCAGTGACCATGGCCACTGCTTTGTGTGCTTTTCCCACGCGAGAGGTTAGATCAGCTGCCCGCGCCGCCGCATCCAAATATTGCGCGCGAAGCCGGGTAATCACACTGTTGTTTAGCGCGTCGGTCACCGTTGCATCTGGAATACCATCGGCGCTGATTTGTTGGATACGATCTAACCGTGCTTTCGCTTCAGCGGTAGCTGTTCTAGCTGAAATTAACTGGGAGGTCAGATCTGATATCTGTTGTTGATCCAACAGGCCTCTGCCTGTTTCCACAATATTGTTAGCCGTTTTATAATTTTGTAGCGCTCTATCGGCATCAGTCGTTTGAACCTTCAATTCAATCAGCCGATCTTTAAGCCAATCGCTGGCTATTTTTGTCGACGTGTACTTCGCCTCCAGTGAGGCAGCAACGTAGGTATCCGCGACCGCGTTGGCTATCCTCGCTGATTTGTTTGGATCCTCCGATTTGAAAGCTATGTCGATAACGTAGGTGAGTTCTTCCCGTTTTGGACTTAAGAGTTTGAGAAATGTTTCAACGGCGGTTCTTTCCAGGAGAGCGTCCGCATCGACCACGGTGTCGTCTTTAAGAGCTAAATATTGTTTCAGTGTTGTAATTAAACCCTTTAGCCACCACAAAATCTGTTGACCAAGTGCATCTGGCGGACCCACAAATTCACTATCATGAGTTAAGTTCATTGACTTGATAACAGGAAGTATAATGCTTTCCGATGATAAGACTTGAACCTGGCTATCTACCAGCGATGTATCGACAGGTGTGTCTTCTACGATTTTTTGAGTCTGTAAATTCTGATTCATTCGTGTATCAATCAAAATGCTCGCCGTACTCGTATAGAGGGGCGTTGCAAGTAGGATATAGGAGAGCGCCAGAGTAAGCCCAGAGATACATCCGACGATGAGCCACCGCCACCGTCGGTGCAGTATACCGAGAACGTCCAGCAATTTGAGGGGAGGGCCTTCACTGGATCCAAATGGGTTTTCCGATTGCAAGAATGGGTCATCGCGAGACTTTGCTGCCGTGTTGTGCGCCAACCGAATTCGAGACAATTGTTCGAAAGTCATGCATCACCGCCAAATGTCAGGCGATCCGAATGGATCGGCCAGTTTGAGATTCCCAGGATTGGAGACGGTCGGCTCACCTATCAGCTGCCCCCCTCTCGCTTGAGGCTTCGTTGCCGCAGAAGGGATCAAATTTCCAATATGGGAAGTGTCCGCAAATAGCTCAGACAGAAGTGCTGCGCGCGCATAGGCGAGAGAGACATCTCTGTCGCCTATTGTTGGAATAGCGGTCTCTATGCGAGTGGCAGTCTGCGAATCGATCCGGAGACAATGGGTCATCGCATTATAAAAACCCTCTCCAATTGCCTCTTTCTGCGGAAGTGATGCCCTCGGCAGAATAAGTTTAAAAGCTTGGACCACTGCCGGGCTCATGCCAGCTGCTACAATTTCGCTCACCGTGGTGCTCAATTCAAGGGCTTCGCGTTTGTTGCCGATTTGGCCAGCCAACATACTCTCCGGCTTTAGAAGAAATTCGTTCATGGCTGAAGGGTTAGTCGTAGGAGTGTCCAGTTTGCATGCGGCGAAGGCATTCGAATAGCAAGTAAACGCGCAGGCTACCCAAAATCCGGTTTTGAATTGCAATACCATATCGCAGAGGAAGCGGTGTTGATGCATAACGATTTATAACAGTTATTTATTTGCGATGCAACATGCAGACTCTACCTTGAGGGAAGATCGCAATTTAGTGTTGACATAATGAATATTATCATTCATTAATCATCACCAATGGGACCCTGAGGAACAGACCTCAGGATTGCCAACAGATAACAAACGAAGATGAGAAATATAATTTAGTACCGCTGTACTGATTAAAAAGGCTAACTTAAGTAATATTACAAGATATCTGCCGGCTAGATCCTTTTGATAACGATGTATATAGAGTTAAACTCCGGAAATAACAACATATCGCGCGAGGTTAGCCTAATGTACCTTAGTCGATTTAACGATTTTACCCGCACAAACGTCGAAATCGATCGGCAAATGTCAACAACTAGGCATTTACCGTTGTCCTACCAAAATGTTGGTATAATGGCGGAGGTAGCTGACTTCTTTCTTGTGTTTGCTTCATATTCGATATGTCTTATTTATTACACGTATATACATGATAAAATTATAACAAATAAGCAGTCCATCATTACGTTTGCAATTATAAATGGATTTATGCTTCATTATATAGCTTATAATAACGGGTTATATCGGCCACAAGCGCTATCTAATAAATTAATATATGTAGTATGTATTTTAAAAGCGTGGGTTATTTCGTGTGTTCTAGTTTCTGTTGCATTCCTATCGCTTGATGGTGAAACTGAAGTATATTCGAAGTTAATTTTTTATAGCCTCCTTATACAACTAATTCTTTTGTACGTGGTCCATATCGTCGTTGAACGGGTCTTACGATTAATAATGGTTGAGGAAAGTGGAGTAGGACGACGCGTTGTCATCCTCGGCGAACCCACCGAACTCATTGGATTAAGTCGAACATTTTTAGCCCGCTATTTTGGAATGAGAGAAGTCTCGCGCATTTCAATTGGGGCAATTCATGCGTCCTGCTCAGATGAGGTGCGCATCAACGTCAATAAGGCGCTTCATGAAGCGCGGGAACACGGCGCCGAGGAATTTGTAATCGCTATGCGTTGGAGTAGCCGTGTGCTACTGCAAAGCGTGCGAGATCAATTGCGCGCATCTCCTTTGCCGGTCCGCTTGCTGCCGGACAGTAACATAAGATCGATGTTAGGACGTGATGCCTTATTGGCGGGGCAGCCGTCCCTCGCGGTAAAACTGCAACGCGAGCCGATAACGCTGTCCGAAAGAGTGCTTAAACGGGCACTCGACATTGTTTTGGCCACGACGGCGATCCTTATTTTGTCGCCGATTTTGGTCTGTACAGCGGCAGCAGTTAAGCTAGAAAGCCCTGGTCCGATTCTGTTCCGGCAGCGCCGGAACGGGTTCAACGCCAAACAATTCGTCATCTTGAAGTTTCGAACGATGAAGGTTCTCGAGGACGGGCCGAGGATAACTCAGGCATGCCGCGGTGACCATCGGGTAACCCGCGTTGGGCGATTTCTGCGGCGATGTAGTATGGATGAATTGCCCCAGCTTATAAATGTCATTATGGGAGACATGTCGTTGGTCGGACCCAGACCCCATGCGCTTGCCCACGACCATGAATATAAGTCTCTAATCGCAGAATATGCCTTTCGCCACCATGTCAAACCCGGCATCACGGGGTGGGCGCAGGTAAATGGATTACGAGGCGAGACGAAGCGCGTTGAACAGATGGCCGAACGTGTCAAACTTGACCTTTGGTACATCGGTCACTGGTCGTTTTGGTTGGACATTAACATCATTGGGCGCACCTGCTTCGAAGTTCTACGCGGTCGCGCCTATTGAGTTGCGTTAGGCGCCCGGTCATCGACCGAATGTATCTGTAGAGTGGTGTAATCGGGCTCGAGAAATCATCAAACACTAGGGAAGCCGAATTGTTTGTTCTTGTCGCGATATTAGGCCGTGTTGACAATGTGACGTAGCCACCTCCTGATCGCGACGAGACGAACGAAACCGCCGAATGTCTCGGCGAGTTTGTAATAGTGGGTTGTGAAGCGGCGTGCGTTCTTGAGACGATTGAAGCAACGTTCGATGCGATTCCGCATAGCATAATTCGCTCTGTCGATCTCGATTTGAAAACACCCATTTTTCTTTGTGGGAATGACCGGCGCGCTGCCGCCGATGGGATCAGATGTTGCTTTACCCATCAACGCCTCGTAGCCATTTACGTCGTGCGTTTTGCCGAACGAGACGCGGTTCCAATCGAAAGACCTTATGTGTTCCTTCGGAGGTTTATCTTGGTCGAGAAGCGACCGCACGAACGGCAAAGAGCGTTTCTCTGATTCCTCCCTTTCCGCGCGCTACGTGGTGATGCATGCGGACGATGGTTGTGTCGATCATTTGAACTGAGTCTGGAACGGCTTGGCTGTTTTTGCCAGGGCTTCGATGACAACATCCCAAAGTCCGGCTCGCGTCCATCTGAGAAACTGCCGATAGACCGAGCCTCATTTGCCGAATTTATGGGCCAAATCTCGCTGGTTCGCGCGATCCAGAAAATTCCATCGAAGACTCGTCTGTGATCCCAGGAGGGTGGCCGCGCTAACTCGACGGCAAGGCGCGAAATTTGATCGCATACCATCGCGAGCGCCCCGCCTAAGGAAGCCGACCAGATCCATGAGGACGATCCAGGCCTCGGCAGTCCAAGTTCTTTCTTTGCCCTTGAAGATGAGAGCCATTCCGCGTGCGGGATGAAACGCTCCGCGTCGCTAATAACATTTGACAAACTATTATTAACTGACATTATTTATAATTATTCATTCAATTCTGCCCGGAGCGTACGATGTCAGCTATCCAAACCGTGGTTGTCGGCGGTGTAAAAACAAAACGTTTGTCGCGGCAAGATATGATTCTATCGATGGCCGAAGATTGCGTGAAAGCGCGGGAAAAAAACGGTCCATGCAAACTTGTTTTCGATCTTAACGGACATGGGCTGGCCCTTTCTCGCTGGAATGATGCCTACCGTAGAGATCTTTCTGAAGCGGATATTATCCATGCGGATGGGCAAGCAGTAGTGCTTGCATCCCGCCTTCTTACCCGTTCCCCTATACCTGAGAGAAGCGCAACATCTGATCTCTTCCATGATGCCGCGGCCTACGCGGCCAGAAATGGTTGTCGATTTTATCTTCTGGGCGGCACAGAGGAAGTGAACGCCCGTTGCGAGATAGTTATGAAGAAACTCTACCCGGAACTTGAGATTGTGGGCCGCCGCGATGGCTTTTTTATCGAAGCCGACGAAGCGTGTCTCTGCGAAAACATTAATAGGCTAAATGTCGATGTTCTGTGGGTTGGCTTGGGGAAGCCCAAGGAGCAAGCCTTTTGTGTGCGCAATAAACATCGACTCAACGTCGGCTGGGCAGTGACCTGCGGTGGCTGTTTCAATTACGTCGTCGGTGAGTATCCTCGCGCTCCTCAATGGATGCAAAATGCCGGACTGGAATGGCTGCATAGGCTCGCAACACGTCCACGACAGATGTTGTGGCGATATCTCACAACAAACCCAGTTGCCATGTACATGTTGCTAACCCGGACGAGAACAACGGTTATCGATGCCAATATCTGATTTCCTATACAGAGAGCGGACGTTCTTGCGTCGGCTATACAGGATAAAACGTCACGATAACGCGCTGCGGACCGTTTCATCGCATCGTAATGGAACGAGCAATTTCAGCAAAATTTATCAAGGACCCTTATGCGAATCTTAGGTGCCTTCCTTCAAAGTCTGCATCGCTTTGGGTTGGCCGCACTCGGGCCGGTAGCTGTTTCTGCCACACAGTTTCTACTTCAAATGGATCTTTTGCGAACCTTGGAAACGACCGAGTTTGGATTGTTCGCATTCATAGTTGGATTTATCCAATTTGGGTTTGGATTGTCCAATGCGCTTGTTTGCACGCCCTATACGGTTTGGATCAACAATACCCAGATGGGTGATAAGGACGCTCAAACGTACTTCAAAGTCAATCTTGCTCTATCCGCCATTTGGGCAGCTTTCTGCATCATAATTGTTATGACGCTTGGCCGTTCGGTCGAAGCGTGGTTTTTCGGTCTTTTTGGATTTCTAGCGATGATTCGCTGGTTCGGTCGAGCCCACTTGTATGCGATTCATCGACCTACCACGGTCGTCATTTCAGACTTCATTTTTGCAGGGGTACTGCTGATGTGCATCTCATCCGTACCGTTCGCAAGCCTTTCGTTGTTGTCAGCTATCGCTATGTTGTGCGTGGCGACAACCGGCGGGGTGATCGCGATCGGTCTGGCATTCATCGAAATGCAATTCAGACGTGCCTGGGTAGGGTCATTTCGTGATTACGGTGATGTCTGGCGAGATCATGCCAGATGGACGCTTCTTGGCGTCGTTTCTTCAGAAGCCACAGCGAATGCACACTCGTATGTCGTGACGCTACATGCGGGTCCAGCGGCCTTCGCCCCGATCGCTGCGGCTACGCTACTCGTCAAACCGATCTCGCTCATCATAACTTCGCTCACACAGCTCGAACGTCCGGTTATGGCACGACATTTGGCAAGCGGAGACATGACTGCGGCGCTTCAATCCGTTGCCTTCTTCCGTTTAGCGGTGATCTTGACTTGGACGGGTACCATCAGCGCCGGAGTGGCTTGCCTCGTGTGGTTCCCGCGTCTCCTCTTCAGCCCTTCATACGATATAGGAACGCTTAAAATCGCTTTCTTTCTTTGGGCTTGGATTTCGTTGCTGCAGAGTTGGTCAACTCCGCCGAGCGTATTACTCCAGGCCGCGCAGTGGTTCAAACCCCTAGGGAGCACTGGCGTAGCGTCTGCCGTCGTTGCAGTCATCGCCGTGCTAGCATTCGCTCTGGTGCTTACGCCGGTCTATACTTTGATAGGTATTCTGATTGGCCAGGCCATAATGAACTGGGGTATCGCGATACTCAAAACCCGATGGATGGCTGGATGCGATGGCATCACTTTTCGACATTGGCATCTGCGCAAGCCGTCTGGAAGCATGGTCTAGTGCCTCACGTCGCGATTATCATACCAACTTTTCGAAGGCCTCTGGGGCTCAATAAGGCTTTGACTCATATAGAGAAGTTGGACACCTCAGCTGAGGTAACCGTGTTGGTCGCCGATAATGATGTAGATTTCCGGGGGGGCGTCAAGGTGGTGCACCGCCTGATTTCTTCCGGATACCGTTTCCCAATCCGAAGCATAGTCGTCGCGGACCGAGGCGTATCCCATGTCCGGAATTCGCTAATAGCCTCCGCCCTTGAAATCCCCAACACCGAGTTCGTGGCCCTTCTCGACGACGACGAATGGCCAGAACCTCAATGGCTCGACGCGATGTTGAAAATGCAGCAGCAGACTGGCGCCGACGCAGTGGGCGGAACGGTTCTGCCGGTATTCATGGGCTCGCCCCCGTCTTGGATAGAGCGACTTTCTCTGTATCGCCAGGAGCAGGTCGACGGTCCGACAGAGATGTTGTGGGGAACGTGCAACGCAATTCTCACTCGTCAATTTCTCGAGAAATTTTCTCGACCTTGGTTCGATATGGAATTTAGCTTGACCGGCGGCGAGGATGTCGAATTTTTCACGCGGGCGAAGGCGCTAGGTGCCAATTTCGCGTGGGCCAGTAATGCGCGCGTTTTTGAGGACGTCCCTGTGAGCCGCATGACGCTTCGCTGGATCACCATGCGTTCCTTCCGCATTGGAAACACAAATGCGCTTATCCAACTCCGCTGGCGCTACCTGCACCTCGGACACTTAGCTATCTTTGTGAAGTCGATAGGCCGTCTTATGACAACGATGATCGTGATTTTACCAACAGCCAAACGAAAGGGTCAAATGATAGAGGCAATGTGTCTCACATCACGATCTCTGGGCGAAATCGCAGCGTTGTTGGGTATTCGGTATCGAGCATATAGATAAGCCTGGAAATGTCACCAATGGTTACTAACGTTTCGACGAGATCCTGCCACGCCTTCAAGAGAATGTTCCGGGACCAGTTTGCCCAACTTACGGCTTCATGGATCGCATTGCGGTGGCTCGTTCACAACGCGCGTTTCTCAAAGCCTCACAACCTTGACACTCCATTGGTCGTGTCGCTCACGTCATATCCGCCTCGCTTCTCGGTGCTGCAGCGAACTCTTCAAAGTTTGCTGATGCAGACCATCAAGCCTGATCATCTAATTTTGTGGGTCGCTGACAAAGACGTCAGGACGCTTCCTGTCACGATTTGGGCGCTCGTGGCGCATGGTTTGTCTATAAAGACTTGCTCTGACATAGGTTCCTACAAGAAGATCATACCGACACTGATCTCTTATCCGGATGCCGTCATCGTTACGGCGGATGACGACGTATATTATTGGCCGACTTGGCTTGAGGAACTCGTCAGTGCCTACAAACCGGGGGCAAAAGAAGTCCTGTGTCATCGCGCTCATCAAATCATATTTCGCGCTGATGGCAGGCCGGCTCCCTATCGCGATTGGAAATTCGAGACCGCAAACACGAATGCGTCAAAAGCGATTTTTCCGACGGGCCTTGGAGGTATTCTTTATCGACCAAGCATATTCACAACGGACGTCACGCAAAAGGAGCGTTTCCAGACATTTTGCCCCAGTGCCGACGATATCTGGCTTTTCTGGATGGCTTCGCTCAATGGCGCTCAGTTTCGTAAGGTCGGACCAGTGCGTCGGTTTGTACTCTGGAAGGGGGGGCAAGACGTGGCTCTATACAACCATAACGTTCTCGGAACGGACGCCAATGACAAACAGATTGGCGCGATGATAGCGGCTTATGGTTTACCCGTGGCAGGCAAGATGTCATGACGACCCGAACTGCGGCTTTTGCCGCCATCCGTTGGACCAGCATGGCGATGATCGGACGCTCGGCCATAGCCCTCGCGCAAATTGTTGTCCTGTCCCGTTTGCTCGATCCAGCGGATTTCAAGTCTGTGGCCATCGCAGTCACGATCATCAATGTTGGCATTGTGTTCACAGACATGGGGCTTAGCAATGCCGTCATAAGGTTTCGTGATGTTACGTCGGACGAGCTGGTCAGCCTATTCTGGTTGAACCTCATGCTTGGTGGCGGTGTCACGTTTGCGGTTGCTGCTGCCAGTCCGCTTATCGCGTGGTTCTATGGTGATACCAGGTTGACGCCACTTATTCAGATGGCAAGTACCGTATTTTTCATCACGGCCTTTGGCCAACAGCAGCGTTCCCTCGCGGAGAAAAAACTGCAATTCAAGGGTTTGTTCAGGATCGAGATTCTCTCGGCGCTCCTTGGTTTCTGTGTTGCGGTCGTTATGGCACTGTTTGGATTCGGTGCTTCGTCGATCGTGACCGGCAACATAGCCAATGCGATTGGTGTTTCAGGCCTATGCTGGGTAATGTTGGCGGATGGATTTCGGCCGAAATTGACATTCCGCTTCGTAACAGCCAAGCGCTTCATGTCATTCGGCTTGAACGTTGTCGTCTTCCAATTTTTCAATGCACTTGCTCTAAATGGTGATGTAATCCTAGGTGGCCGACTCATCCCTGGATCGGCTCTCGGCTATTATTTCCAGCCGCGTGACCTCTGTTTACGAATTATGTTCGTGGTCAATACGATCGTAAACCGTGTCAGCTTTCCGTTGCTTGCCTCCGTCGCCCACGACAAGCCGAGAATTAAGTCCGTCTATCTTAAGGCGTTGAATATGACGTCTTCGGTTAACTTTCCAATCTATGCATTTTTAGCTGTTTTCAGTTCGGACGCGATTGAGATTGTGATGGGACCAAAATGGGGTGACTCCATATCAGTCATGCGCGTGCTCGCGTTGTGGTGCGCGGTCCGGTCGATAGGAAATCCTGTCGGAATACTGCTCTTAGCAACCGGGGAAACCAGACTTGCAACGGTCTCGGCGATGACAGTCTCCATCTCCCTCTTTGTCTTTGTTGGTCTTGGAGCGCAGTTCGGCATTTTAGGAATTCCAATCGCTCTAACCATACTCTATGTTCTCTTGGTTCCCATCTTTTGGGCGACTTTGGTGCGGCCAGTATGCGGAGCTGGATTCACCGAGTACCACCGCGTGCTTTTGTTGCCAGCCTTGAGCACAGCCTGTGCCGCCGCTGCCGAGATCGTGGTGCTCGAAGTCGTTGAAGGGGCGTTTGCGCGTCTCTCCCTTGGCGGCGCGGCTGGAGTCGTCGTCTATGTTGGCGCTAGCTGGTTCCTCAATCGAGGATGGCTATTATCGATGACAGAATTATTGATGGTGGAACCGGTACGCCGCAGGCTCGCTTAAATATTTGCGAGCCCGAGCAAGCGCGAATTATCCAGTAACATGGTAGGAGATCGGATGCGCTGTAATCAAAGGTTGGCACCGGAGGCCCAGTCTTCGCAGCGTGGGCGCTTAGCTCATTATTTGCCCTTGCTCAATTCTACTTTATTATGCTGCCTTTTATACACGGTCGTTGTGCGGATCAATTACGAAGCAGCAATGCCAAACGACGTGAAGGATTATATTGGGCAGTCAGTGACTAGTAATATGGATGGGAATACATTAAGGAGAGTGTCCTATTTAATAGTATTCTCAACTGTAATTACGACAGCTTTTATAAAAGACTTTAATGTGATTTTTAGAGCGATATCTGTGCCTTATATTATCGCATGTACGTGGTGTGTTGTTAGTTGTGTATGGGCAATTGATCCGAGTGCGTCTTTACGTAGGTCGATAAATACGATTATAATACTAATTTCAGCTGCAGTATTAGTAAGATTTTTGGGCCAAAAACAGACTTTAAGAGTATTATATTATTTTCTAACGTTCACGCTTATTGCGTCAGTAGCTGCAGTAGTGCTTTCGTCAGTCCCCATATTCTCATTTGCTGTGCATCCTCCAAATGAATCTGATGCTACACTAGTAGGAAATTGGCGCGGCATTTTTTGGCACAAAAACGTCGCAGGACCGATGATGGTGATTTCAATGTTAGTGTTCTTACACTTTGCATTGAACAGAAAAAAAACTGTCGATTGGGTTCTTTTGGCTGGGTCGACGGTTTTTCTACTAGGGACCCGCTCCAAGACGGCGCTTGGATTGGCATTCGTCGTGATCGTCATAGGCATGCTCTATCGGAGCATGGCATCGAAGCGATCAGGAAATACTCTTTTTGCTTTATTGTTTCTTTATTTTCTATTAACGATAATTGTACTTGGAATAGTGGACTATGAACAAATTTACACGTTTCTTACCAATCCTGAGAATCTGTCCGGGCGCGTTGCTATTTGGATTTCGCTTTGGAGCTACATCAAAGATCATATTTGGTTCGGTTCCGGGTACGGTTCATTTTGGGGTATTGGGTACCAATCGCCAATCTTTTCACTCGCTATATCGCAATTTGTGTTGGAAGTAACCCAATCTCATAATGGGTACTTGGAGGCTCTTACAACAACTGGCTTAATTGGACTTATGCTTGCTATTTTTTCCCTGGTCATTTTGCCATTTGTTAGAATCTTGAATGGACGACGCGAGGATTCTCCGCTGTATGCTCTGTGCCTATCGATATGGTTGTTTGGAGTTTTGCAAAATTTCACAGAGGCACAATTCTTTTCGCCGGACAGACAAGTCTGGATCTTTGTCGTAATTGCGATAAGTATTGTTCACAATAACGAGATGTCTCGTCTTAGGAAGCGTGACGCTATGCGAAGCTTGTTGTTGAGAAAGCGGCCGTTTGTTCCTTTACTATCGAAACGTAGCGGGGTCAGGCATGAGTTGTACCAAACCCCATAAGACGATCCCGGCCGATGACGGGAGATTCCTTTGATGCTGCTGGGTCGCCGCGACTTTCTCCGATCGTGGGCCGCCTTGCCTATTTTAATTGGAAACTCGGCAAAGGCAGAAAGCAGTGAGCCGCTCCGAGTCCGAGCGTCCCGACATAATCGTATTTACGGTGCGGCGGTTTGCACCGAGCAACTTTTGAGCAACGAGGAATACCGGAAAGTTATCGTACGGGAAGCCGGAATACTTGTTGCCGAGGGCGAAACCAAACGGAATGTGCTCCAGCCACAGCGAAACGTATTCAATTTCTCAAAAACTGATGCCATCCTGAAATTTGCTCAGCACAATAGTCAGTTAATGCGAGGGCATACCCTCGTATGGCATCGTGCAAACCCGAAATGGCTCAGTGAAGAGATTGTTGTAACCAGAGACGAGAAATTATTGACTGGCTATATCGAAGCCATCGTCGGGCGCTATCGGAGTCAGCTCAATTCTTGGGACGTTGTTAATGAGGCTATCGAGCCTGATGACGGTCTTGTGAGTGGTTTGAGACAACAGTCTATTTGGTTTCGCGCGTTTGGCGAATCATATATCGAGACCGCATTTCATTGCGCGAGAGCTGCCGATCCGGATGCTTCCCTCTACTATAACGAAGCCAATTTGGAGGGCGATGTCGCTTGGAGTGAACGGCGACGCCGAGCGACACTCAAGCTGTTGGAACGCCTTATTTCAAAAAATGTCCCAATCGACGCACTTGGTATTCAAGGGCATCTTAAGGCTTATCGCGTGAAGTATTCAGATGAGGTCTTTTCAAGATTCTTGGATGACGTTGCATCACTGGGACTGCAGATCTTGATAACGGAGTTTGATGTGGCGGATGCTGGGGGTCCCGAAGACCATGTTCAACGCGATGCCGATGTGGCCTCCCTGACTCACAGGTTTTTGGATGTGGCGTTCTCCAAACCGTCCGTTATTGGCTGCCTTACGTGGGGGATCACGGACAAATATTCATGGCTTTCGCGGGACGAACATTACAGATGGCCCGACGGCCAGTCGTCGCGAGGACTTCCTTTCGATCAAGAATTCAAGCAAAAGCCCATGTGGGACGCGATGGTATCCGCTTACGACAAAACACCCATTTGAAAGTTTTCGGAAAAGTTTCACTTCCCCGAATTTGTCGACCTCGTGCCCTTAAAAAGGTATGGATTCCTTAGTATAAATCGATCTGGAATCAACAGTATTTTCGGGGGATTTAGACAGGGCTCGTGTTACCGAAGAAGCTCGGAGCTAGTGTGTGGCAAACGATATTCCGCTCTTTTCGATAGTCATACCAATTTTCAATCGCGCAGACATTATCCGCGCGACCCTGCGGTCGGTGATCGCACAGACAGTTTCGAATTTCGAAGTTATCGTCATAGACGACGGATCGTCGGACAATCCCGAGATCGCTGTTCAATCCCTGAACGATCCCCGCATTCGGTATGTTCACCAGAGGAATGGCGGAGGTGGAGCAGCGAGAAATCGGGGAATTGAAGAAGCGCGAGGTCAATATATTGCTTTTTTAGATTCGGATGACATGTTTCTTCCGAACAAGCTCGAAAGAGTGTCCGCAGAAATGCCGTTTCAGGACGACGAAGTTCTTTATTCGTCGATGAAAGTCGACAGAGGAGTTTCTCGGTACTGGGTACGGCCTGAACGGGGAATTCGCCAGAATGAGGACGTCGGGGAGTATCTATTCGTTCAAAATCAACTGATCCAAACGTCGACAATCGTTTTACCAATCGCACTGGCCCGCAAGGTAAAATTCGATGGAAGTCTTCGTAAGGGCCAAGATCTTGACTTTTGTCTACGCCTGCAGAAAGCAGGCGCAAGGTTTCGCATGATCGACGAGCCACTTATCATCTGGACGGACACAACCGAAACGGGCCGTACCTCGCATTTGAATGGGTACCAACCCGTCCTGACATGGCTCGATCATTGCGCACAACTTATGACCGAGAGAGCGAAGCTTGGTTACCGCGCTACAGTTCTTCCTTACTATATGGGAAGACACGAGCCATTGGTGGTAGCGCGAGACTTGTGGCTTGGATTGATGGTGGCCAGGGTTCCCTTAACGATTATCTTGAGGCAAACGCTTCGAGCATATCTTCCACAGCGATCATATCGTCGGATAGTCAACACCATTGTGAAGTGGGCCGGCGCACGTGCGGTCTAGTAGAAGTTCGTGGATTCTTTTAGCACATATTGTATAATGACACCATAGGAAAGGAATTCGTAACGGACATAAATGTCGGCTCTAGCCTTTTCGAGTGCCTTTTCGCTTCGTCGTTTTAATGGAATAGCGCGCAGCAACGGCGGCAGAAGTGAAAATAGATAGCCATAGAACGGACGCTAATTCTTTTCCCCTACTGAAAAGGCAATTACGCGACAAAAAGCTGTAATAGGCAGGTTATATTGTGAAACGCCCACCTGGCCATGAAACAGTAAAAGACGACGGGGCTCTACCAGAGCCACTTTTTTCTGTTGTTATTCCTATTTATAATAGAGCACATCTAGTTGGTCGGGCAATTTCATCTGTTCTGGCACAGTCATATCAAGAGTTTGAGATTATACTTGTCGATGACGGATCAACAGACAACTTGCGGTCAACTTTAAAGTTTATCGAGGATCCAAGAATACGGCTCATCTGCCAGCCCAACAGAGGTGCAAGCGCGGCCCGCAACCATGGAATTGATCTGGCGCGCGGTAAATTCGTTGCGTTTCTTGACTCAGATGATGCCTTCTTGCCCCATCATCTTGGAGCGATGAAATTCCTGCTGTGGGATACTGACAATGTCGTCGCCTATTCACCCGTGTGTGCACAAAGGGGTAAAGATTTTGTCGTTAAACCACCCCGTGCGATTGCGCCCGGCGAACCGATGGCGAGTTATCTCGTGTCTGCGCGCGGATTTGTGCAAACGAGCGGTCTCGTTGTTCCGGTGAGGGGCGCCCGAAAGGTTCGTTATCGGAACGATGTCTCCTATGGTGATGATACGGATTTTGCAATTCGTCTTCAACTTGCCGGGTATCGCTTCGTTATGACGGAGAAGCCGGGCGTCGACTGGTTTGATGGACCTGATCCAGGTAGGCTATCTAACGTACCGATCAGTGACTATCGACTCGCGTGGCTAGAGGATTTGAAGCCGAGTATTCCGCGCGCTGCTTATTACGGTTATCGCGGCTGGCATATCGCGAAAGGGATTTTCACGACACATCCTCTTAGGGCCATAAGCCTCTACATTTCGGCGGTTATTAGCGGCGCCTATGGACCGAAGTTGGCGCTTCTTGTGCTGACGCAAATTGTTGTTCCACCGAGAACCTACCGCGTTTGTGCAAATTTTATCCTCCACCTCACCATCCGATATACGCGGACACCCAAATGTGTAAGCAACGCATGATTCGAGTAGCTCGGTCAGTGGCCAAATAGATCACGTAACAAGTCTCCCAGAACGTAAGACTCTTGCCGCTGTGTCCAGCGTGAATTGCTTTGAAAATCCCTCTCGAACGAAGACAGTTCGAAGTGGAAGGTGCTCATGGTCGGAAATGCTCGGGGGTCGTGGAAAGATGGCTATCTCCCATATCGCGGTTCGCGTTCGAAGCGCAGATAGATTCGAAACTGGCGTCGCAGTTCTGATTGATCATTTCATGGATACAGCGCAGGCGGCAAGGCGGTAAGCGGTGCGATGAACGGCGTCGAATTGTTTCGTACGGCGAATCGCGTCGCGACCTGACTGGTCACCGTAGCACCGGCAGTTAGGACGGTCACGTAAACATTGTACCATCCGTCGGCGAGGTTCGCCGGAACCACGTACTTATACGTGAGGCCAATTTGGGAGGCGGCCGCGAGCGCACCTAGCGGCTGCACGTCGAAGGCATAGCATGGACTTCCAGAATAAGCGCAAATACCGATTTCATAGACGCCGCCGCTCGGGAGCGCGTTCGGGCCAACCAACGCTCCAGAATAAATGCTAAGCGTATCGCCCGCCTTCGCCGTGACCAGATACGGAACACTGGCGCCGTTCTGTCGGATCACGATGGAATTGAGCGAAATCGGGTTGGGCATTGCGCCTGCGGGTACCGGGTTAAACTGGTATGCCCTGATATAGTCGATGTCCATCGACTGCGGGAATGATGTGGACGAATTCGTGGATCCAGGCCATGTCCCGCCAACCGCCACATTGGCAAGGATATACATCGGGACATTTGGAATGTTCTGTCCAGTGTAAACTTTCCTAGCTATACCGTCCACGAACCAAATGAGCTCGGTAGGCGTCCATTCCAGTGCGTAGGTGTGATAACCAGTGCTCAAGTCCATCGCCGAAGTGTATTTGGTCTGATCCTGTGCGCCATTCCGGAAGTGCACTGTCATGTAGACGCTGGTCGTATCTTGCCCGTTGTTCTCCATAATATCGACTTCAGGTGGCCACGCGCCGGAGCTCGGGAGCATCCAGAAACTCGGCCAAATTCCCTGGCCCTTCGGGATTCGCGCCCGCATGATGAAGTAGCCATAAGTCTGATCGAAATGCGCGAACGTCGTGATCGAGCAAGACGTATAGGCCATTCCGTTCCACATACGCCGATCTGCACGTAGGCGTCCCACGCTAGCTACATTGTCTCCCTGACAAGCGTCTGGAGTGTATGCTTGGAGCTCATTGTTTATGATGGTCGGGGTGGTGTAGTTATAGACCCAGAAGTTTGTTCCAATGCCACTCCATTGGAATTCGTAATCGAACGTCTGGATCATAGTCGAGAGATCGGGCGGCACCTGAGCGAAAGCAGAGGTTGCACCGAGTAGGAAGATCGCGAAATTCAATCTAAGGAACACGCTGCCTCACAGGGGATAGTGACCGGGATTTCCCAGGCATTTGGCCAAGATAAAGAGATGTCGCATTCCGCTATCTAACGGCGCCTCTTTGCGCGTCGGGGAAGCTTTTGGTTGTTCACTTTATAAGTGGCGGAAGAACTACCAATTGCTCCATAATTTGAGTTCGCCCGCGCGACGAGCGCCGCAGCCTATGCAGCCTGGCATCAACGTAAAGGACTTTGGTTCACCAAGGATCCCGCCCAGCCTTCGGCCCTCGGATATCATCCGTTAGCCGAACCCAATCGGTGACAAAGGATCGATCGCATCGGCGATTTTTTTGAGCTCAAATGCCACTCTCCTGGCTTCGTCCGGGCAAAGCACAGTGTGAGAACGGTCGAGATCAATATGTACGTTGCCGTCAAATCCGAGGATCGCGCCTCCGGAGACAAGGGCTACGGAATGATTAGGAATGTTTGTGCGCGTGCCGATAATCCGGTTGGTGAAGTGGGTAATGAACGTCAATCTAGTCAAAACACTACCTCCGAAGTCCGCAAGACCGTCGGGTCGCCTTTGAATGATCTATGTATTATTAATATGTTGATTGATAATATAAATCACTAAATATAATAGCGATGCGACAATACGCCCTATCTAAGCCGCTTGAGAATTTGATTCACATAAAAAGAAAAAAAATACGAGCGCCACTTACGGCTCACGCGCTGCATTATTGATTGGATATTGGCCTGCTCGGGAGGGCTAGTGTCCTGCGTCGAGGTGGCCGCACTACCGCGAGATTTATAGCGACGTCGTTACTCGACTTGTAAGAGCAGCGCGACGAGTTCGCTTTGCCGATGCGTATCGGTCTTGGCGAACACGGATTTCAATTGGTTGCGCGCCGTCTCGCGGGAAATTTTTAACTCGCGGGCGGCTATATCGGGAGGCGCGCCGCGCGCGATGATACAGGCTAGCTTGGCCTCTGCTGGTGTCAGACGGAACGTCTTGGCGATGATCGAAGCCGGCGGTCCGGGCTTTGGGCCCAAGGCATTCAATGTCAGGAGAGTGCGCACCGTCTGTGCCGCCTGATGTGGCGGCGACTCAAAGGGTATAATCCGCAGGATTACTGGTAATTTGTCGGCGCGGGGAACGATGACGGGCTCGAACGCCAAGGGATTCGGGCGGGGCGAACTGGTGAACTGGTCGATGACATGCTTCAGATGGGTTCGTGAGTCCAGATCACGAATGAACAGCCGCCGGTCTTTGATCCTGATATTTTCGTCGAAAACGATTTCGGCCGCAGCGTTCACTTCGACCACTAATCCCTGATGGTCGAGGGTGATCGCGGGCAGGCGCATCGCGTTGAGCGCGGCGGTCGGAGAAGCCGCCGCTCCGCGTGCTCCAGAGACAGCCGCGATCTCCATCAAACGGCGGCTGAAGGAAGCAAGGATGAGCTCTTCCTCGGCAGCCAAATTGCTGACTTCCGTCGTTGTGTCCAAATTCATTCTTGATCCTAAACCACGATTAATATTTCGATGATTGATGAAATACGGAAATTGAGCATGTCTTGGGAACGAGGTGCCGTTGTCCCGCCTCGCCGGTCCAGCCCGCTAACTTCAATGCTTGGTTTGGAAGGGACTTTCGGCGGCCTCACGGATAATAACAGAGGCAATCTTATGCCACCGCGTGAGCAGGTCTTTAATCATCTCAATCCTTTGCTCATCGTCCGGTGAGTCAGCGTCAAGTGTGGTTATCTCTGTTAGTTCGGCAAGATGCCGCCGCAGCCGTCTGACATGGTTGCCGACCTTGGGGGCATCGAGCCCCTGCAATGCAAGTATCTCCTCGCGGCCTCGTGCGCAGCCTGCGTCATAAGCTTCCTGCACAAGATTTCGAACTTCTTGGGTATTTGGTCGACGCTTCTCGTTCACGATTCTCATAGCCCGCCTCAAATGCATGTATTTGAAACGTAATTGTAAGATTTATGATAACTGCGCACATTTAACATAACCCATTTAGGTTAATGTCAGAAGTTATTCATCGAAATTTGCCACATTTTGGTCTGGGGTGGATGTGCCGTTCGATAATGTGCCGGTTCCTCAATAAATGGGGCAGCGGCAGCTCCTCGGATTTGCACCCACCTGACGCCGCGCAAACTCCGCTACAATGCTCGACTTCTAACGAGACACCAAGCGCCTTGGCGCGCCTCAGGCCGAGGTTGTGAGTCTCTGGAAGGCGACCATTGTGATCGAGGGTCAGTAACCGGCGGACATATCGGACGAATTGCGACCCAAACTATAAACAACAAAACAGTTTAATATTAATAACTTACATGGCTACGGTGACAGGATTCGAACTATGACCTTCAGCCCTGTAGGTTCGTTCTCCTTTTGACCCGAGCCAAAAAATCACATAGCAATTTCAATGACATAGGTGTTCGCAGTTTTATCCTCACTGGCGCGCCTCGAGAAATTAAGCAGCCCTATTTCATCAGTGCTGCAAACGGTTCGGTATTATCGATTGCTGGCCTTTGGGATCGCTGGACAGACCCAGCAACCGGCGAGACGATTTCGAGTGCCACGTTAATCATCACCGCCGCAACGATTTCACGCACTGCATCCATGATCGAATGCCAGTCTTTCTCGACCAAGAGGATCATGACGCATGGCTAACGGGTAAGGCTGGCGTTGAAGTGTTGCGATTCGCGCCGAACGATCTATTGCGCCTGTGGCCGGTCTCGACACGGGTCAATAAGTCCGACCAAGGAGACGACGATCCAAGCTTGATTGAGGCCATCGAGGCCAGCAACATTGGCTAACTGGTTTTGGTCGCCGCCAATTTTTTCATCGCGGCGACGATCACAAGATCGCGAGTTATACTAATGGCCCCGCGGGATGACTCATTGAGTGGATTCCCTTGGCGGCGGTTTTCTGATTCCCTTGGCGCGGAGGATTCGCGCCATGCCATCAGCGGTGAAATTGCGAGAGGACTATTTGGCCAAGGAGCTTCGGGTGTTGGCCCGGCGCTCAAAGAACGTCAACCAGAGTCGCCGGCTGTTATCGCTGGCGGCAGTGCGGGACGGGATGGATCGGAGGGCGGCGGCCAAGATCGGCGGGATGGATCGGCAGACGCTGCGCGACTGGGTCCATCGCTTCAACGCCACCGGGCCAGAGGGCCTCATCGACAACTGGACAGAGGGCCCCGCGCCGCGCCTGTCAGCCGCGCAGTTGGCCGAGTTCGCGACAATCGTCGAGGCCGGGCCGGATCGTGAGAAGGATGGCGTCGTGCGTTGGCGCCGGGTGGACCTCAGGCGCATCATCGCCGAGAGGTTCGGCGTCGACTTCCACGAGCGCTACGTTGGAAAGCTTTTGAAGAAGCTCGGCTTCTCGCACATCAGCGCAAGGCCGCGCCATCCAGCCCAGGACGAACAGATCGTCGAGGCGTTCAAAAAAACTTCCCGCGCGCGCTGAAGGCTCATCTCGACAAACTGCCAGAGACGACGCCGGTCGAAGTCTGGTTCCAGGACGAAGCCCGGATCGGCCAGAAGAATGGCCTCGTCCGCCAGTGGGCCAGGCGTGGAACGAGGCCAAGGCAGCCCGCCGACCAGCGCTACGACAACGCCTATCTGTTTGGCGCGATCTGCCCCGCCCGCGGCGTTGGGGCGGCCCTCGCGTTGCCTTATGCGGACACCGGCATGATGCAGCTCCATCTCGACGAAATCTCGCACAACGTCGCCAAGGGTGCGCATGCCGTCCTGCTGCTCGACAGGGCCGGATGGCACACCACCAGCCAGCTCAACGTGCCCGAAAACATCACGCCGATCTTCCTGCCTTCGCGCGCGCCGGAACTGAACCCGGTCGAGAACATCTGGCAGTATCTGCGTCAGAACTGGCTCTCAAACACCGTCTTCGAAAATTACGATGCCATCATCGACGCAGCCTGCGCCGCCTGGCGAAAGCTCATAGCCCAGCCTGAAACAATCACATCCATCGGGATGCGAGAATGGGCTCACGTCGGTCAGTCGCTATGACCTTTGGTATTATAGGCTAGGGCTGGCCCCTAGCGGATGAGCTTTGTTTGGGGCGCTTATGGTCCCAAGCGATCAGACATGCAATCGGGTGCGGAGCAGGCGATGGTCCGGGCTGGGTTTGAGAAATTCAGCGGTGATGTAGCTGTATAAATTGCGATGCCGACGGCAAGCGTGATTAGAAAAACGAGTAGTTCGCGGTCGATCATTCCAGCCCCCGCCCATTGGTCGCAGAAGCCGGAACGTGACACCATTTGCGCAGCCTGAAAGAAGTGCACGGAAAAGTGCCGCAAAAATGACTTCTGTCAAAGTAACTTCAATTTATAATTAATTATTATCTTATATCACAACGTCCAACATGTTCCAAGCAAAAAGAAGCATAAATCGGCCACGATGACACTTTTAAACTTTCATCCTCCACGAAGCCTACGAAGCAATCAAGCAACAGGGAAACCATGGGAGAGGGGCGCAGATGAATGTCCTCTACTGTATAATACTCTGGTGTGTGTTTAACCTGGCCCTGCTCTGTTTGCTGTTCATCCGCCACGTGATCCGCGATTGGTTACGGAATGGAAACCGCGAAGCGATTCTCCGACGTGATTTCCGTGCTGCAAGGAAAAACATAGCCTGATCTTTCACAGTCGAGTCGATTCATCGCCGCGTTCCAAAAAATCGTCATCGTGTCCGCTGGCTTTCGCAGCACCACCTAACACACGCTGATAATTCGCGACCGTGCATTCGGGCAGAGCGCCAATCTCGACTCCGGCATAGCGGCACCGCTTTTTAAAGTTGCAAGATGTCTTCGACGATGCTGTCGGCGAGCTTGCCCTCCGTGGAGGCATATGACGCCTTCAGCTTGAGCCCGATGATCGACGTAGCCCGAGTGCTGGTCAGCCAGCGGACCTCCGCGTTCAGAATTTCCAGCGCGACTGCCTCGGCTGTTTTTGCGGCCTCGAGTGCCTCGCGTGTCATGATGCTTGGCTCGCGCAAATATGCTATCTGCGCCTCGTTGCGGCGCGCGATGGCATCGTGAAAAGCCTTCTCGGCTAAATCAACCTGTTCGGCTACGGCAAAAAGCTTGGCTTCTGGCTCTATTGCCTCAACCATTCCGATCCCCGTGCTGCCATTTTTCGCAAACCACAAAATCGAACCTTTTCTGAAAGCCCATTCGACCTGCAACAAAGCGGTGCCGAGCGCCTTCGTCTTGGACGTCCCTTCCACGAGACGGAGGTTTGCTAGGGTCATGGCGATCTTCCTTTCTGGCATGAGCCGGCCGATGCGGAACGAGCCGCAAGGGGTAAATTGTACATGTTTTGTTCTAATCCTGAAGTTCTTTATTTGTTCTTAATGGAGCAATTCAAAACTGAGACGCGGTCCGACCGTGGAGACAACGCCCTAGCCTGACCGAGCGCGCCGAGGATGCGGTCAATACGTTCGGTGTGCCCCGCGCAAGCGCAGCGGCATGCAGTGAGATCGACTACGCACCACGCTTGTCGGTGTGGCTATTGGGTTGTTGCATTGTGCCGTAATGAATTTATAACAGAAATCACTATCATTCTATAGCTATACCTTTGCTGTAAAATCCTTATTTCAAAGGAGGGCCTGGAATGGCCATTTTAATAGCGGGAGGCATCCTATTAGGGATGATTCTTTCGCAATTCCTCAAATGGTATGCTCTTTTTCCGGTTTGCGTGTTCGCCTTTGTGCTGGCTTTTGCCGACCCCGCTCATATGAACGGCTTTCTCGGCTGGTTTATTCAGTTCGTTGCGCTGACAACGAGCCTCCAAATCGGCTATGTCATTGGCTTGTTAACGGGCTACGTCCGTCAAGCCCCCGCGCGTTCGAGGAATCCCAGCGTCCACGATCTCGACGCTACTGCGTCAAGTGACGCTGAGATCCGTAAGAATGGCAGGAGAGCGGCATAATTTTAATTTGCCATCTGCCGCTTCACGCCAGACGACAGAATCTCGCTATTGGCAAATTGATCCTCGAGTGATTTTTTTTAAAAATTCATTTGGCCTACGATGACTGATCACGACAAACTCAAAAAGGAATTGGCTGTGGCGAATGCCACGGCAATGTTTCAAAACCTGGCAATCGTCGGTGCACTGGCCGAGTGTCATCTTGTCGACCCAACCAATATAGCAGGATGGGCCGAATTCTTCGCCACGGGGATGGAAAATAGCGCGCTAGGCGGCTCCGCCCATTTGCAGCGCCCGCGGAAAGTAGCAGCCCGACTGCGCAACTATGCCAGACAGCTCGTGAGCATTGTGAAGACGCAAGAAAATTCGAAGTAATGCGCCTTTTAAGCTTGCCGGATCGCGTTCCGCCACATTAGCAGGCGCTTTCCCATTTCCGATTTCTGCTTACCGGGCGCTGGGTTAAATTGTTCGCCGCTGTCCGCATTTATCCGCCGCAATCACCGCTCAAAAGTAAGACTAATTGTAAGACTGCTGCTGGCAGGTGAAACAAAAAGTATTTAATATCAATATATTATGCCACGTGTGTAGAGGATATTGATGCCGCGCTCCTCTTCGGCGGTCTTCGCATCGCGATGGATTGCGTGCAGCCGCTTATGCAAAAGCTCGGGCGAGAGCGACGTTTGCAAACCGTTCCGGTAACAGGTTTTCGGCGTCACCAGCCGCGGCGTCTTCAGCCGCGCCGCTTCGCGCTGGATGTCGGCGACCTCTTGAGTTGCAAGAAAACCCAGCCGCTTGTCTTCCCGGACAAGGTCGGTGAAGACCTGATCGGATATGTTGCCGGCGATAGAGAGCGCGCGGGACCGCTTGCCGCCGCGCGGTGTATGAATGAGGCGGTTGCGATTTCCCGTTTCAATAAGTTTGAACCGGGCTTGGCCGAGCAATTTTTCGATCTCGGTTTCGGGCCGATCGTTGAGGGGCCGCCTCCGTGCTGTCCGGATTGACGTGACATCACCCATCTGCGCCCCCTGTTGCCCGAAGGCTGCCATGAAGCAGCCGTAATATTGCCTTGTTATGATTACTGCAGCGCAACAGTGACGTAAAGAAAGAGAATAATTTTCAATTATAATATGATGAATTGCTTATTACCAAACGGCCCGGCACATGCGGGGCGGTCAATCACCCAAAAGCGTCTGGCCCGGCGCAAACGGCCGCTTGCGGGAAGCGGATATCCCGCCTAAATGGGATCCAGAGCGCGATCCGGGCCTGGAGCTTTGGCTCTTGTCGGCATTCATGCTGTCTTGCGTGGACGGGCAGGATCCCTCTTCATTATCGGCCGTATGCATCATCCAGGACTTAAGAGAACGCCGTGTTATCGCAATTGCCGCAAGACCAGCTCGATCTCATCTTGCGGCGTCATGCGGAACTCGTGGCGCGCCTCGCCGGGGCTCCCGAGCCTGCCGCCTATGTCGCCTTGTCGCGGGAACTCGCGGGCCTCGAGACTGTTACCAGGGCCATCCAGGATTTTCGCGGGCAAGCCGATGAAGCCAAGGAACTCGAAGCCATGCTGGCCAACCCTGCGACCGAGGCGGAGCTACGCGGCCTTGCCGAGGAGGAGCTGCGGACGGTCCGCGCCAGGCTTCTCGAACTCGAACAGGATCTGAAGGTTGCACTTCTGCCGAAGGACGCCGCCGACGAGAAAAACGCCATTCTTGAGATACGCGCGGGTACCGGCGGCGACGAGGCGGCGATTTTTGCCGGCGATTTGTTCCGTATGTATCAGCGCTATGCCGAGCTGAAAGGCTGGCGCGTCGAGATTTTGTCGGCGAGCGAGGGAACATCGGGAGGCTACAAGGAGATCATCGCCGAGATCGCCGGACGCGGCGTCTTCGCGCGGTTGAAATTCGAGTCCGGAACGCATCGGGTGCAACGGGTGCCGGACACCGAGACCCAGGGCCGCATCCATACCTCGGCGGCGACGGTTGCGGTGCTGCCGGAAGCCGAGGATGTGGATGTCGACATCAATGACGCGGATCTGAAGATCGACACGATGCGCGCGCAGGGCGCTGGCGGCCAGCACGTCAACAAGACCGAATCGGCGGTTCGCATCACCCATGTGCCAACGGGAACCATCGTCTTCGTGCAGGACGAGCGTTCGCAACACAAAAATCGTGCCCGCGCCATGATGCTTCTGCGGTCGCGTATTTTCGAGGCGCAGCGCGAGAAGCTCGATGCCGAGCGTGCCGCCGACCGACGGGCGCAGGTAGGCTCGGGGGATCGTTCAGAGCGCATCCGCACCTATAATTTTCCACAAGGCCGGCTAACGGACCACCGAATCCATCTCACTCTCTACAAGCTCGAGAAGGTCATCGCCGGCGAAGCGCTGGATGAAGTGATCGATGCGCTTGTCACGCACCACCAGGCGGCTTTGCTGGCGGCTGCGGATGGCGCTGCGGCGTGAGGGCGTGGGCCGGCTCCTGGGCATTTTGGGCGCTGCTGTCGGCGGGATTCGCCGCACTGACCGCGATTTTCGCCAAAATCGGTGTCGAGATGATCAACTCCGATCTCGCGACATTGATCCGCACGGTCATCGTCGCTGGCGTCCTTGCGGCAATCGTGGCGGTGACCCGGCAGTATCAGCCGCTTGCGGAAATTCCAGCACGTACTTACACTTTTCTGGCCTTGTCCGGCTTTGCGACAGGAGCGTCCTGGCTTTGCTATTTCCGGGCGCTGAAACTCGGGGATGCCGCCCGCGTTGCGCCTCTCGACAAGCTTTCAATCGTGCTTGTCGCGGTATTCGGCGTCGCGTTTCTGGGCGAGCGGCTCTCGGCGCTCAACTGGCTGGGAATCGTACTCATCGGCTGCGGCGCGCTGCTCGTCGCCCACAAGGGTTGATTAATTCCCAGGCACACGCAAGCAAATGAAGCAAACCCTAAGGGTTTCCCGGGTTATACGATCGGCGGGGTGATTTGCCGGAACCAACCACGGCCCCGTGGGTTTGATTATCACGAAGCGGCGGCACGCTGCGCAAGACACGGCCGGCTCAGTCTTCATGCTTCAAGCTCTTCTACCGCTTAGCGTCCTTCGTGTCTCGCGGGGACTATATGCTCCGAATGGAATTCTCTCATGCTCATTCGATTTGGCTATGAATTGACATTCAATTGCGTGAAGCCGACCCTGATGGTCTGTCTGCTCGACGCGCATCATGATCATGCACAAAGCATCCGCTTCGAGACGCCCTTCAAAACCTCGCCGGTCATTCCGACCGAGGTTTATGTCGATACATTTGGCAATGGTGTCCGCCGGTTCGTGGCGCCGCCGGGCGACCTGACCGTTTGCCGTGATTCGATCATCGAGGTCAGCGGCCAGCCGGACCCCGTCAAACTCGATGCCGAGGAGATCGCGGTCGAGCGGCTGCCGAGCGACACCCTCGTTTATATGCTTGGCAGCCGTTATTGCGAAACCGACAAGCTCATGGACATTGCTTGGCAATTGTTCGGAACAACGCCGCCTGGCTGGCGCAGGGTCCAGGCAATTTGCGATTTTGTCTGCAATCATCTGACCTTTGGCTATCAATATGCCCGGGCCACGCGCACGGCCTATGAAGCCTATCAGGAGCGGCTGGGGGTCTGCCGCGATTTCGCCCATCTCGCCGTGGCGTTCTGCCGCTGCATGAACATTCCGGCGCGTTACGCCAATGGGTTTCTTGGCGACATCGGCGTGCCGCCCGACCCGGCACCGATGGATTACAATGCGTGGTTCGAGGTGTTTCTTGATGGCCGCTGGTTCATTTTCGATGCGCGCCACAACATGCCGCGGATTGGACGCATCACCGTTTCGCGCGGCCGCGATGCGACCGACATTCCGCTGGCGACGTCGTTCGGGCCGCATGTTTTGAATACATTCCGGGTCTGGACGGAGGAGGTCGAGCCTTCCGTTCTCGCCGGCCTCGCGCGCCGGACCGCCTGAGGAAAATGCGCTCAGAGTCTGTTGTAATTGCGCAACCCTCTGTCAGAAAATTGCGCGTGGCTGATCCTCAAACTTCCACGCTTCAGCCGTTAGAATCCTGATTCTAATAGGTTTTCGCATCCAATCTCGGCGCCGGCCGCACATTGCGCCGCCGCCGTTTTGCTTGACGTGAAGCCTCTCCTGCCGTTGCCTCATTGCTTCCGTATGCGGCCGGAGCAGTCATGTTTGTTTTCACGCCATCATCGTGGCGAACAGGATCTCATCGGCTTCCGCACAACCGGGACCATCGAAGCTGGCAAGTATTCAGCGTTGCGAGTGTGGTGCTCGGGCTTGCGGGTTGCGCCTCGCCGCATGGATTCCTCGAGCCGGTTGCGGTTGATGCTCCGGGCACCAGCCACGTCGAAATGGTGGTTGCGACGACTCGCACGCGGGCTGATACCCCCGCGGAGATGTTTGCCGGCGGCCGGAATGTGGCGCCGAGCTTCGCCGACATTACAGTTTCAATTCCGCCCGACGGCTCGCGTCAAATCGGCGACGTGCAATGGCCAAAACAAGTGCCCGGCAATCCGGCGACGGATTTCGTGACTCTTAAAGCCGATATCATCGACAGGCCGCAGGCCATCGCCGCATTCTCGCGTCTCGTCAAAAAAACACCCAAACGGCAAGTGCTCGTTTTTGTCCACGGCTTCAACAACCGCTTTGAAGACGCGGTGTTCCGGTACGCGCAGTTTATTCACGACTCCCGAGCCGACGTCGCGCCCGTCCTCTTCACCTGGCCATCGAGGGGCAGCGTTTTCGCCTATGGCTACGACCGCGAAAGCGCCAATTACTCTCGCGATGCGCTCGAAGATCTTCTGCGCTGGCTTTCGAAAAACCCTCAGGTCGGAGAAGTGACCCTGCTCGCCCATTCGATGGGCAATTGGGTGGCGCTTGAAGCGCTGCGCCAGATGGCGATCCGGGACGGGAGGGTCGCGCCAAAAATCCGCAATGTTATTCTCGCGGCGCCGGACGTCGATTTCGATGTGGCCCGCGAACAAATCGCAACGATGGGAACGCAGAAACCGAATTTTACCTTGCTGGTGTCGGAGAATGACCGTGCGCTTGCGGCTTCCCAAAAGGTGTGGGGCGCCCCAAGACTTGGCGAGATCAATTCGAATATCGAGCCTTATAGGAGCGAACTCGCCAGTGACAAGATCAATGTCATCGATTTGACCACGTTCCACTCGCAGGACTCATTGCACCATGGAACATTCGCCGAAAACCCGGAGATCGTCGAACTCATCGGCCGCAGCATCGATAGCGGCCAGACCCTGACTGAGTCGCGCGTTGGCCTTGGCGAAAGACTTGTGCAGACGGCCTCGGGGGCCGCCGCGACGGTCGGTCACGCAGCGGGTCTTATCGTCACGGCACCCGTCGCCATAATCGATCCGGTCTCGCGCGATCATCTCGGCGATGACATCGATGAGCTGAGCCATTCGGTCTCGGATGCCGCCTCGGTTAAGTGACGCGAAAATCCGTTCTGCTTCACTTCAGGGGCGCATCTCGAAAACTGGTTCAAAGGTAAGATGGTTTAGGCCGCGCAGGACAATTTGACGGCGAGGCCGGTCGCGACGATCCGGTTGAGGTTCATTCCGGTCTCTTCATTGCGGATGCTCTCGTCCCTTTGATAATCGAGCCCGATGATTGCGTCGGCGTCGATATCCTCGGCCTTCCGGATGAGGTCTTGCAGAATAAGTTCCCGCCAATTGGCCTGCAGCGGCGCACGTCCTTCGGGATGCCAGGAGGACGCCGCCGCGATCTTGCCGATCGTATAAAGGACTTGTCCACCTTCGATGGCTGCGGTTGAACTGATAAGCACGGCTTCGTCTCCAACTATCTATTTAACAATAACGCCGGGGAAGTTTCCCGAGCCTTAACGGCCGATAAGCGCCAGCATCTTGAAACTATCGTGGCGAAAAATCCGGTTCCCCAGATGAGTTCGATCAATTGTTGGTGACAGCTTCATCTGAAAAAGAATTGCAGCATTTTCGAATAAAAAAATGTGCGGGAATGCACAGCTTGAAAGTAGGCTTTTTCCGCCTGAAGCGGAGATGAACGAAAAGCACGCGTGGCTCACATTGACGTGATTAGTGGCGGAAATGCCGCACTCCGGTAAAAACCATCGCGAGGCCTTTTTCATCGGCGGCTTTGATGACATCATTGTCGCGCAGTGAGCCACCCGGCTGAATGACAGCCGTTGCGCCCGCTTCAGCGGCCGCGAGGAGGCCGTCGGCGAAAGGAAAAAACGCATCCGAAGCGACAACGGAGCCTTTCGCAAGGCTTTCCGGGAGACCGGCGGCGCTTGCCGCCTCAGCCGCTTTGATCGCCGCGATCCGTGCTGAATCGACGCGGCTCATCTGGCCTGCGCCAATGCCCGCCGTCGTGCCGTCCTTGGCATAGACGATGGCATTCGACTTCACATGTTTGGCGACCCGGAACGCGAATTTGAGGTCGCGCCATTCCCGCGCGTCCGGCGCCCGCTTGCTGACGACGCGCAACTCCATATCGTCGACATTCGCAGTGTCGCGTGTTTGTGCGAGAAAGCCGCCGGCCACGGAACGAAACGTCAAACCTTCGGCGCGAGGGTCTGGCATGCCGCCGGTCAACAGCAGCCGCAAGTTTTTCTTGGCGGCGATGAGCGCGATGGCGTCTTCGTCGGCGTCCGGCGCGATGATGACTTCCGTGAAAATCTTGACGATCTCCGCGGCGGCGGCAGCATCGAGCTTGCGGTTTACGGCGACAATACCACCAAACGCGGAGACTGGATCGCAGCGCAGGGCGTATGCGTAAGCTTCGACAAGGCTAGCCCCTTCCGCGACGCCGCACGGATTGGCGTGCTTGATGATCGCACAAGCAGCGGTCCGGCCTGGATCGAATTCAGCGGCAAGCTCGAAGGCCGCGTCGGTGTCGTTGACATTGTTGTAGGAGAGCTCCTTGCCTTGCACTTGTCTCGCCGTCGCAACGCCGGGACGTTGGTCCCCCGAACGATAGAAAGCGGCGCTCTGATGCGGGTTCTCGCCATAGCGCAGGCCCAAAGCAAGCTTGCCGCCGAAAGCCCGATAGGGCGGGGCGGAGAGATTCATTTCTTTCGCGAGCCAGTTCGAGATCGCCGAATCATACACAGCCGTCCGCGCGAATGCTTTTTGCGCGAGCGTTTGGCGCAGCTCCCTCGCTGTGGCGCCGCCAAGCGCCGCCATCTCTGCGAGCAGCAATGGGTAATCGCCGGGATCGACGACAACCGCGACATCGTTGTAATTCTTGGCGGCGGCGCGGATCATCGCCGGGCCGCCGATGTCGATATTTTCGACGCAATCGGCAAAAGGGGCGCCCCCGGCGATCGTTGCCTCGAACGGATAAAGATTTACGACAAGGATATCGATCGGCGGGATGCCGTGCGCCAGCATCGCTGCCTCATGTTCAGGGTTTTCCCGTATCGCCAGCAGGCCGCCGTGAATCTTCGGATGGAGGGTTTTGACCCGGCCGTCCAAGAGTTCCGGAAAGCCGGTCAATTCGGCGACCTCGCGGACCGGCAGACCCGCATCGGCAAGCGTCTTTCGGGTGCCGCCCGTTGACACAAGCTCGATGCCGAAGTTCGTAAGACCGCGCGCGAAATCAACAAGACCGCTTTTGTCGGAGACGGAAATCAACGCGCGTGCGGCGCGGCGGAGACCTTCTGGCATTTTGTCTATTTACCTCGGCGATGCGGCGCTTTAGGGCAAAGCGATCGTTTTCTCTACCCGTTTTTTCCGGCATGATCTTGTGAAAAAAAAAGCCTGGCAGTTGTTTTGAAAACCTGCTGGCCCCAAATTCAATTTTCGACCCACGCGCGCCGCTTTTTTCCGCGATCCCACGCAAGACCAATCGGTGTATGTAAGACGCCTCGTAAGGTTTTTGGTCCCAATCGGAAAAAAATGTTTCACGTGAAACGTTTTGGTACGATTGTCCGCGCCGACCGGACATATTTGATGGATAAAACATGCATGCCGCCAATCCCGCATCTCAGCCGCCGTGTTTTTCTTGGGCAGGTGCTGGCTTCCGTGCTGACGCTGCCCGCGCGAAGCCAGCCCGCATCCCTGCCAGACGAATTTCGCGTCCTCGAAGCGGGGCATGGCAAATTGCGGTTTTTGCCTGAGCCGCTCGCCGAAACCGCCGTCTGGGCCTACAATGGCGAGGTGCCTGGACCGCTCCTTCGCTACAAAATTGGCTCCGAAGTCAAAATCCGGCTGCTCAACACACTCGACCAGCCGACCAGCCTCAACTGGCATGGCGTGCGGAACGTGAACGGCATGGATGGCGTCGGCGGATTGACGCAAGAGCCGGTGCCGCCGGGCGGTTCGTTTGACTACCGGTTCGTGCCGCCGGACAGCGGGCTCTTCTGGTACCACCCGCAGGTTCTGCCATTTGTTCGCGAACAGCAGGGCCGCGGGCTTTACGGGGTTCTGATTGTCGATGAGGAAAACCCGCCGCAGGCCGACCGCGACATGCTTGTCGTCCTCGATGATTGGAAACTCGATGACAAGGGCCAAATTGCTGATTTCGGCGCGGCGGAGATGGACCGCATAGGTGCGCTCCTCACCGTCAACGCGCGCGCCATTCCCGTTATAGAAACGCTGCCGCCGTCCTCGCGTTTGCGGCTGCGCATTGTGAATGCCGCCGATACGCGGCTCATGGTGATCAGCTTCAATGGCGTGACGCCCTTGATCCTGGCGATCGATGGTCAGCCATGCGAAATGTTCGAGCCGGTGCGGCAGACCATCCCGCTTGGACCCGGCGCCCGCTTCGACATCATGTGCGATCTTCCCGCCGATGCCGGCGCCGACGCGAATGTGACATTGCTTGGCGACAACGCGCCGGACCGTATTCTGCTCAAACTCAAGACCGCCGGGGACAAGCGCCCGCCTTTGCCGCCGGTGGTTTCATTTGCGGAAAACCCGCTGCTGCCGAGGGAAATCAAGCTGCAAGCGGCGCGCAAACTCGATCTTGTGATCGAGGCGGCGAGTCCGCCGGACGCGGCGTCAAATCCTCCCCTGGCCTGGAAGCTCAACGGCGTTGCGTCCAGCGGGTTTCCACCTGCGCCGCTGTTTTCGGTCAAGCGCGGAACGCCGGTGACGCTCGCCTTTGTCAACCGTACCGCCCTAGTTCAGCAGATGCGGGTGCATGGGCATGTGCTGCGGCTTCTGCACGATCTCGACGATGGCTGGGAGCCCTATTGGCGTGACGCGGTTCTCGTCCCGGAAGGCAAGACCAAGCATGCCGCCTTCGTCGCCGACAATCCTGGCAAATGGGCCATCGAATGTTCGATGGCCGGGCGTCAGGCCGCCGGGCTCGCGGCCTGGTTCCAAGTCACCTGAGCGAAACCATCAATTGTGGGCGGGCCGCATGCGCTTGACGAAAAGGCTGACGATCACCGCATGTGCGACATGTTCAGCCATGCATTGATAGCCGAGATCGTTAAGGTGGAAATTGTCGCCTGCCATCAATTGCAGATTGGCTCTTGTTTGGGCGATGAACCGCATCGCGTCGTAGCGGCGGACATAGAGAATGTTTTCCTCATTGGCGATTTTCTGCAGACTGTCGCGGATCGCGATATAATTCGGGTCGCGGGCGAGGCGCGAAGTATATTGCACACCGACGAGCACGACGTCGATCTTGTTCTCCTTGAGCCAATGGAGGGTCGAACGGACCGTTTGCTCGAAATCCCGCGGCGCAATACGTGCCAACGCGTCGTTCGTCCCCAATTGCCAAAGCACGAGATCTGGCTTGCGCAGCGCGACCTCGCTTTTGATCCGCTCGGCCGTTGTTTCCGCTACTTCGCCGGCGACGCCACGATTGACGATCACCACATCGACACCCTTCAACGCATGTTCGAGAATGGCTTCGAGCTGCGAGGGATAGCTCCGGCTTTTCGACGAAGCGCCAGATCCCAAAGTCGAGGAAGAACCAATCGCGAGAATACGCACCTTCTCGCCCTTCTGCATCGCCAAGGTCACATTGGGAAGCGTGCTCGGGGCGGCGATATCGATCGCCGGCACGTCGCATGGCGGACTCATCGGCGGCGCCACCGGAGGCGCGTTGAACTCCTCCGCGCGAGGGGATGCGATCAAAAGCCAGCCGAGGGCGGCGGCGAAGATGGCTTGTTTGCCAATTCCGCCCGCAATCTTTCCCGCCATTCCGCCGTCCATGCGATGAAGCCCATAAGAAGTATACCCAAGATAACGATCAATGCGTCCAATGCAATATCGCCGGCACGTCGCATGGCGGACTCATCGGCGGCGCCACCGGAGGCGCGTTGAACTCCTCCGCGCGAGGGGATGCGATCAAAAGCCAGCCGAGGGCGGCGGCGAAGATGGCTTGTTTGCCAATTCCGCCCGCAATCTTTCCCGCCATTCCGCCGTCCATGCGATGAAGCCCATAAGAAGTATACCCAAGATAACGATCAATGCGTCCAATGCAATATAGCCGCCGAAAATAAAGCGCAGTATTTGCCCCATCAAGCTGAGAAGAGACAGCGCACAGAATACAATCAGCGAATTACGTCCCAAAAGGCATAAAAACCCCGAGGAACGCGGGATGCTGGATCTGATCATTCTGAATGTCCCGGCAAAAATCGCCGTCAGCGCGAGACTATGGATAAGCCGCGCCGGTGCCAGGAATGTCTTGTCAAAAGTGAACAAAAGCTTTGGCTCCGGGACATCGACGGGGTTGGGAGAAAAACCGGTGATTGCCACGAGAGCCCCAAGGATCACCACCGGGAGTGCGAGCCAGCGCAACACGGAACGGTGATGCCGCGCAAAGCCGCCGATCCCATCCGTGCCCGCGATGAGGAAACCGAGGACATAGATCAACTGCCAGCTAAGTGGGTTGAGAAACCAGGTTCCCTCGATCGGCCATGTCGGAAAATTTATGCCCGAAATAAGAGCGAAAGCGTAAATCGCCAACGATATAAGCGGCAGGAGCGGCTTTGCGTAGCGATGCAGCAGTGCGACCGCCGGAGCGATGAGAAGCAAAACGACATAAAGCGGCAGGATGTTGAAATAGCCGAGCTGGTGGGTGAGCAAAACAAGGCCGATATGGGCTTTCAGCGGATCGTTGAAAACAGTGGACGCGTTATGCCAATCGATCAGATAGGGCGCGTCGAGAAGCAGAGCAGCCGCCGCCAGCAGGGCGATTGCCATCTCGGTGACGACCATTTGCGCGACATAGACATTAAAAGCGCGGGCCTCGAGCCGGAATACAAGCCATTGCGCAGGCAGGGCACGCGCCGCGCCATCGACGAGAATGCGCAAAGCACAACCGGCAAGAAACACAAAAAGCTCGGCGGAATCTGACAGCGATACGTTGCGATAGGTAAAACGTTCGAAATAAATGCCTGGAATATGGTTGATGAAAATCGTAACAAGGGCAAAGCCGCGCCAGAAATCGATCTCATTGGGTGCGCGCATCGCCTCTCCAAAACCCGCTCGCGTTCCGCCGCTAGACGAATGCTTGAGTGCCTTACTACAAAAAGCCCGTCCATTTTTACGGACTTCTCTGCACGTATCGGGCCGCCACTCCGTTTAGGAAAACACACAAAACACGAAAATTTATTCAAGGCAAAGAAGCGCCTGCCAATTCTATTTCTGGCGCCGCCAATGCTCATCGACGTTTAAGATCAATCCTCAATTGCATGCTTAGCTTGCCATTAGAACAATTCCCGCTCCAATCCCCCATAAAGGGGTTGTCCCAGCAGTCCAATACACAATTAGATCACAACACCCGCAAACATCGGTCACTTTGCTTCCTATAATAGCAGATCCCTGATCGGAAATTTGCAGCTCACGAGCTGCGATTTTTGCCGATAGCTAGGGGTGAGAAATTATTGCCGAGAAGGGATGATTTCGATGAGAAAACAATATTTTATTTCGAATGGCCAAAATTTGGTGCCAACTACGCTTTCGATTTTGATCCTGAGTTTGTTAATCACAATGTATTGCGGATACGGTTCGACGGCGGCCGCTCAGACGCCGCTCAGCGGCGAAAATTCCAGAGAGCTGCAACGCCTGCTCGCGGTGCAGACAGAAAAAACGGCCGTCCCATATTCGTTCGCACAGCCGCCACGCACTCCTGTCGATGCGCTTGATCGCTATTTCATGTGGAATGAAATCGCTCTCGATACGACCGCGATCGATCACACGCCGGTAGACCCGGCAAGCGGGGAGGATCCCCGCCGTTTCGGCGAACAGCTCGGCCCTCACCGGTCAAGTTACGCAATGGCAATAGTTCACATCGCAATGTTTGATGCCATCAACGCTATCTCACACAAATACACAAGCTACAGCGGCGTTGCGCCGGTCCATGCAAATATTTCGATGGATCGCGCCATTGCGCAGGCGGCGTATGAGTCTCTGATAGCCTTATATCCGTTCCAATCGGATCGGTTGCGCGCGATCTTCAATCAGGACATCGCTAGAATTCATGGTGTTCAGAGTGCGATCAACGCCGGCGCGGACCTAGGAGATAAATCTGCTGTTGCGATTATCGCGAAACGCAAAAACGACGGCTCAGAACTACCGGAACCCCGCGTTGGCGTCGATTTTTTTCCAAGCACCGATCCCGGCAAGTGGCAGCCGGATCCGGTCAGCGGATTGAAAGTGGCTCTGGGCGGGAATTGGCCGAAGGTTAAGCCTTTTGTCCTGAAGTCGGCGGATCAGTTCCGTTCACCAAAGCCGCCTGAACTGACAGACAGTTCCTATACAAAGGCCTATCTGGAAGTGATGAATCTCGGCGGTGATCCCGCGCATGGCACATCGACAACCCGGACAGCGCCCCAGGAATTCACGGCGAAGTTTTGGTCCTATGACGGCACCCCATCGTTGTGCGCCCCTCCGCGCCTGTATAACCAGATCGCACGAACCGTCGCGCTGCAGCAAAAAATGGCCAATGTCGTTGATATTTCACGTTTCTTCGCGCTCATAAATGTCGCGATGGCGGACGCGGGCATTTCGGCTTGGGAATCGAAATACACCTACCAATATTGGCGGCCGGTCACCGGAATTCGCGCTGGTGATACAGACGGGAACTCATCGACGTTGCGAGATGCAAACTGGTATCCTCTCGGTGCTCAGGCGACGAATACGCATGGTCCGAACTTCACCCCGCCATTCCCGGCCTATCCGTCGGGCCACGCGACGTTTGGCGGCGCACTCTTCGAGATCATGCGCAAATTCTGGCCTGACAAAACACAATTCACGTTTGTCTCGGACGAATACAATGGCAAGAATAGGGATGTTGACGGCAATCTGCGGCCACTCAGTCCGGTCGTCTTCAAATCGTTTCGCGAGGCGGAATTCGACAATGCGAAGAGCCGCATTTTTATGGGCGTGCATTGGCAGTTTGATGCCGACGCGGGCATCAAACAAGGCAATCAAGTGGGGGATTACGTCTTCGATCACGCCTTTCGTCCAAACCGGCGATAGGCGGAAGTGAGAATAAGAAGCCATTCGGCTCACCCTTTATCGGTTTGCAAAGTGCCGTCAGCCAACAGCGCTTGCAGAACTGGCGGTAGATTTTCGGGGATGTCTTCGGCGACGAGGCCAAAGCCAAAGTGCCGTGCGGCGGCACCGTGCAGCCAGATGGCGGCGGAAGCGGCCTCGAAGAGCGGCATGCCCTGTGCCAAAAGGCCGCCGGTCAGTCCCGCCAAAACATCGCCAGAGCCAGCCGTCGCCAGCCACGGCGGCAAATCCTCGGCGATACTGGCGCGGCCTTGGGGATGCGCGGCCACCGTATCAGCGCCTTTTAAAATCACGAGCGCGCCGCTCAACGCGGCGGCGGCGCGGGTGCGGTCGAGTTTTGACTCAGAATGCAGCGACGCCAAAAGCGGCGGCACGGTTTCACGATTTGGCACGAGGTTCGCCCAGCGGCTTTCGTCACCGATGGAAACCTTACCGAAGAGGCGCGCGAATTCGCCATCATGCGGCGTAAGCACCACATCCTTCCCGGACCGGCGGATCAAGCGAGCAAGACCATACGCATCGTCAGCAAAACTCGTCAGGACGTCGGCGTCAAGGACGATTCCTCTGGGCGGCTCGCCGTGTTCGGCGTCTGGTGTGAGCGCGGCGCGCACGAGCGCCCGTGTGTTCTCGCCAACGCCAAGCCCAGGTCCCATGACAAGCGCATTCTTCCGGCGGTCGGCGAGCAGCTTGGTCAGATCATCGGGTCCATCGCACACGCGGGTCATGATCGCGGTCAGCGCGGCGGCATGGACGCTCAATGCCTCGCTTGGCGTGGCCACCGTCACCAGTCCGGCGCCGCCGCGCAACGCACCGCGCGCGGCGAGCCGCGCCGCTCCCGTATGGGCGAGCCCTCCGGAAACCACCATGGCGTGACCGCGCGCGTATTTGTGACCCTCGACGCGCGGCACCGGAAAACAATGTGCCCACAAGGCTGGGCCATTCGCGAAGGTTTTCGGCGCGATGGCCGGGAGGACACTGGCCTCGATTCCAATATCGGCGACGGCTGTACTGCCGCAATGGATGCGGCCGGGCAGCAGAAAATGACCTGGCTTGCGGCGGAAAAATGTAATAGTGCGCGTGGCGTTGATCGCGGCGCCGCGAATTTGTCCGCTGGAGCCATCGATGCCGGATGGAACATCCACGGCAAGGATCGGTTTTTTGGTCTTCCGCGTCCATTCATTGAGACGCAGCACTGCGGCTTTGGCGGCCCCGTCGAGAGCGCGGGCGAGTCCCGCGCCAAACAGCCCGTCGATGGCAAGACTGGCGGGGTCGAGATCGATCTCCTCGACGGCCTTGACATCGCCTGTCCAGCGCGATGCGGCGAGCCCCGCGTCGCCCGGCAGGCGATAGCGAGAACCGAGGAGCCCAAGCTCAACGGCAAAGCCTTGCTCCGCGAGCAGGCGCGCGGCGACAAAACCATCGCCGCCATTGTTGCCCGGGCCGCAAAAGACGGCGATTCGCGCCGTCGGGGAGACAAGCCTGGCGGCTTCTCTTGCCACCGCCGCCCCGGCAAGTTCCATCAGCAAGGTGCCCGGCGTGCCTCCCGCGATGGTCAGCCTGTCGGCCTCAGCCATTTCGGAATTGGTCAACAGCACAGATGCGAGAGAGTCTGGCATGGGCAAAACCATGGTTTTGGAGCGATGGAGGCGCGGCCGTTTCTTCCACGCGATAAATTTACTATCGATGACTTATACGACGTCATCTGAAAGTTTCCCCTTGAATTTCTTGCGGGCCGCTTCAGTTATGGCGCGAACGTCAGAGTTTGTGGAGGGCGATCCATGGGAATGCGCGTCTCGCGCGGGACGGCCATGCCGATCGTCATGGCGGTGATCGTTTCAATAGGTCTTTGGTTTTTTTTGGTCCCGTCACGTCCCAAAGTCGAGGCGGCGGGGCAGGACATCGGGATAAAGGCAGCTTGCAGCCCCGGCAGCCGGACGGGCCATGCGGATCTTTACGACAATTTGCAAACCGCCGACATGCTGACCATCGCCGTGCGCACGCCAAGCGATTACGATCCGACGCGCGCCTATCCGTTGCTTGTTGTCTTTCCGCCGGCGGGATACAACCGGCTGGGGTCGGAGAATTTTTACGATTTGACGACGGAAGCAACACGGCGCGGTTTCATCGTCGCTTACAGCAATCATCTCGGCGTGTCGCCCCCGTCCGTCTTGCAACAGGCGAAGGTGTCCGAGACCGTTGCAAGCTTTTTCTGTGTCGATGAACATTCGATTGCCTATCTAGGCCATTCCGATGGGGGGTCGATGGCCGAAGGGATACCTGCCTATATCCCCAAAGCCGCCGTTGCGCCGCGCAGCATTGTCGCGAGCGGCGCGGGCATAACGGCGGAGGATCTTGCAGCGATGCCGTGTCCGTCGATCCCGGCCGTTATGATTGTCCACAGCCGCAATGATGAACGGTTCCCGGGCTTCGGACCCGGCGCAGCGGCCTATTGGGGACGATGCGCCGCCTGCGCGCCGGCGGATCTTAACGCGTCCGCCGATGGCTGCCATGACTTCACGGGCTGTGCCAAGGGGAAGCGTGTCACCTATTGCGAAACCTCTCTGCCGCACAAGAAGTGGCCTTTGTTGAATTCCGCCATGCTCGATTTTATTCAAGGCGGTAAGGCACAGGTGCCATAGTGCGGTTTGCGGCTCGGGCACCGCTGGAATTTTGTCATAGACGGCCGCCAAGTTGACATCGGCGGAGGCGGCGATTAACCACGATAAATTGAAAGGTCCGTGCTCTGGCTATCCGCGCCGCGAAGTCGCCGCCGTCCGGGTTACCTGTTGCGGCTGCGGCGTCCGATGAAACCCAGTATCGCGAAGTTCGCCATAGGTCAGGTCGTCAAGCACCGGAAATATCCGTTCCGGGGGATCGTCTACGATGTCGACCCAGTCTTTGCCAACACGGAGGAATGGTGGCAGTCGATCCCAGCGGAAATCCGGCCGCGCAAGGATCAGCCTTTCTATCATCTGTTTGCGGAGAATACCGACACCGAATATGTCGCTTATGTCTCGGAGCAAAACCTTGTCGCCGATACCTCCGGCGATCCAATCCGGCATCCGCAAGTCAGCGAAATGTTCGTGCGGGCGCTCGATGGCGCCTATAAAATCAAAACCCCGCGCATGAACTGACCTGAGCGCTTCCCGGTCACGTGGAAAAATTCGTTCAACGTTTTCGGAACGTGCTCTACCGGCGGCGGTCTTCGAGTTCGAGCGTGACGAGCCTTGCCAGCAGGGTCGCTGGGTAAAGCTGGCCGATGATCGCTTCGAGATTGCTAAGGCTGCGGGCGAGCGGATGCACCGGCAGAATATCGCCATAGCCGACAGTGGTCAGTGTGGCGAAGCTGAAATAGATCAAGTCGCTGGCAAACTTTGGAGTCCCCGCGACCCCGAGCCCCATAAATGCTTGCGGCATAAGCAACGCAATCACGCCATAGAAGCCGACGAAGATTTGACCAATCGTCAAATAGACGAGGACCGCGCCCATAATACGATGATAGGTAATGCGGCCCGGGGCAAACACGGCGCGCGCAATGACATAAGCCAGCGCGGAGCGCACCGTGATCCAAGCCATGGCTTCAAGAAAGATACCGAGGTGCGGGTTGTCCAAAAAACGTACAACGCCAGCTACAACACCGAGAGCAACCCCGAGCAGCATGGTGATCACGGCGCCAAGGCCCGCCGGTGCGCCCAGAACGCAACTTGCCATGATCAGCACGATCAGGAAGCCATAGCCTGGGATCACGATCCATCCCGTGGCGTGAACCGGAATGATCACGAAGGTGAGCACCACAAGCAAGATTGTGAGCCACGTCAGCAGCCGGTCGCCGAATCTCATTCGCGCTCGGTCAAGGCGCCGATGAAAATCCCCAGCTCTTACCCGCATCGGCTAAGTCCATGACGTCGCACAGGTGCACTCGGTGGCGCCCCCCTCAACCGCCGTCTTCCTCGCCTTGTTCCGTGGCACGCGGCTCGTCGCCGCTGGCGCGCGAATCCTCCTCGGTAATGCGTTCGACCGCGACGACTTGTTCGCCGGTGGCGGTATCGAAGACGATCACGCCCTGAGTAGCGCGGCCCGCAACCCGAATGCCATCGACGGGGCAGCGGATCAATTGGCCGCCATTGGTGACGAGCATGATCCCGTCGCCATCCTCGACCGGCATGGACGCGACAAGCTTGCCATTTCTCTCGTTGACGGCCATGGCGACAATGCCTTTGCCGCCGCGTCCGGTGATCCTGTATTCATAGGATGACGTCCGTTTGCCGTAGCCATTTTCGGAGACAGTCAAGATGATCTGTTCAGCCGCCGACATTTCCGCGTAGCGGTCGGAGCTAAGGTTCGCCGCGGTGGGCGCTTCCACGCTTTCCGGCGTTTCGCCCTCCTGCTCCTCGCCCAGCGTGTCCGGGCCGGCCTCCGGCGTCACATCACCCGCCACCGCTCGGCGCATCTTGAGATAGGCAAGACGTATGCCGCTGTCGGCCTCGGTATGCCGCAAAATGGCAAGCGAGATCACGAGATCGTTTGCACCAAGATTGATGCCGCGCACCCCGATGGAATCGCGGCCCTTGAAAACCCGCACGTCGGTGACCGGAAACCGGATGCACTGACCCTTGGCTGTGGTCAGCAAAACATCGTCGGCCTCGCTGCAAATCTGAACATCGACGATTTGCTCACCCTCGCCAAGCCGCATCGCGATCTTGCCGGCACGGTTGACTTGCGCGAAATCGGACAGCTTGTTGCGCCGGACGCTGCCGCTGGTCGTCGCGAACATGACATCGAGGGTTTCCCATGCGGCCTCATCCTCGGGCAGCGGCATGATGGTGGTGATGCGCTCGCCTTGGTCCAACGGCAGCAGATTGACCAGCGCTTTTCCACGCGCTTGCGGCGCCGAAAGCGGCAAGCGCCAGACTTTTTCCTTATAGACTTGGCCACGCGAGGAAAAAAACAGCACCGGTGTATGGGTCGAGGCGACAAACAGCCTTGCGACGAAATCTTCGTCACGCGTTTGCATGCCGGAGCGGCCCTTGCCACCGCGCCGTTGCGCGCGATAGGTCGCAAGCGGCACCCGCTTGACATAGCCAAGATGCGACACGGTGACGACCATGTCTTCGCGCTGAATGAGATCCTCATCCTCGACGCCCGCCGCGTCGTCGAGAATGATCGACCGGCGCGGCGTCGTATGGGCGGTCTTGACCGCCAGCATTTCGTCCTTGATGATCGAAAAGAGCCGCTCGCGCGAACGCAGAATCTCAAGATAGTCGGCAATCTCGACGCTGAGTTTGTTCAGCGCTTCGGCGATTTCCTCGCGGCCGAGGGCGGTCAAGCGTTGCAGACGCAATTCAAGAATGGCCTTCGCCTGCGCTTCCGAAAGCCGGCAGTTGCCATCCTCGCTGAGCACGTGACGCGGATCGGCGATAAGCGTGATCAACGGCGCCATGTCCCGCGCCGGCCAGCTGCGCTCCATCAGGGCCGCCCGGGCTGTGGCGGGATCTGGCGAGGTGCGGATCAGACGGATGAACTCATCGATGTTGGCAAGCGCAATCGCGAGGCCGACTTGTACATGCGCAGCATCGCGCGCTTTGGTAAGCAGATGCTTCGTGCGCCTTGTGACGACCTCTTCACGGAAATCGATGAAGGCCTTGAGGAAATCCTTGAGAGTCAGGACTTCCGGCCGGCCGCCGTTCAAGGCGATCATGTTGCAGGCGAAACTCGATTGCAGCGCAGTGAACCGCCAGAGCTGATTGAGGACCACATCGGCGAGCGCGTCGCGTTTGATTTCGATCACGATCCGCATGCCGTCGCGGTCGGATTCATCGCGCAGATCCGAGATGCCTTCGACGCGTTTCTCGCGCACGAGTTCGGCGATTTTCTCGATGAGAGTCGCCTTGTTGATCTGGTAGGGAAGCTCCGTAACGATCAGAGCCTCACGCTCCTTGCGGATTTCCTCGACCTCAACCTTCGCCCGCGTCAACACTGAGCCGCGGCCAAACGTATAAGCGGCGCGGATGCCTGCTCGCCCCAAAATATAACCGCCGGTCGGAAAGTCGGGGCCGGGGACGATCGCCATTAAATCCTCGACGGTCATTTCTGGCCGCTCGATCAGGGCGATCGTTGCATCGATGACTTCACCGAGATTATGCGGCGGAATGTTGGTCGCCATACCGACAGCAATGCCGCCGGCCCCATTGACGAGGAGATTTGGAAACCTCGCCGGAAGAACGACCGGCTCATGTTCCTTGCCGTCGTAATTTGGCTGAAAATTGACAGTGTCCGCATCGATGTCTTCAAGCAGAGCCAGGGCCGGGCGGGCAAGTCTCGATTCTGTGTAACGCATGGCGGCCGGCGGGTCGCCGTCCACCGAACCGAAATTGCCTTGCCCATCGATCAAAGGCAGGCGCATCGAGAAGGGCTGCGCCATCCGCACCAGCGCGTCATAGATCGCGGTGTCGCCATGCGGATGATATTTACCCATGACATCGCCGACGATGCGGGCACATTTCACATAAGGACGGTCCGGCGTATAATTGTTTTCGTGCATCGAATAGAAAATGCGCCGGTGCACGGGCTTCAATCCGTCGCGCACGTCGGGAAGCGCCCGGCTGACGATCACGCTCATTGCGTAATCGAGATAGCTATTGCGCATTTCGTCGGTTATCGAAACCGGCCGGACGCCGGAGCCTGGGGGCGAGGTGGTGTCGTCTGTGTCGGCCAAGAAAAACTGTCCTAGAAAATCGCGTGAAATCTATGCGGGAGGATGGCCGGATTTTACTCCGGCCCGCCGCGGAACGGCAACTCCTATCCTGTGATTTTGCCGTATTGCTGCGTTCGGAAGGGCAATCGCTGGACGTATGCCCTAAAAGGGGATGTCATCGTCGATGATATCGGCGGCGCGGCTTGCGGCGGCCGGACGCCGCTCCGCCGCCGGGCGCTCCATCGGCGATGAACGGCCAAACGATGTATTGGCCGACTCATAGCCATCCTCGGCGCCTTCTCCCCGGCCGCGGCTGTCGAGAAGCGTCAGTTCACCGCGAAAGCGTTGCAACACCACTTCCGTCGCCTTGCGCTGATTGCCGTCACGGTCAGTATATTCGCGCGTCTGCAATTGCCCTTCGAGATAGACCTTCGTGCCCTTCTTACAATATTGCTCGGCGATCTTGCCGAGGTTCTCGTTGAAGATCACGACATTGTGCCATTCGGTGCGCTCCTTGCGCTCGCCGGTGGCTTTGTCGCGCCAGGTCTCGGAGGTCGCGACGGAGAAGCTGACGATGGGATCGCCGGCGCCGGTGCGCCGCACTTCCGGATCGCGGCCGAGATTGCCGACGAGAATGACCTTGTTGACACTCCCAGCCATAATTTTCTCCTTTGATGAAAACAGACACACAGGCCGAAAGGCAATTTCTGCAAGCCGCATATCTTGCATGCACGCGCCTTGAAGGCGCCGTTTATGAGGTCTCTCGCGCCAGTTATCCCCGAGAATCCCAGCTGCCCTCGTTCATTTTTTGTTCTAGCACCGGAATGTCACAGGTACAAGGGTTTTGCGGCGATGCCGCGTTCGCTGCTTGACAGAGCTTGGCCGTAAATTCATCTTGCAGCCTTGGTGGTTCCCGCAAGGGATCAAAAGGGAACGTGGTGCGCGCGATTACGCGCAACGCCATGGCTGCCCCCGCAACTGTAAGCAGCGAGTTTTCGGCCACAATGCCACTTGGAGCTTTGGCTCTTGGGAAGGCGGCCGCAAGCACTGACCTGCGAGCCAGGAGACCTGCCTCCAAGCCGTGGTCACGTGTGAAATCGCCGGGCGGGGTGCACCGGGGGAACGAAGCCTGCATGCCGGTTCGCAAGGCATCGCAGGCAAAGTTCAATTCGCAGTGACGGTCCACGTTCACTGCGAGGTTTTTCGTGCCTATCTCCGATTTTGCTGCCGCCAAGCGCGGCTCCCTTTTGGCTGCCCATTTCTTCATGCGGCGAGTGCCGTTGCTGCTGCTGGCGCCGCCAGTGGTTTGTCTTGCCGCAAGACCGCTCGGTGCGCAGGAAACTGTATTGCCGGAAGCACAAGCGGCAGCCCCGCAAGCGCAAGATGCGAGCACAGCGTCCAATGCAATCGAAGTTCCAGAGGTGACGGTCAGCGCGACCACCACGCCGGAACCGCTCACCGATGTTGGCAGCTCCGTCACGGTCATCGATTCGGCGGAGATCGAGCGCGAGCAACGCCGCACCGTGCCCGATGCGTTAAGCCTCGCGCCTGGCCTCAATGTCGTGCAAACGGGCGGGCCGGGCGGCCAAACTTCGGTATTCGTCCGGGGTACGAACGCGAACCAAGTCAAGGTTCTCATCGACGGTATCGATGCGAGCGATCCAAGCAATCCTACCGGCGCTTTCGATTTCGGTCAATTGCTGACGTACGATATCGACCGCATCGAAGTATTGCGGGGTCCGCAAAGCGGCCTTTATGGCGCTGACGCCATCGGCGGCGTCATCTCGATCACCACGAAAAGCGGCGAGGGGCCTCCCAAGGCGAAGGCGCTGATCGAAGGCGGCTCCTTCGGCACGCTGAACGAGGTGATGGGGTTCAGCGGCGCGACGCCGGTTTTCAGCTATTATATGAATCTCGCGCATTTCAATGTGGCGGATACGCAAGTGACGCCGCCTGAATTGCTGCCGCCAGGGCGTCTGGGGATCGGCAATGCCTATGAGAATTGGACGCTCTCGACCAAATTTGGCGCGCATCTCAGCGATACCGTGGATGCGAGCCTGGTCGCCCGTTATATCGATTCGACGCTGCACTTTACGGGGAATGATTTCTCGACGTTTCCGGCCACCCCGGCGGCATTGCAAAGCACGCAGCGGAACAATCAGCTGTACACACGGGGCGAGGCGAATTGGTCGGCCTTCGATGGTATTTTGAAAAACCGCTTCGGTCTCAATTACACGCAAGCCTATGCTCTTGAGAAAGACCCGGACACGGCATTTGGCGTCACCCTGCCAACAAGCAATCTCGGGCAAAGACTGCAAGCCGACTGGCAAGGTGAACTCGACCTCGCCAAGGATTGGACGTTGATTGCCGGGTTCGAGGATAAGAATGATCAATTATATGCGGCTCCCACTTTTGCCCGCAACGCCAATAAAGCTGGATATTTGCAGCTGCTGACGCGCTACGACGACAGATTTTTTCTGGCTTCCAACATTCGCTACGATGCCAATGATCAATTCGGCGGGCACACGACATACCGATTTGCTCCAAGTTTTCATGTGCCGTGGAGCGAAACGGTCTTGAAGGGAAGTATCGGCACTGGCTTCAAGCCGCCGACGTTGAGCGAACTCTACGTCAATTTTCCGGCCTTTCGTTTCTTCGGCAATCCAAATCTGAAACCTGAGGAAAGCATCGGCTACGACATCGGCTTCGAGCAGCCGCTGTTCGATA